>JALYLB010000209.1 GCA_030774475.1 Chloroflexota bacterium | reverse complement strand
GTCGAGGAGAGCCTGCAGGGCCTCGAGGACGTGATCCGGTACGAGGGCGCGCACACCATCGCCGCGTTCATCCTCGAGACGGTCACCGGCACCAACGGAATCCTCATCCCGCCCGACGGCTACCTGCAGGGCGTCCGGGAGCTGTGCACGAAGTACGGGATCCTCATGATCGCCGACGAGGTGATGGCCGGGTTCGGTCGCACTGGGCGCTGGTTCGCGGTCGATCACTGGGACGTGGTGCCGGACCTGTTGACCATGGCCAAGGGCCTTACCAGCTCGTACCTGCCGCTCGGGGCCGTGGCCATCCCGCCCAAGATCGCGCGCGCGTTCGACGACAAGGTCTACTTCGGCGGGCTCACCTACTCCGCGCATCCGGTGAGCTGCGCGGCGGCGATCGCCGCGGTCAACGTCCTGCGCGACGACGACCTGGTGGGCAACGCCGCTCGCCTCGACCCGGTGATGCGCTCGTTGCATGGCGAGCTGGCGGCGAAGCACCCGAGCGTCGGCACGACCAGGAACATCGGGCTGTTCGGGATCATCGAGCTCATCCGCAACCGCGCCACCCGTGAGCCGATCTCCGCCTTCAACACGACCTCTCCCGAGATGAGCGCGGTAGATGCTCGCCTGCGAGCCGATGGCCTCTACACCATGACCCACTGGAACGGGCTCTTCACCAACCCGCCGCTGTGCATCACTGAGGAGCAGCTCCGAGAGGGCTTCGCGCTCATCGACTCGGCGCTCGAGGTCAGCGACGCGACCCTCGCCTGACCGGCATTCAGCAACCACTCCGGACCTCACCCAACCCCCTTGCAGCGCGCTGTACGGTAGCGGGCGAAACCGCGCATGAAGCCGCGGGCTTGATCGGAGAGGGACGCCCATGACCGCCGCCACCTTCGAGGAAACCGTCCATCCCGACGGACGGCACGAGCTGACGCCGCGCGCGGAAGCCGCCGTGTCAGACAGCCCGCTCTATAACGAGGACCTCGCGCCGGTTCCCATCGAGAAGCGCACCTGGACCACGTACAACTACGTGGCGCTCTGGATCGGGATGGCCCACAACATCCCTACCTGGTTGCTCGCCTCCGGGCTCATCCTGCTGGGGATGGACTGGGTCCAGGCCATCCTCACGATCGCCGTCGCCAACGTGATCGTCCTGGTGCCCATGCTGCTCAACAGCCACGCCGGCACGAAGTACGGGATCCCGTATCCGGTCTTCGCGCGCGCCTCCTTCGGCGTGTTTGGCGCCAACCTGCCCGCCCTGCTGCGCGCCGGCGTGGCGTGCGGCTGGTTCGGGATCCAGACCTGGATCGGCGGCGGGGCGGTCTACACCCTGGTCGGCGCGATACTGGGCAAGGGTTGGACCGAGGCGTCTCCGCTCTCCCTGGGATTCGGGGCGGCCGGAACGCAGCCCTGGACGCTGTGGCTCAGCTTCCTGGTCTTCTGGGGACTGAACATCCTCATCATCCTGCGCGGCATGGACGCGGTGCGCCGCTTCGAGAACTGGGCGGCGCCCTTCGTCCTGGTAGTCGCCGTCTTCCTGCTCGTCTGGATGGTGATCCAGGCCAAGGGCTTTGGGCCGATCCTGAGTGAGCCCGGCAAGGTCGGCTGGGGCAGCGACTTCTGGTTCAAGCTCTTCCCGCCGGCGCTGATGGGCATGATCGCCTTCTGGTCGACCCTCTCCCTGAACATGCCGGACTTCACGCGCTTCGGGCGCAGCCAGCGTGCGCAGGCGATCGGCCAGATCCTGGGCCTGCCCACGACCATGACCATCTTTCCGTTGATCGCGATCCTGGTCACCTCGGCGACCGTTGTGGTCTACGGGCAGGCGATCTGGGACCCGGTCACCCTGACCGGGAAGTTCGGCAACCCGTTCGTCGTCGCCTTCGCGCTGTTCGCGCTGGGCGTCGCGACGCTGTCGGTGAACGTCGCGGCCAACATCGTCAGCCCCTCGTACGACTTCTCAAACGCATGGCCCAAGCTGATCAGCTTCCGGACCGGCGGCCTGATCACCGGCGTGATCGGCATCCTGATCCAGCCGTGGAATCTGCTCAGCGACCCCCACGTCTACATCTTCACCTGGCTGGGCTTCTACGGCGGCGCCACGGGCGCCATCGCCGGGGTGCTGATCGCCGACTACTGGCTCATGCGCAGGACGCGACTCAACCTGCTCGAGCTGTACAAGACGACCGGCGTGTACCGATACGCAGGAGGCTGGAACTGGCGGGCGGTGGTCGCGCTGGCCATCGGCGTGGTCCTGGCCGTGGGCGGAGCGTACACCGCGACTGGCACCCAGGGTCCCTTCCCAGCGGACGGCGTGATCGGCTTCCTCAAGCCGCTCTACGACTACAGCTGGGTGGTCGGTCTACTGGCCGGATTCCTGGCCTACGCCGGCCTGACCATGGCCTTCCCGCGACAAGAGCGGACGCCCGCCGTGATGGTCGAGCCCGCGTCCTGATCGCCCGTGCGCTTGAGGCCCCTCCGCGCGAGGGGCCTCACTCGTTTTCCGGCTCAGCCGTCAGCGCAAGCCTCTCGACGAGCGGGCGCGCGGTGGTGCCCTGGAGGAGCAGGGTGAGCAACGTCGCGCCGAAGACGATCCCCTGCAGCAGGCTGCGCTGCGGCAGGGTGGCCGGCAGCGACAGGGCGAGCGCCACCGAGACCGCCCCGCGCAGGCCCGCCCAGGCGGTGACGTGCAGCCACGCGGCGGGGATCGGGCGCCATCGGACGACCAGGCGCAGCAGCTGGCTCGCACCCCCGAGCAGGCCGTACACGATGAACGCGCGAGAGACCAGGAGGGCCACCAGCGTGGCGAGGGTAGCGAGCCCGGCGGCGGCGAGCTGCGAGACGCCGATCGACAGGCCGATGAGCAGGAAGACGAGCGTCGTCGCCAGGAAGCCGATGAACTCCCACACGATGTCGATCGCCTCGCGGGCGGCGGGGCTCATCCCGAAACGGCGCCCGTAGCCCGAGAAGACGAGCCCGCAGACCACGCTCGCGATCAGCCCGGAAAGCCCGACGCGGGCGGCGAGCAGGTAGCTGCCGTAGGCCGCGACCAGGGAGATGGTCACCTCGACGAGGTGGTCGTTGATGCCGGCGAGGACGCGCGACGCGACGAAGCCCACGATCCCGCCGATGGCGCTCGAGACGACGAGCGCGAGCACGAGCTCCCACGTCATTCGGCCCAGGGACGTCTGGGCCGTCAGCGCCTCGAGCGCGATGGCGAAGATGACCACCCCGGTGCCGTCGTTGAACAGGCTCTCCGCCTCGAGGAGGGTCGTGAGCCGGCGCGGCGTACCGATCCTGCCGACGACCGCCAGCGTCGCGGCCGGGTCGGTGGCGGCGAGCATGGTGCCGACGAGGAAGCTGAGACCGAAGTCCAGCCCGGTGACCAGGTTGAGGACGACCCCCACCAGCACTGCGGTGATCAGCACCCCGGGCACCGCCAACAGCAGGACGGCGGGCAGCATGCGAGCCAGGATGCGGATGTCGGTTCGGTAGGCGCCCTCGAAGACGAGCGCCGGCAGCAGCACGGCCAGGATCAGGTCCGGGTCGACGGCGACCTGGATCGGGGGGCGCAGCACGGCGACCACGAGGCCCAGCAGGACGAGCGCCACGCTGTACGGAACGATCGTGACCCGGCGAGTGACGACCGCCAGCAGGCTCGCGGCCGCCACCAACAGCACGAAGATCTCCATCGCGCCGACCGTCGTCGAGTTCGCCACGCCGCCCTCGCTGAAAACAGACAGGAGACCGCGCCGCGCGCAGTCTCCACCTGTGACCCTGCGGATATCGGCGGCGGGTCGCGCCGGGGGCGGGCGGATGGCGCCTGGCCTCGACGGAAGGATAGCCGACGGCTAGGTCTTGGCCCAGGCCTCGCCGATGCGCGCCACCAGCTCATCGAGGCTGTCGACGACCAGGTTGGCGGCAGCCTCCGCACCCGCGTGGCTTGGGTCACCGATCACTCCCCATGGCCCGCGGCGCAACCAGACCGCGCGCATCCCGGCCCGCACCGAGGGCAGCACGTCGTTGTCAAGCCGATCCCCGACGTAGGCCACGTTCGCCGGCTCAGGCCCCCCCATCAGCTCGAGGGAGCGGACGAAGAAGGCGGGATCCGGCTTCGCGACTCCCATCTCGTCGGACATCGCGATCACGTCGGGCGCGAACCCGAGGGCCCGTAGCTCGGCGCTGCGCGAGGCCGGCTGGTTGGCCAGGATCGCGACTCGGTAGCCATCGCGGCACAGCGCATCGATGCTCCGCCGCGCATCGGGGTAGAGGTCCTCCTCCTGGAAGCCTTCGTACATCGCCTCGACATCGGCGCGACGGCTGCCCCAGTCGTCCACCCCGAGCAGGCTGAACGTGTGCCGAAAGTCGCCGCCGGTGGCGAGCGTGGCGCCCATGGCGGCCATGAAGGTCAGGCGCGGGATGCCGAGCGTGTCGGCCCAGGTCGACCAGATCCGCGTCTCGTCGATCAACGTCTCGCCCACGTCGAGGGCCACCCACCGCTCCACGAGCAGGTAGCCTAGCGGCGTGTTCGCCGGAACGTCGATGCTGGCCGCGGTTGCGCTCTTCGGCGGCAGCGCGGTCGCCGTCTGGCTGGCAGGCATCTGGCTCAGCGATACGACCGACACGCTCGATCGGCGCTTCGGCTTCGGGGAGGCGCTCGGCGGACTGCTCATCCTGGCCATCACCACGAACCTGCCGGAGATCGCGATCACCACCGGCGCCGCGGTGAGCGGCGACCTGGGGATCGCCATCGGCAACATCCTTGGCGGGATTGCGATCCAGACACTGGTCCTGGTCGCGATCGACGCGTTCGGCGTCAAAGGCCGTCCGCCGCTCACCTATCGCGCGGCGTCGCTGGTGCTGGTCCTCGAGGGGGCGCTGGTGATCGCAGTGCTCATCGTCGCGGTCATGGGCCATTTCCTCCCGAGCGGCCTGGTCGTGGCGCGGATCGGCCCGGGAGAGCTCCTGATCGTGGTGATCTGGCTGGCGGGCCTGTGGTTGATCAACCACTCCCGGGATGCCCTCCCGTGGCACGCGGCCGGCAACCCGCCTGACGGCCAGGAGGTGCCACGCGGCCATGCGGCTGAGATGCGCGCCACGTCGACGATAGCCCTTGGCGGCCAGCGCGTCGCGCTGCGCTTCCTGGTGGCGGCGCTGGTCACGTTGGGTGCCGGGCTGGTGCTCGAGCAGAGCGGGGAGCGATTGGCGGCGGGCTGGGGGCTGTCGGGCGTCGTCTTCGGCGCGACCCTGCTGGCGGCGTCGACCTCCGTGCCGGAGATCAGCACCGGGATCGCGTCCGCCCGGATGGGTGACTACCAGCTCGCGGTGAGCGACATCTTTGGCGGCAATGCCTTCCTGCCGGTCCTCTTCCTGTGGGCGGGCCTCATCTCAGGGCACGCGGTGCTGCCGGAGATCACCTCGGTCGACATCTACCTCACCGGGCTCGGGATCCTGCTCACCGTGGTCTTCCTCTGGGGCCTGGTCGCGCGGCCCACTCGCAAGATCGGACCGATGGGCGTCGACTCCGCCATCGCGCTGGCGCTCTACGTGGTCGGCATGATCGGATTCGCCACCTTCGCCGGCGCGATCTAGCGGTCAACGCGTAGCCGATGTAACGCGGGCGTCACGTAACTCCCAAGGACGCGGCTCATCGTCGCGAAATGTGCCTGGTTCCGCACATCCGTCGCCGGAGGCCTTGGCAGCCCGGCCGTCCCTGGAAGTTACGTGACACGGAGCTCACACCGAACCGACCACCCAGGCCCCGGACGAGCAGTTACGCGGCCTTCACCCCGGCGACCAATGCCTCCACGGTCTTCTTGGCGTCACCGAACAGCATCGCCGTCTCAGGCTCCGAGTAGAGCGGGTTCGGGATCCCGGCGAAGCCTGAGGCCATGGAACGCTTCAGCACCACGACGTTATGGGCCTTGTCGACGTTGAGGATCGGCATGCCGTAGATCGGGGAGGTCGTGTCGGTTCGGGCGGCGGGGTTGGTGACGTCATTGGCGCCGATCACCAGCGCCACATCGGCGTTGGCGAAGTCGTCATTGATCTCGTCCATCTCCTTGAGCCGGTCGTACGGGACGTTGGCCTCGGCCAGCAGCACATTCATGTGCCCCGGCATGCGGCCAGCGACCGGGTGAATCGCGAACTCGACGTCGACCCCCTTGGCCAGCAGCAGGTCCATGAGCTCGCGCACCGGGCCCTGGGCCTGGGCGACGGCCATCCCGTAGCCGGGGACCACGATCACCTTCTTGCCATACGCCATGAGCACCGCGGCGTCCTCCGCGGTGATCTCGCGGATGGTCTGCTCGCCCTCGGCTCCGGCGGCGATGACCCCGCCGCCCGTGCCGAACGCCCCGAACAGGACGTTGAAGATTGAGCGGTTCATGGCCTTGCACATGAGCTGGGTGAGGATCGCGCCCGATGCGCCTACCAGCGTGCCGGCAATCAGCAGCGCGTAGTTGCCGAGCACGTAGCCGGTGGCCGCGACTGCGATCCCGGTGTAGCTGTTCAGGAGGCTGATGACGACAGGCATGTCGGCGCCGCCGATCGGCATGACGATCAGCACCCCGGCGACCAGTGCCAGCGCCACGAAGATGAGGAACAACGCGATGCTGTTCGTCACCACCGCGAGCAGCACGCCCAGCACCAGCAGCGCACCGAGGACGAGCGCGGCAATGACGTTCTGGCCGGGAAGGCTCACTGGGCGCGAGGGGATGACCCCCTGCAGCTTTCCGAATGCGACGACTGACCCGGTCAGGCTCACCGAACCGATCACCGCACCAAGGAGCGTTGCGATCATCGGCACGACCGGAAGGAGCGGCGCTCCAGCCGGGGCACCTTTGACCGAATTGAGGAATTCCGACAGCGCGACGACCGCGGCCGCGCCGCCGCCGGCGCCGTTGAAGATGGCGACCATCTGTGGCATGGCGGTCATCGGCACCCGGCGCGCGCCAAGCACTCCAATGACCGCCCCGACCATGCCGGCGACCAACACGGTCCACCAGTGCTCGAGCATCCCGGTGGTGGTGAACAGGGTCCAGGCGACGACCAGGGCCATGCCGCCGGCGCCCAGCAGGTTCCCGGTCCGCGCCGTCTTGGGCGAGGAGAGGAACTTGAGGGCCAGGATGAAGGTGACCCCGGCGATCAGGTAGATGAGGAAGGTCAAGACCTCGAGGGTGGTCATGACTGGTCCTCTGGCTTCGGCTCCGGCCGCTTGCGGAACATCTCGAGCATGCGGTCGGTGACGACGAAGCCGCCGACCACGTTGATCGTTCCCAGCAGGACGCCGATCAGCGCGAGCACCACCCGCAAGGGGTCATCAGCGCTGGCCGCCACGAACATGGCGCCCACCACGATCACCCCATGGATCGCGTTGGCGCCGGACATCAGCGGCGTGTGCAGCATGGTGGGCACCTTGCTGACCACCTCGTAGCCGACAAAGCCGGCCAGGACCAGGATGAACAGCGCGTCGAGCAGCGCGCGGGGGTCGAGCGCCTCCGTCATGGCGTGCCGCCTTGAGCCGATGGCGTCGCCGCCCCGGATGTCGCCATGACTGGCGCCGGCTCGATGCCGAGCGCCTTGGCGGTGGCCTCGTGCACGACCTTGCCCCCGTGGGTGATGGTGGCGCCGCGGGTGATCTCGTCGTCGAAGTTGAGGGCCAGCTCGCCGGCGGGCGCCAGGTGCTTGATAAGGGTCTGGACGTTCTTGCTGAACATCTGGGTCGAGCTGCCGGGCATGGTGGCCGGCAGGTTCGTGAGCCCGATGATCCGCACTCCGTGCTTGACCACCTCCTTGCCGGGCTCGGTGAGCTCGCAGTTCCCGCCCGCCTCCGCGGCCAGGTCGATGATCACGCTGCCCGGCCGCATGGTCTCGACCATCTCGGCGGTGATCAGCCGCGGCGCGGGGCGCCCCGGGATCAGGGCGGTGGTGATGACCACATCGGCCTCGCCGACCCGCGAGGCGATCAGCTCCGCCTGGCGACGCTTGTAGTCGTCGCTCATCTCTGCCGCATAGCCGCCGGCCGTCTCGGCCGATGCCTTCTCCTCATCGGTCATCTCGACCTCAAGGAACGTGCCGCCCAGCGACTGGACCTGTTCCTTGACCACCGGTCGCACGTCGGTCGCCTCGACCACCGCACCCAGCCGCTTGGCAGTGCCAATCGCCATCAGCCCGGCCACGCCAGCCCCGAAGATGAGGACGCGCGCCGGCCGGACGGTGCCGGCAGCCGTAGTGAGCAGGGGGAAGAACTTGGGCAGGCGCTCGGCCCCGATGAGGACCGCTTTGTAACCCGCCACGGTTGCCTGGCTGGAGAGGGTGTCCATGCTCTGTGCCCGGGTGATGCGCGGAATGGCATCCATGCTGATGGCCGTCACGCCCGTGTCGGCCAGCGACTGGGCCAGCTTCGGATTCGAAAGGGTCCCGAGCGTCCCGATCAGGACAGTGCCAGCGCGCAGCTGCGTGATCTCGTCCTCGGACGGGCGCCCAACGCGCACCGTCATGTCGGCGTCGCGGTAGAGGGTCGAGGCGTCGGGGACGATGCTCGCTCCAGCCTCGCGGTACGCCTCGTCGCTGATGAAGGAGGCCTCGCCGGCACCCACCTGGACGAGAACCTGGTTGCCATCGGCGATAATCTGGCCGATCGACTGCGGCGTGAGGGCCACGCGATTCTCGCCCTCCGCCGTCTCAAGCGGGACAGCGATCTTCATTGGAA
>JALYLB010000208.1 GCA_030774475.1 Chloroflexota bacterium | reverse complement strand
CTCGTAATCTGACGAATGTCAAGTATGCCGCCGCGTTTCCGTTTGGAGTTGCCACCATGATCGGCCCAGGGAACGAACCGCTGACTCGAGCGCCCGCGCGCCGCGTGGGCCGCCCGGCGAACCCTACCGACGTCCTCCCCGACTCCGAGATCCTGGCCCGTGGCCTGGCCGCGTTCGCGGAGCTCGGCTACGACGGTGCGTCGGTCCGCGAGCTGGCGCGGCGGCTGGGCGTGAGCCACAACTTCATCAATGACCGCTTTGGCACGAAGGAGCAGTTCTGGCGCGCGGTCGTCGATCGGTCCCTCAGCCTTCAGGTCGCTCGCCTGCGCACCGCTCTCGACGTCCCAGGCGACGACGACTTGGCCCGCTTGCGGAACCTCGTGCGCGCATTTCATCAAGCAGACGTTGCCGAGCCGGACCTCCCGCGGATCATGCAATACGAGGCGATACGAGGTGGCGAGCGGCTGGAATACGTGTTCGAGCACTACCTGGTGCCGGTTCGCGATGCAGTGGCTCCCCTCGTGCAGCGGCTGGTCGAACAGGGTCGGGTGCGGCCATTCCCAATCGACGTGATGGTCTACGCAGTCCTCGCCATGACCTCGGTCAACGCGGAGGTGCCGCTCGTAACGCTGCTCGGCGACAGCTTCGCCGCCTCTCCCCGCGCATTCGCCGGGATGCTCAGCGACATCGTCGTGGACGGTCTGCTGAACGATCCACCCTCCCCTCAGGTGCGGACATAGCCTTCGGAAATTGCCCGCGCGCGCGACGATCCGCCCTACCGGCGCATCGCGCTCCAACCCGCCGTACCACCGCCTTGCGATGCTCTTCACGGGCGCCCATCATCTGCATCGGCCTGGAATACGCAGCCTCAGGGACCAATTGCCGTGAGTGTTTCCAACATATCCCCGCGCGGATCGCCGTTTGCGCCCGGCCGCCAGGCCCCGGATTTCGAGCTGAGGTCGACGCCGAGCCAGACCGTCAGGCTATCCGAGTTTCGCGGACGACCGGTGGTGCTCGTCTTCTACCCGGAGGACTGGAGCCCGGTCTGCACCGATCAGCTGGCGCTGTACCAGGAGCTGATGCCGGAGTTCCGGAAGCATGACGCGGAGCTGCTCGGCATCTCCGTCGACGGCATCTGGAGCCACCTGGCGTTCGCCAAGGATCGGAACCTCCATTTCCCGCTCCTCGCCGACTTTGAGCCCAAGGGCGAGGTCGCCCGCACCTACGGTGTGTACCGAGCCCCCGATGGCACGAGTGAGCGGGCGCTGTTCGTGATCGACGCAGACGGGATCGTGCGCTGGAGTTACATATCCCCGGTAGGCATCAATCCCGGGGCAGACGGAATCCTGCGCGCCCTTGAGGGGTTGACGCCCGGCAAGAACAGACCGTGAGCCAAACCACGTGGGAATCGGTCCTGTCGGTGCCGGTCTCCGAGGAACGCGACCACGTCCAGGGAGCCGCCGATGCGATGGTGACCCTCGTCGAGTACGGCGATTACGAGTGCCCGTACTGCGGCGAGGCATATCCGATCGTGAAGCGCCTCCAACGCCAGATGGGCGATCGATTGCGGTTTGTGTTCCGCAACTTCCCGATCTCGACATCGCATCCTCATGCCGAGGCTGCAGCCGAGGCGGCCGAGGCAGCCGCCGCGCAGGAGCGATTCTGGGAGATGCACGATCGGCTCTATGAGAACCAGCGACGCCTCGGAGATCGAGATCTCCGAATGTATGCAGAGGCGATCGGTCTCGATCTCGACCGATTTGAGCGCGAGCTCGCCGATGGCACGCACGCCGACCGTGTGCGCGAGGATTTCATGAGCGGAGTTCGGAGTGGAGTGAACGGCACGCCTACCTTCTTCATCAACGGCCGCAGGCACGACGGTCCGTTCGACCATGACACGTTGCTCGGCGCCATGAATGGCGCTGGAGATTCACCGTAGCGATGGGGCTGCCAAGCGCATGACCGGATCTGACGAGACGCTCCGACCGGGTGGTTACCTCGGCTCCGAGCAGGGGGTCGATCGGCTGCTGAGTGACCTCCGTGTCATGTCCGGAGATGGCATCGAGCGCGCCGCCTGGGGGTGGGCACGCCACGAGAATTCCGGGGCGATGGAGCGCTATCGCGAGGCCGAGCGTTCAGCCATCCGCGTCCTGGAGGCCGCCGAGCGCGGAGAGGAGTGGGAGCAGCTGCGCCGGCAGATCCTCGATCTCACGGAGGGCCATGGCTCGCTCGTCGCGTGGCGAGCCGAGCACGGTCCAGCGGGGCACGCCGCGGAGCAGGCCGCGCTGGGCGCCGCCCTGGCACTCCTCGCGGGAGCTGCGCTCGACCGCGACCTCCGCACCGCACTGCTCCGTCCGCTGGACGAGGCGCTGCCGTGGCTGCTTCCCGATGTGCCGCCGGAGCCCGCCCGTTAACTCGTGGGAGATGCCGCCCGCGATCGAAGATCTCGCTCCGCGTCTGACACTCGACTTCGATCAGGTGCGCTACACCTTCACGCGTTCCCCTGACGCCGCCGACCTCTCGATGGCGGCAAGGACCGCGTGGCGTCGGACGGCGTCGGCGAAATCGGGCGCCGTATGCGTTCCGTTGGTGATATCTGCCGCGAACGCGGCGTAGGCACGCCCGACGTTGTAGGCGGGCGCTCCTTCCAGGCTGGCAAGCGCGGGCCACCCCTTCGTTAGTGCCGACGGGATGGCAAGCTCGACGGGCTCGCCCGGTCCGCGTGCCCCCGCCACGGTCAAGGGGAAGATCTCGGGCAACGCGGCGTGAGCGGTGATCCGGAGCGTTCCGTCCGTTCCGTTGATCTCCCACAGGAACCCGGTGCCCCCCGCCACAGCTTCGCGGACGTGGATGCTGGCGATCGCGCCAGACGTGAGGCTGCCGATCACCGCGATCTGGTCGGGCGCCGTCTTCGTTATCTGCTCCCGAGTCTGTTCGGCGGTCATCAGTGGCCGGCGAATGGCCGACACGGCCGACAGGTCTGCAAACTCGCCCAGGACGTGGTTGAGGGTGTCGAGGCTATGGCCGACAGCGACCGTCAACAAGTTGGCCCCGTTGCTCCCGTCGAGCATGTAGACGTTGGGCTGGATCACGAGATCGCCCGGGACCGACAGTCCGACCATCGTCG
>JALYLB010000207.1 GCA_030774475.1 Chloroflexota bacterium | reverse complement strand
CCGGAGATCTACGGGACGACGACCCTGGTGGAGATCGTCGAGGCTGCACGACTGCACGCGGAGTCGCGTGGCGCATCGGTCGATCACCTCCAGTCGAACCACGAGGGATCGCTCATCGACCGCCTCGAGCGGCTCGACTACGACGCGGTGGTCATCAACCCGGGGGCGTTGGCGCACACCAGCTACGCGCTGTACGACGCGCTCATCACCTGCGAGCGGCCGGTCGTCGAGGTGCACATCTCGGACCTCAGCGCCCGCGAGCCCTGGCGTCGCACCTCAGTGACGAGGCCCGCCGCCCGGCACCAGGTCGCGGGTCGAGGCTGGCCGGGCTACATCGAGGCGATCGACTGGCTCCTCGATCACGATGCCGCGGAGTAATCGGACCCGTCCGGCCATCGCCTTCCAGGGCGAGCCTGGAGCCTACGGCCAAGAGGCGATCATCGGCTACTTCGGCGAAGGCAACGTGGAGCCGATCGCGGTCCCCACCTTTTCCGCGGTCTGCGCGTCTGTCGAAGGCGGCGAGACCGCTGGCGGCGTACTGCCACTCGAAAACTCCGCGGCAGGTTCGGTGGGCGACGCGCTGGATGCTCTCGTGCACGGGCGGTTGCGCGTTATCGGCGAGGTGTTGCTACCGGTGCGTCACCAGCTGCTGGCAGCATGGGGGGTCGAGCTGAGTGCGATTCGGCGCGTCTCGAGCCACTGGCAGGCGCTGGCGCAGTGCGATCGGTACCTCGCAGCGACTGGCTGGGAGGAGATTCCAGCCGCCGACACCGCCGGGGCGGCCCGTGACCTCGCCGCCTCGCGTGATCCCCATCTGGCGGTCATCGCTTCCCAGCGGGCCGCCGACCGGTACAGGCTGCGGATTCTCGCGTCGGACATCCAGGACGACCCCGGAAACCAGACCCGCTTCGCGGTCCTAGCCCGACGGCGTGCCGCCGTCCCGCGACCTGCCGGGCCGTTCGCCCCATCGCCCCACGCGGCGCGCAGCACGATCATCACCTTCCAAACCGCGCACATGGCGGGTGCGCTCCACCGGGCCTTGGGTGCCTTGGCCGAGGGCGGCGTCAACCTCAGCCGCATCGAGTCACGTCCGGCCGGCGGAACGCGGTGGCAATACCGCTTCCTGGTCCAGGTCGACGGCGACCAGCGCGCCGAGCCACTCAGGAGTGCACTCGCACGGCTACGAAGACAGACGCGCTCCGTGCGGGTGCTCGGGTCGTTCCCTGCAGCTGGCTGACGCTTTCCGACGACCCAGCGCGGAGATCAGTCCGACGGACGTGTGGAGACGGCAGCCGGGTGGCTTGCCTCGTATGACGCGATCTCCGGCTCGAGCGAGAGGAGGTAGCCGAGCTCGTCTGTGCCGGCGAGCAGCATCGCGCGGGCAAACGGGTCGACGTCGAAGCCGATGGCGGAGCCGTCCGGCAGCCGCAGCTCGGATGTCTCGAGGTCGACGATCAGCTCCTCATCGGGCTCCGCTTCGATGATCTCGCGGAGGCGTCGCAGCTCTTCGGGCGGCACGGCGACCGGCAGCAATCCGTTCTTCAGCGCATTGCCGCGAAAGATATCGGCGAAGCTCGAGCTGACGACGGCGCGGATGCCCCAGGCGGTGAGCGCCCACGGCGCGTGTTCGCGCGACGAGCCGCAGCCGAAGTTGTCGCCGGCCAGCAGGATCTGCCTCCCGGCCATCGCCGGCTGGTTGAGCACGAACTCGGAGTTCGGCGAGCCGTCATCCAAGTATCGCCAGTCGTGGAACAGCTGGTCGCCGAGCCCGGCGCGGCTGGTGGTCTTGAGGAAACGCGCGGGGATGATCTGGTCGGTGTCGATGTCGTTGCGTGGCATCGGCACGACGGCGGAGACCACTCGCTCGAACGGCTCGCGGCTGGCGGTGGTCACAGCAGCGCCCGCGGGTCGCTCAACCGGCCGCTCACCGCGGAGGCCACGGCGGTGAGCGGCGAGGCGAGGAAGGTGCGGCCGCCCTTCCCCTGGCGCCCCTCGAAGTTGCGGTTAGACGTGCTGACGGCGTACTGGCCCGGCGACAGCTGGTCGCCGTTCATGGCGATGCACATCGAGCAGCCTGACTCGCGCCATTCCGCGCCCGCCTCGATGAAGACCGCTCCCAGCCCCTCCGCCTCCGCCTGGCGCTTGACCTCGGACGAGCCGGGGACGACGAGCATTCGCACGCCATCGGCGACATGCCTGCCGCGGATCATCCGAGCTGCCTCGCGCAGGTCGCTGATCCGGCTGTTCGTGCACGAGCCCACGAAGACGACGTCGATCGGCCGGCCCACGATGGGGTCGCCGGGGTTGAGCGCCATGTAGGCCAGCGCGGCGCGGAGCGAGTCGCGCTGCGCGGGGTCCGCGAGACGCTCCGGGTCCGGGATGCGCTCGGTCATCGGGAAACCCATGCCCGGGTTCGTGCCATAGGTCACCATCGGCACCAGGTCGCCTGCGTCGAACGTGATGCTGCGGTCGAACTCGGCGCCCTCGTCCGATGGGAGGCGTCGCCATCGGTCCGTGGCGGCCTCCCAGTCGGGGCCCTGCGGAGCATGCGGTCGTCCGGCGACGTACTCGAACGTGGTCTCGTCCGGCGAAACCAATCCCGCCCGCGCCCCGCCTTCGATGCTCATGTTGCAGATCGTCATCCGCCCTTCCATGCCGAGCGCCCGGATGGCGGAGCCCCCGTACTCGAAGACATGGCCGGTGCCGCCCGCAACGCCGATCCGCGACAGGAGCGACAGGATGATGTCCTTGGCCGTCACCCCCGGATGCAGGCGTCCGTCGACGCGCACCTCGAATGTCTTCGGCTGGCGCTGGAGGAGCGTCTGGGTGGCGAGGACGTGCTCGACCTCGCTGGTGCCGATGCCGAAGGCAAGCGCTCCGAAGGCGCCATGCGTGGCGGTATGCGAGTCGCCGCAGACGATCGTCATCCCCGGCTGGGTCAGGCCCAGCTCTGGACCGATGACGTGCACGATCCCCTGGTGCGGCGAGCCGATGCCGTGCAGGGGGATCTCGAACTCCGCGCAGTTCGTCTCGAGCTGACGGACCTGGTTGGCAGCCATCTGATCGAGGATCGGCAGGCTCCGATCCGTGGTCGGGATCGAATGGTCGGCGGTCGCCAGGGTCTGCTCGGGATGCCGGACGCGGAGGCCACGGGCGCGCAACCCGTCGAAGGCCTGCGGGCTCGTCACCTCATGGACGAGGTGGAGGTCGATGCCAAGTACGTCGGGCGCGCCGTCGGTTCCCTGGACGACGACGTGCTCGTCCCAGATCTTTTCGACGATCGTGCGCGGGCGTGGTGTCAGTACGGTCGGGTCGCTCATCGGTCCTCCGACCGTAGCCGATGCGTCAAGACCGCGCTCGCTGGACGAGGGTCGTAGACTTCGGCCCCACCATGCCGAACCCCGAAGCCAACGATCCTCGCCAGCACAGCCGCGTCCTCCTGGACGGGCCCGATCGCGCGCCCGCGCGCGCCATGCTCAAGGCCATCGGCTTCACCGATGAGGACCTCTCGAAGCCGATCGTCGGCGTCGCGACGACCTGGATCGAGACGATGCCGTGCAACTACAACCAGCGGCGTCTCGCCGAGCTCGTGAAGGAAGGTGTCCGCGCGGCGGGCGGCACGCCAATCGAGTTCAACACGATCTCGGTCAGCGACGGGGTCAGCATGGGCACCGAGGGAATGAAGGCAAGCCTCGTGAGCCGCGAGGTGATCGCGGACTCGATCGAGCTCGTGGCCCGCGGGCACCTTTTCGATGGCCTGGTCTGCCTGGTCGGCTGCGACAAGACGATCCCGGCGGCCGTGATGGCCCTTGCCCGCCTCGACCTTCCGGGACTGGTCCTCTACAGCGGGACGATCTACCCCGGCGTCTACCGCGGGCAGCGCAACGCCACCATCGTTAGCGTCTTCGAGGCGGTCGGCGCGTACCGGGCGGGCAAGATGAGCCTCGAGGAGCTGCGTGAGGTTGAGAACGCGGCCTGTCCTGGTGCCGGCGCCTGCGGCGGCCAGTTCACCGCCAACACGATGAGCACCGCGCTCGAGTTCCTGGGCATCTCGCCGGGCGGACTCAACGCGATCCCCGCCGAGGACTCGGCCAAGGAGGATGCCGCTCGCCGCTGCGGCGAGCTCGTCATGGACCTCCTGGACCGCGGGGTGCGGCCGCGGGACATCATCGACCGGCGCGCGATCGACAACGCCATCGCCTCGGTGGCCGCCACCGGGGGGTCTACGAATGGTGTCCTGCACCTGCTCGCCATCGCCCACGAGTTCGGGATCCCGCTGGCGCTCGACGATTTCGACGCGATCGCCGAGCGGACCCCAATCGTCGCCGACCTGACCCCGGGCGGCCGCTACACGGCCGTCGACCTGTACGAGGCAGGCGGAATGGGTCTGATCGCCCGGGAACTGTTGAAGCGGGACCTGCTCTCCGGCGACGCACCGAACGTCGACGGCCGGACGCTCGCCCAGGTTGCGGCCGCGGCCGAGGAGACATCCGGCCAGCAGGTCGTCGTGGACATCGAGCGGCCGATCAAGCCGGTCGGCGGGCTCGCCATCCTGCGCGGCTCGCTGGCGCCGGATGGCTGCGTCATCAAGCTGGCCGGCCACGAGCGACGCTTCCACCGCGGCCCGGCGCGCGTCTTCGACTCGGAGGCTGAGTGCTACCTCGCCGTCCGCGACCAGCGCATCAAGCCCGGTGATGTGATCGTCATCCGCTACGAGGGCCCGGTCGGCGGCCCGGGAATGCAGGAGATGCTCAGCGTCACCGCCGCGCTCGTCGGTGAAGGCCTCGGAGAGGAGGTCGCGCTGCTGACCGATGGACGCTTCTCGGGCGGAACCCACGGCCTGATGGTCGGGCACGTGGCGCCGGAGGCCGCCCTTGGCGGACCCATCGCCCTCATCGCCGACGGCGATCCGATTCTCATCGACGTCGACCGCCGACACCTCGACCTCGAGGTCGCGGACGACGAGCTCGAGCGACGGCGGGCGCAGTGGAGCCCGCCCGCCCCCAGGTATGCGCGCGGGGTGATGGCCAAATACGCAGCGTTGGTGGGCTCCGCGTCGGAGGGCGCGGTCACCAGCTGAGACGGTTCCAGCGGCGAACGGACCCCGGTCAAGCACGAGCTCGGGTCAGGGTTGACATGGCTGCTAGGGTGCAACCCATGTCCGTCGAGCG
The DNA here is from genome assembly GCA_030774475.1 of Chloroflexota bacterium. Taxonomy (GTDB): domain Bacteria; phylum Chloroflexota; class Limnocylindria; order QHBO01; family QHBO01; genus CF-82. The sequence goes on along the minus strand of JALYLB010000207.1, from coordinate 40,863 downwards.
CGGCCGGAGCGCCGCTGTGCCGATCACCCGACCGCTGACCCCCAGCGGCGGCTTCGGCGTGCTCGTACTGATCGGCATTCTTCGGCTCGTCCTCCTGGTTGGATGGCGGGATGAGGGACGGCCGGGCTGACAGCCAGCACCGAGCAAGTCACCAGATCCCGCCAGCCCGCAAGGCCAGGCGGGATTTTTGTTACCGGAGGCCAAACAGAACCAGCCGATGAGATCGCAGCGATGACAGCCCTTCCCTCGCACGACCCGGCGCGCGCGACAGGCGCTGAGCCGCGGATCGGCGCGCGTGCGCTGTGCGAAGCGCTGGTCGCCAACGGCGCGGAGGTCATGTTCGGCTACCCGGGGGGTGCGATCCTCCCCATCTACGACGTCCTCCGCGAGTTCCCGCTGCGCCACGTCCTCGTCCGCCACGAGCAGGGTGCTGCGCACGCCGCCGACGGATTCAGCCGTGCGACCGGACGCGTCGGGGTCGCGATGGCCACCTCGGGTCCGGGGGCCATCAACCTCGTCACCGGCCTCGCCACGGCCATGATGGACTCGGTGCCGATGGTGGCCATCACCGGCAACGTCGGCCGCGCCCTGCTCGGGCGCGACGCGTTCCAGGAGACCGACATCGTTGGTATTGCGCTGCCGGTCACCAAGTACGCCCGGCTGGTCATGGATCCAGACGAGGTGCCGCTCTCGGTCGCCGAGGCGTTCGAGATCGCCCGCACCGGACGGCCCGGTCCGGTGCTCCTGGACTTCCCCAAGGACGTCCTGCAGCTCGAGACCGCGGCGCCCTACCCGACCGCGCGTGAGCTGCGCTTGCCCGGGCTGCTCCGACCGGTGCGAGGCGACGTCCCCGAGGCGGACGAGCTCGCGGAGATGATCGCGGCGGCCGAACGGCCGCTCATCCTCGCCGGCCACGGTGTGCAGATCAGCGGGCCGGACGCGATCGACCTGCTGCGGCAGGTCGCCGAGCGCGCCGAGATCCCGGTGGCGCACACCCTGCTCGGCATTGGCAACCTCGACGAGACGCATCGGCTTTCGCTGGGCTATGCCGGCATGCACGGCTGGATGCACGTCAACAAGGCGATCCAGCAATGCGACCTGCTCATCGGCATCGGCATGCGGTATGACGATCGGATCACCGGGAAGACCTCGACCTTCGCGCCGCATGCGCGGGTCGTGCACGTCGACGTCGACCGTTCCGAGATTGGCAAGAACGTCGAGACCGACCTCGGGATCGTGGCGGATGCGGGCGATCTGCTCGCCGCGTTGCTCCGCCGCCTTCCCCAATCGCCTCGCCGCGACGCGTGGTGGAAGCGCCTGAACATCTGGCGCGAGGTCAGCGAGAAGCGATCGTGGCACGGCTCGGGCGGGTGGCGTCACGGGCGCCTCTCGGCGGACTACGTGATCGCCGAGATCGGCGAGGCGACCGACCACCAGGCGACCCTGGTCAGCGACGTGGGCCAGAACCAGATGTGGGCTGCCCGCTATTTCGGCTTCCGCCGCCCGTATGGGCATCTCTCGTCGGGCGGCCTGGGGACCATGGGGTACGCGGTGCCGGCCGCGATGGGCGCGGCGCTCGGGGCTCCGGAGCGCGAAACCTGGGCGGTCACCGGCGACGGCGGCTTCCAGATGACGATGCAGGAGCTCGGGACGCTTGTCCAGGAGCAGATTCCCGTGCGCATCGCGGTCCTCAACAACCGCAAGCTGGGAATGATCCGGCAGTGGCAGGAGATCGTCTACGACGGTAACTACCACTCCGCCGAGCTGTTCGGCCCGGACCTGCTGCGCCTGTGCGAGGCATACGGGATGGCGGGCTACCGCGCCACCACCCCCGACGAGGTGCGCAGCGCGATCACCGCCGCTCGCGCGGAGCCCGGGCCGGTGCTCATCGACTTCCACCTCGCCGACGAGCAGAACATCTACCCGATGATGCCGCCGGGCGCCGGCCTCTCGGACCTCATCGACGAGGGCGATCGGTGACCGACCCGCACGATCCGGGAGCTCCGACCCGACACGTGGTGACCGCCCTGGTCCTCGACCGCCCAGGGACGCTGAACCGCGTCTCGAGCCTGCTCCGCGCCCGAAGCTTCAACATCGACTCGCTGACGGTCGGCACCACCCACGAGGAAGGGCTCTCGCGGATGACGATCATCATCCGCGGCGACGACGCGCACACCCACCAGGTGGTCGCCCAGCTCGAGCGGCTCATCGAGGTGGTCGAGGTCTCCGACCTCACCGATACCCCCCGGGTCGAGCTCGAGCTCGCCCTCGTCGAGATCACGCCACCCGCCGACGAGGCCACGGCGGCACTGGTCCAGCGAGCGCTCGGCCTGGCCATCGGCGAGGTGCTGTCGAAGGCACCCGATGCCTGGCGCCTGCGGTTGACGGCCTCCCCCGCACAGGTCGAGCGCGCCCTCGAGGCGCTGCGAACCGTGGGCATCCGATCCCTGGTCCGGGCCGGCGCGGTCGCCATGGCCGCCGGCGTCGCCACCTCCACCCCCCAATCCACCACCCAGCCTGGAGAGATCAGCGCATGACCACCATCCTCTATGACCGCGATATCGACGGGTCCGCTCTCGATGGGCAGCGCGTTGCCATCCTGGGCTATGGCTCGCAGGGCGAGGCGCACGCACGCAACCTCGCTGACTCGGGGGTCCAGGTCGTGGTGGGACTGCGACCAGACTCGAGCTCCGCAGAACGCGCACGGGCCGCCGGCCTCGAGGTCAGCGACGCGGCCGGCGCGACCCGCGGCGCGAACCTGGTCGCGGTGCTCGTGCCCGACACGGCGGCGCCTGGCGTGTACGCCCGCGACGTCGAACCGAACCTGGCCGATGGGGCGCTCCTCCTCTTCGCCCACGGCTTCAACATCCACTTCGGCCAGATCGACCCGCCGGGGGGCGTCGACGTCGGGATGGTCGCTCCCAAGGGCCCTGGCCACATCGTGCGCCGCCTCTATCAGGCGGGCGGCGGCGTGCCCTCCCTCTTCGCGGTCCAGCGCGATACCACGGGCACCGGGCGCGCGCGAACGCTCGCCTATGCGGCCGCCATCGGTTCTGGAAAGGCGGGGATCCTGGAGACGACCTTTGCCGAGGAGACCGAGACCGACCTGTTCGGAGAGCAGGCCGTCCTGTGTGGCGGGGTGACCTCGCTGGTCCAGGCGGGCTTCGAGACCCTCGTCGATGCCGGCTACCAGCCAGAGCTCGCCTACTTCGAGACGATGCACGAGTTGAAGCTCATCGTCGACCTCATGTACCAGGGCGGCCTGTCGTACATGCGCTACAGCATCAGCGACACGGCCGAGTTCGGTGACTACGTCTCCGGGCCGCGGCTGATCGATGAGCGGGTGCGGGCCGAGATGCGCCAGATCCTGACCGAGATCCAGGACGGCAGCTTCGCGCGGCGCTGGATCGCAGAGGGGGCCGCCGGCGGTCCCGAGTTCCGGCGCCTGCGAACTCAGAACGCGCGGGCACGCATCGAGGAGGTCGGAGCCGGGCTGCGCTCGCGGATGACCTTCATCGATCCCAAGCAGGCACCGCCCGGCTGGGCGGGAACGCCGGAGGGGGCTGCGGCAGGAGCGGTAGCCGCGTCCGCATCCGGCGAGGCCAACGCGTGATGCCGTCACGTCGGTCACCGCGCATCCGCATCTTCGACACGACCCTGCGCGATGGTGAGCAGACGCCCGGGGCTGCGCTGACCGTCGACGAGAAGGTCCAGGTCGCGCGCCAGCTGGCCAGGCTGCACGTCGACGTCATCGAGGCCGGTTTCCCCGCCGCCTCGCCCGGGGAGGCCACGGCGGTCCGCCGTATCGCAGAGGAGGTCGGCGGCCAGCCCGATGCTCCGGCGATCGCCGCCCTGGCGCGCTGCGTGCCCGCCGACGTGACCGTCGCCGCTGCCGCCCTCGCGCCCGCACGCAAGGCGCAGCTCCACGTGTTCATCGCCACCTCGGAGATCCATCTCGTCCACAAGCTGCGGGCCAGCCGCGAGGAGGCGCTGGAGCGCATCAGCTCGTGCGTCGCGCAGGCCCGGCGCCTCGTGCGCCCGACCGATGACGTTGAATTCAGCGCGGAGGACGCGTCGCGCAGCGACGTCGACTTCCTCATGACCGCCTTCGAGGCCGCTATCGAGGCGGGGGCATCGGTTCTCAACGTGCCCGACACCGTCGGGTACGCCGAGCCCGACGAGTTCGCGGCGCTCGTCCGCCAGGTCGCGCGGCGCTTCGGTCGGCAGGCACTGATCAGCGTGCACTGCCACAACGACCTCGGCCTGGCGACGGCCAACACGCTCGCGGCCATCCGGGCCGGGGCGCGCCAGGTCGAGGTGACCATCAACGGCCTCGGCGAGCGGGCTGGCAACGCTTCACTGGAGGAGGTGGTGATGACCCTCCGCACCCGGCCGACCCGCTTTGGCGGCGCAACCACCGGCGTGGCGACCGAGCAGCTCACCCCTGCCAGCCGCCTGGTGAGCTACCTGACCGGCATCCCGGTCCAGCCCAACAAGAGCGTCGTCGGCGCCAACGCCTTCGCCCATGAATCGGGGATCCACCAGGACGGGTTCCTGAAGAACCCGCTGACCTACGAGATCATGACCCCGGCCGCCATCGGCCTGGGCGGCTCGACCCTGACCCTGGGCAAGCTCTCCGGACGGCGCGGGCTGTCGGAGCGGCTGCGCCGCCTGGGCGTCGAGCTCGACCCGGCCGATCTCGACGCGGTGTACGCCGAGGCGATCGCGCTCGCTGACCAGAAGAAGCGCGTCACCGATGCCGACCTGCTCGCGCTGACCGAGCAGCACGCCGATCCGGTTCCCCAGGTGGTCAAGCTCGAGCACTGGGCCTCCGCCAGCCGCCAGGGCGAGTCCAGCAGCGGCAATGTGTCGCTCTTCAGCGGGGGGCGGACCTATCGCGCGTTCGCCGGGGGCAATGGGCCAGTCGACGCACTCCTGAAGGCGGTCGACAACGCCCTCGATCAGTTCATCGGCACCCGGCCCACGCTGCTCGACTACCAACTGCGCAGTGTCGGCGCCGGCGAGGATGCCCAGGGCGAGGCCACGATCAAGATCGGGCAGCTCGCCGAGGGTGACGAGTCGTCGCCGGCGGTGTACACCGGCCATGGCTTATCGACCAACGTCGTCGAGGCCAGCTTACGAGCCTACCTGGCGGCCCTGAACAAGCTGTTCGCGGCCCGAGACGCGGACGCAGCGGCCTCCGACGACGCGCACGACGAACCCTCAACGGCCACGCTCGAGGCGACGACGTGACGACCTTTCGCGTCGCCTACCTTCCCGGCGACGGCATCGGCCCTGAAGTGACCGCCGTCGCCCGTCGCTGCGTCGATGCCGCCGGCGAGCGCTTCGGCTTCACCGTCAGCTGGGACGCGCAGGGCGTGGGGGGAGCCGCCATTGACGAGACCGGCTCCCCGCTGCCGTATGGCACGCTCGACGCCTGCCGCCGGGCTGACGCCGTGCTCCTCGGAGCGGTCGGCGGTCCGCGCTGGAGCGACCCCCGGGCGGAGGTTCGCCCAGAGCAGGCGCTCCTCGCCCTGCGGTCGGAGCTTGGCCTGTTCGCCAACCTGCGCCCCGTCCGCGCCCACCCCTCCCTGGCGGGCTCCTCCCCCATCCGTCCGGAGATCCGCGAAGGCGCTGACCTGCTCATCGTGCGCGAGCTGACCGGCGGGCTCTACTTCGGCACGCCGCAGGGACCCGAGCGCGGCGCCGATGGCGTCGAAGGCGCGGTCGACACGCTGCGCTACACGCGACCGGAGATCGAGCGGGTTGTCGACCTGGCATTCTCCCTGGCCGAGGGCCGACGCAACCACCTGACGAGCGTCGACAAGGCCAACGTCCTGGCCACCAGCCGGCTCTGGCGGCAGGTGGTTGACGAGATCGCCGAGCGGCATCCGCGGGTCTCGGTCGAGCACGCACTCGTCGACTCGACCGCACTGGCGCTCATCGCCGACCCGCGGCGGTTCGACGTCATCGTCACCGAGAACCTGTTCGGCGACATCCTGTCCGACGAGGCTGCGGCGATCGCCGGATCGCTGGGGATGCTGCCCTCGGCGAGCCTGGGCCGCGTAAGTGGAGGCGAAATCAAGGCCTCGCGCCGGTTTGGCCTTTACGAGCCGGTGCACGGCAGCGCGCCCGATATCGCCGGGAAAGGCCTGGCGAATCCCACGGCGGCGGTCGCCTCGGCGGCGCTGATGCTGCGTTGGTCCTTGGACGAGGCCGCCGCCGCCGATGCCCTCGACGCCGCCGTCGACACAGTCATCGCCAAGGGCCCGCGCACTGCGGACCTCGGCGGTGATGCCGGCACGGCGTCCGTCGAGGCCGCCCTGCTCGACGCCCTCTCGCCCCCGGTCGCCGCTGCCACCGGAGCGACGGCATGAGCGGTCCGGTGCTCCTGTACGACACGACCCTCCGCGACGGGACCCAGCGCGAGGGACTCGTCCTCTCCCTCGCTGACAAGCTGCGCATCGCGCGCCGCCTCGACGAGGTCGGTTTCCCGTACATCGAGGGAGGCTGGCCCGGATCGAACCCCAAGGACGAGGAGTTCTTCGCCCTGGCACGCAGCACGACCTTCCGCACGGGACGCCTGGCGGCCTTCGGCTCGACGCGGCACCGCAGCAACTCGGCGGCCAGCGACCCGAACCTCCAGGCGCTGCTGGCGGCCGAGACGCCGGTCGTGACCATCTTCGGCAAGAGCTGGCTGCTGCACGTTACCGATGTGCTGGGCGCCACGGCCGACGAGAACCTGGCGATGATCGGCGACTCGGTCGCCCACCTGGCTGCCGCCGGCCGTGAGGTGGTCTACGACGCGGAGCACTTCTTCGACGGCTACAGGGCCGATCCCGCCTACGCCCTCGCCACGTTGCGCGCCGCGGCGTCCGCGGGCGCGACGACCGTGGTCCTGTGCGACACGAACGGCGGCTGCCTGACCGACGAGGTCGGGGCGATCACCTCGGCCGTCATCGGCGCACTCGGCCCAGAACTGACCTATGGCATCCACGTTCACGACGACGCCGGCCTGGCGGTCGCCAATTCCCTGGCGGCGGTCGCCGCTGGCGTGCGGCAGGTGCAAGGCACGATCAACGGCTACGGTGAACGGTGCGGCAACGCGAACCTGGTGACGATCTGGGCCAATCTGGCCCTGAAGCTCGGCCGCGAAACGGTCCCCGCGAGCGGCGACCTGACCCACCTGCCCGAGCTATCGCGCTTCGTTGCCGAGGTGGCAAACATCGCCCCCGACGCCCATCAGCCGTACGTTGGCAGCAGCGCATTCGCCCACAAGGGCGGGGTCCACGGTGCCGCGACGATGCGAGTCGAGCAGGCCTATCAGCATGTCGACCCCGCGCTCGTCGGCGGTCAGACGCGGCTGGTCGTGAGCGAACTCGGCGGGCGCGCAAACGCGGCCTGGCGGGCCGGGCGGCTGGAGCAGCTCGCCGCTGGGGGGATCGATGGGGCCGAGCTCAGCCGCCTGGTCAAGCAGCTGGAGGCCGATGGCGCCAGCTTCGAGGGTGCCGACGCTTCATTCGAGCTCCTGGTTCGCCGACACCAGCCGGGATACGTCCCCCCGTTCAAGATCGTCGACTTCACGGTCATCGTCGAGCAGCGCGACGAGCAGGCGCGGCGCGCGGAGGCGAGCGTCAAGGTCGAGGTCGAGGGAGAGCTGTTCCACACCGCCGCCGACGGCAATGGACCGGTCAACGCCCTGGACCGGGCGCTGCGCAAGGCGCTTGGCGCCTTCTACCCGGTGCTGGATGGCATCCACCTGGTCGACTACAAGGTGCGCATCCTCGATGGGGCCTCAGCCACCGCCGCGAAGACGCGGGTCATCATCGAGACAGGCAGCGAGAGCGGCACCTGGCTGACCGCGGGCGCCGACGAGAACATCATCACCGCCTCGGTGGAGGCGCTGCGCGACTCGTTCGAGTACGCGCTGTGGTTCCTCCAGGGCCGGATGGAACGCCGTGACGAGCGCCAGGCGGGACGCAGCCTTGCCCCCCGCCGCGGTCCGCCGCGCAGCACCCCCGGTGCGCAGACCGAAGGAGAAGTGGCGTGATCACACGAATCGCCGAACCCGGCACGAATCACGGAGGTCCGATCCCATGACATCTACCCAGGCCTGGCCAACCGACGGCGTCGAGCCAGCGCAGCTGACCATCGAGAGCTGGTCGGCTCGCTCGAGCAGCGAGCGGCAGAGCTACGCGAGCCTCGTCCTATCGGGCGGGGGGCGGCTGTGGCGTGCCCATGCGTCCGGGAACGGCGCGATCGACGCGCTACTGCGGGCCGTCGACGACGCCCTCGGGCCGGTGCTCGGCTCGGGCGTGCAGCTCGTCACCTATGAGGTCCACGCGACCGGCCCAGGGCATGAGACGGCGGCGGTGGTCACGGTGAGCATCCGCCCTCGCGAGGTCGCTGATGCGCCGGGCTATCCCGGGCGGGCGACGCACGAGAACGTGCTCGAGGCGAGCCTCGCCGCCTACGTCGACGCCATCAACCGCTTCGTCGCGCATCGAGCCGTGGACGTGGCCGGCGCCGCGCCAGAGCCCGGATCCACGGAGCGGCCGGATGCCGAGCCGGAGCACGAGGTCCGTTCAGCGGCCAAAAGCGACATCCTGGGGTTGTACAACCGCTGAGCACGGAAAAGGCTCGGTTCTGAGGGTTTCCCAGTCAGCGGAACTGCCGCGACAGCGGTAGAGCCGGGGTTCGCGCCTCTGGCAACCGAACGACGACGTAGGCACCGCTGGCCAACCGAGCCAGGCTCATCCTACACCGGCGCAAAAGCCGGGGTCTTCGCCCCGGCGAGGCCCGCGGCTAGCGCCCGGGAACGATCGGCAGCGGGCCGAGGACCCGCTCGATCTCGGCGCGGTAGCGGGCGCCGGATGGGTGTCGTGCCAGCCAGCGCAGGTAATCGGGATCGCGCTCCGCGAGCTCCTCGATCGACCGGCCGGCGTAATGGCCAAAGTCGAGATGGGCGCGGTCGAACGAGGCCTGGTGCCCCGGGCCGACCGGCAGGGTCGTGTCGCCCTCGATCTCGAAGCTGCTCTGCTCGGGAGTGTCTGCCATCGCCCGTCCTCCGCGCCCTGACGAATCGTTCCGCGAATGGTATGGCGGCCGATGCTCGCTCGCAACGCGATTTTCGCGCTATCAGGTGTGAACTTCTCTCCCACCCACTAGCGTGAGGCGGCTACGGACCGCCGCGAGCCGCTCGTCGGCGGCGAGGAGCGTCGGCAGGTCGAGGCTGAGGACGGCAAGGTCCGCGCGGGCACCTGGCCGAAGGTGGCCGAGGTCGCGCGCACCAGCGGCCGCGGCGGGGCCTACGGTGTACGCGCCCAAGGCGGCCGAGGGGTCAATGGGCTCGCCGAGGCCCCACCCTGGGGGCGCCTCGCCGGGTCGCCGCCGCCGGACCGCCGCATGGATCCCGAGCCACGGGTTGGGGGTCTCAATGGGGGCGTCCGAGCCGAACGCGATACGGGCGCCCGCCGATGCAAGCGAGCGCCACGGGTAGGCATCGGCGAGGCGGTCGCCCCAGCATCGCTCGGCTGTCACGCGATCCGCCGGGAAGTGGATGGGCTGGAGGCTGGCGGTGATGCCCAGCGTGGCAAATCGTGCGCGGTCCTCCGCGCGCACGAGCTGCGCATGCTCGATCCGATGGCGGTATCTGCTGCCCGCATCCGGCGCTTCGTTCCGTCGCGCCTCAGCTATCCGATCGAGGACGAGGGCGACCGCTCGATCGCCGATCGCATGCACGGCCAGGCCTATGCCAGCGGTGGCACCTTCCTGCAGGCGCTGGTCGAGCTCTGGCGCGCTGACGCGGAGGATCCCCGTCCCGGCCGGGTCGTTCGCGCCGTCGCAGCGGTATGGGTCGAAAAGCGCGGCCGTGCGCGATCCCAGCGCGCCATCGGCGAAGACCTTCGCCCATCCGACCTTGAGCCAGCCGTCGTCGCCCAGCCGGTTGCCCGAGCGCAGTCCCAGCCGGCTCGCTGACGGCAGCCCGGCTGCAGGCAGGTTGACGTTCACCCGCAGCTGCCCGGCCAGCACCGCGGCGGACTCGTGGATGTTGGAGAACGAGTCGCCGAGCTCCGCGTATCTCCCCACGCCGTTCGCAGTGTTCGCGTCCCCGGCATCGGTCGCGCCGGTGATGCCCATCGCCGCGAGCTCGCGCGCGACCTCGCCGATCGCCGCGGTAAGCGCCGCGCCGGTGAGCCGCGGGGCGTGATCGGCCACCAGGTCGACCGCGCGCTCGCGGAGGACGCCATCTGGGGCGCCATCGGCTCCGCGTTCGAGCCGTCCTCCGGCCGGGTCCGAGGTCGCGTCGGTCACTCCGGCCAGCGCGAGTGCCGCGCCGGACGCCCAGGCCGAGTGGTGATCGTGACTCTTGAGCAGCCCCGGCCGGCCCGCGAGGAGCTCCTCGAGCCGATGCAGCTGGCGGCGGTTGAGCGCCTCGCTCCACCAGCCGTCCCCGAGCAGCCACTCCCCCGCCGCCAGACGCTCCGCTGCCGGTGCCAGGCGGCCGACGATCTCATCCATGGTGCTGGCTTCCGACAGATCGACGATGCGGCGAGCCCGTGCCATGCCGACCAAGTGGAGATGGAAATCGTGGAGTCCCGGAACGATGGCGGCATCGTCGAAGCGAAGCACTCGTGCCCTGGGAGCGGCCTCTGTCAGGTCACGCCAATCCCCGACCGCCAGCACGCGCCCACCCCCGATGGCGAGCGCCTCCGTGGTCTCCATGCCAGCGGGGCCAGCCGCAACCACGACCTGGCCGACGAGCACCAGCTCCGCCCGCGGCGGGCTCACGATGCGGGTGGCTGGTGCCCCGCCCGAGCCGTCTGACGGAAGGCCATTGACGACGGTCCGATCGCGATCCATGCCAGGGCAGCCGGCACGACGACGAGCCAGTGCGACAGGAAGAGCGCCCCGCGCAACGAGCGACCGACGAGGGCGAGGCCGCCGACGCCCGTGCCGGCCAGTCCGGCCAGGGCGAGCAGGAGCGACCCCAGGCCATATCCTGCGAAGAGCGAGACCGGGACCGTCCAGTCCATGCGGACCGGCAGGGGGACGGTCAGCAGGCTCGCGACAACGCTTGCGGCGAAGAGTGGCGGGATGACGAACTCTCCTGCGAAGGCCAGGAAGTCCGCCTTCCGCGCGAGCGGAGCGGATCCTGCGATCAGGCGCGGCCCCAGCTCCATGAGGCGCCGCAGGCTCCCCTCCGCCCAGCGCATGCGCTGCCACCAGAGGGCACGGAGCGACTCCACGGCCTCTTCCGAGACGGTCACCTCCGGCGCGAGCGCCACGTGGTACCCCGCGGCCGCCAGCCGTGTCGAGAGGTCGAGATCCTCGGTCACGGCCCGCGGGCTCCATCCCCCGACATGCTCCAGCGCTGCGCGGCGCACGAACATCCCGTTGCCACGCAGCTCCGCCGTGCCCTCGACCGCCCGGCGGCCGCACTGGCTGGCGAGATCCATGAGCTGCTCTTCGCCCTGCGCCTTGGTCAGCCAGCTGCGCTCGGCGTTACCGGGCTGACGCCGCGCCTGGATCGCGGCCGCCTCCGGATCGCGTCGCCACGCGGCGCTGATCCGGGCCAGGAAGTCAGGCGCCACCCGCGCGTCGGCATCGACCACGCCGATCACCTCACCTCGAACTGTCGCTGTCCCGGCGGCGAGGGCCGCGCCCTTCGTGGAACCGCCCGCTGTGTAGGGTCGCGACATGACGTGCAGGATCCCCTCGAGTGGCGACGTTCCTTGCGCCGCCTCCCGCGCGATCGCCGCCTCCCGCGCGATCGCCGCCGTCTCGTCGGTTGATCCGTCATCGATCACGACGACCTCAAAGCCAGGGGCCGGAGACGACGGGTAGCGCTGCGAGACGAGGTCACCCACGATCGCGCCGATCACCGTCGCCTCGTTCCTGGCCGGAACCACGACGCTCACGAACGGCAGCACCGGCGGGCCGGCGACGGATCCGGCCCTGGCGTCCATCGCCGCCGTCTCCGACTCAACGCCTGCACCGGCGATCGCCGCGCGCATGAAGCCCCAGCCACGGAGGGCGAGATATCCGACGTAGACGACCGAGATCCCGACGATCGCCTGGAGGGCCCGCGCAGCGAGGGTTGAGGTGATGGCGAGCCAGGCGAGCACGCCGGCGGCGACGAGCAGCGCGCCCGCGAGGAGCCTACTCGCCATCGGCGGCGCCGGTTGGCGATGGGTCCTCACCCGGGGCCACGGTCTCCGCGAGGGGGGGCGATGCGTGGTTACCTCGATGGAGCCCTTCCGCCGCGTTCCGCCGCCATGACCGGACCCCAGCCCAGAGGGTGATGCCTCCCAGCAGCAGCATCACCACCGGAATCCCGGCACCCGGGAAGACGATGTTCAGGATGTCCGCCGCGGCGGGCGCAGCGAGCACAGGCAGGAACGAGGCGACCGAGAGCAACGTGTTGAGGATGCCGAAGATCCGCGCCCGAACGTCGCCGGGCAATTCCTCCTGGAGCGCGGTCTGGGACGGGATCGCCACGAACGCGTACTCGACCCCTGCGGTCACGGCGATGACCACCACCACCGCAATGAGCGAGACGAACGGAGCGATCACCTCGGGCAGGTTCGACTCGAGCGGCCGCATGGCTGGCGCGAGGAAGTCGACCACCGGCTTGACCGCCGCCAGCCCGATGAGGGTGACCCCCATCGCCACCAGGCCCAGGTCGATGAGCAGCCGGCGCGGCGCGGTCCGCCCATAGGAATTCAGGAACAAGACGCCGGTCACCGCACCGAGCCCGGCGGGTCCCATGATGAAGAAGAAGTCCTCGGCGCGAAGCCGAAGGATCTGGGTCGCGAAGCCTGGTCCGAGGGCTCCCATCACCCCAATGAGCGACGATGCGATCCCCAGGTAGGTCAGCGACCAGGCGATCTGCGGGGTCCGGCGCACGAAGGCCATGCCCTCGCGCAGCTCGCTGACCACCGCGGTCAGGGCGCGCCCCGCATCCGCAGCCCGCGGCGCCGTTGTGATCTCGGGCGGTGCAGCAGGGACGAACAGGATGGCGACTGCCGCGAGGGCGAACATGACGGCCACGACCACGTAGACGCCGACCGGTCCGACGGTGGTCAAGAGCAGGGGCCCGATGAAGCCGAACCCGATCGCGAACGTGGCATTGATGGTCAGGACGAAGACCGAGTTCGCCGCCATCAGGTGGCGGCGATGCACGATCCGCGGGATCGCTGTCAGCTCTGCGGGAGCGAAGAAGGCGGTGACGGTCGCGATGAGGAGGTTGATGACGTAGATGAGCAGCACGTTGGCGCCAACGAAGATGAACAGGATCGTCCCCACCGCCCGGAGCACGTTCGAACCGAGCATGATCAGCCGCGCGTCGCTGCGCTCGACGATCACCCCGGCGATGGCGGAGAAGGCGACCGCCGGGAAGAGGAAGGTGAGGATGAGGACGGCATTGGCCGTGTTCGAGCCCGTCGTTCCGACCACGATCGCCATCAGCCCTGCCAGCACCATGTTGCTGGCCAGCTGGCTCAGCACCTGGGCGGTCCACAGCGATACGAACGCTCGATTGCCGAAGACGCTGCCGGCACCCGCGAGATCCTGGCTGGCCAGGTCGTGAGGCAGGTCTGCGGGGGTCAGGCGCCTTGCCGCCGCCTCCTTCGCTTCACTGTCCACTGGCTCAATCCCCATCCGCGCGGGTCACCCAGGATGTGAACCGCCGTTCGACGTCCAGCCGGTCCATGAGGATCCGATGCCCGCAGCCAGCGCAGATCAGGCCGATGTCGGCCCCGAGCCGGACCACCCGCCATTCCCGGCTCCCGCACGGATGCTCGCGCCGAAGCTGGAGCACGTCACCGATCCGCAGATCGAGCGGACCGGGCACGTCAGGCACCCTCCTCCGCCGTCGTGGCCCCGGTAAACGAGAACCCGTCGATGAGGAGGGCCGGCACCCGGGCGTTGATGCCGCTGTACTCCGCTCCGACCAGGCGCGTCTCAGAGCCGATGGCGGAGATCCGGCTGAAGGCTTCCGGGATCGATTGTGTGAACCGGAAGTTGCGGATCGGCCGCACGATCTCGCCGTGCTCGACGAGGAAGGTCCCATCCTTGGTCATCCCGGTCAGGATCGCGCGCTTGCCATGCACGATGTTCACGTAGTGGAATCGAGTCACCCAGATCCCCCGCTCCAGACCATGGAGCAGCTCGTCGCTACTGGCGGAGCCAGGCGCCATGAACAGGTTCCAGGCCAGCGGACCCCAGGTGTTTGGCGCCGGCAGCCCATGCCCGGTCGAGGCGATCCCGGCCCGCTGCGCCGTGGCGCTGTCGTGGACGAGACCGGTCGCCACGCCAGCCGTGATGAGCGCGACCCGCTGCTTGGGGATCCCCTCGAAGTCGATGCTCGAAGGCATGCCGGCGGGATCGTGGCCGTCATCCCAGATCGTGACGTTGGACCCCATCACCTGGCGTCCAAGCTCCATGAACGAGCGTCCCTCCTGGACCGTGAGTGCGGAGAAGCCGATGTACGAGAGGTACTCGAGCACCGTGGCCACCGCGTACGCCTCGAGGACCACCGGGTACTCACCGGGCTCGAGGTCGTCAGCGTCAGCCGAGCGTACGGCCTTGTCGACGGCCTCGGCACCGATCGCCTCCCCGTCGATGACACCCGCATCGAGGTCGACACCCTGGGCGTATCCCGAGCCCCCGGTGCCGTCCATGACCACGGTAATCAGCTTCGCCTGCGTCGCCGATTCCGAGCTGCGAAGGCCACGCGTATTGGCCACCGCCATCGTCTCCGAATCGGTCGAGAATGCCCCGCTGGCCTCGAGGTGCGCACCGTCAGCGGCGGCGATCACCGCCCGGGCCTGGGCGGCTCGCTGCTCGGGCCCGATTGTCGCCGTCCCCGGAACCCAGCCCATCGTGGCGTGCGGCGTGTCGCCACCGGTGGCCAATGGCGGGGTCTCCGGGTTACGGGCCGCACGGTCGCGGATCGCCACCGCCCGTTCGACGACCGCCTTGAGCCCTGCCTCATCGAGCCGGTTGGTCGAGGCGACACCGGTCTGGCCATTGATGACCGTGCGGAGGCGGATGGTGGAGTCGTGCTCGGCGACGTTCTGGTGTATCTGGGAGTTGGCAAAGCGTGTCAGCGCGGCGTCCCGGGCGATGTAGACGGCCTCGGCCTCGCCTGACCCGACTCGCGCGAGGACCCGATCGAGCAGGGACCTCGCCGCCTCGGGGTCATGGCGATCTGTTCCCCTGACCCGAGCGCTCACCATCGGCCGACTCCCACCTGCACCCCGCGGAAGCGGGCCGGGCTGGCACCGTGACCGACGTGGCCGGTCTGCATCGGCTCACCCTTGCCGCAATTGGGGACGCCCCACAGGGTCCACGCTGACGGGCCGCCGATCGCGTCACAGCTTCCCCAGAAGCGGGGCGTGATCCCCGTGTAAGTCGGGTTCCTGACGAGCTCGGTGCGCCGCCCATGCTTGATCAGCCAGCCGGCCTGTGTCCCGAACTGGAAGTTGAGCCGGCGGTCGTCGATGCTCCACGACCGATTCGTCTCAAGGTAGATGCCATCGTCGGTGTCCGCGATGAGGTCCTCGAGGCTCCCGCCATCGCCAGAACGCAGGCTGATATTCGTCATGCGGATGATAGGGATCCGGTTCCAGCCCCATGCACGGCTGCTGCCCATGCTCCGGCGTCCGAGGCGTGGCGCGGTCTCCCGGCTGGTGAGGTAGCCGACGAAGCGTCCCGCGGACACGATTGGAACGTTCTGAGCGGGCACCCCCTCGTCGTCCCAGCCAAAGGTGCCCAGGCCACCTGAGGTGGTGGCGTCGGCATCGATGTTGACCAGGGAACTGCCGTACTGCAGCTCATCGAGCAGGTCGACGGTCAGGAAGGAGGTGCCGGCGAACGACGCCTCCATGCCGAGCACCCGGTCGAGCTCGATCGGGTGGCCGCACGATTCGTGGATCTGGAGCGCCACCTGGCTCGAGTCGAGGACGACGTTCATCTCGCCCGCCGGGCATTGAGGCGCGGTCAACAGGGCCACCGCCTCTTCCGCGACGCGACGAGCGTGGCCCGCCAGGTCGAGCGAGCGAACCGCCTCGAAGCCTCCCGTGACGACCTGGCCGCCGCTCCCCTGCGGGTAGCTGCGCTGCTGGACCTCGTTGTCATCGACGGCGGTTGCCTCGATCCCGCATCCGGATTCGACGAGCTCCTGCTCCGTATGGGCGCCCTCTGTCGAGGCGAACGTCTTGCGCTCGCGAGCCCACTCGATCGTTCCCTCCCTCACCGATACGCCCGGCACTCGGGACATCTCGGCGTCGGCCTCCAGGAGGATCCGCAGCTTTTCGTCGAGCGAGACCGAGAAGGGATCCTCGACGAACGGGGTGGCGTACGTTCCGCGCGCTGGCGGGGTGTCATCGAGCTGCACCCGTTCGCGGGTGGCGCTGCCGCTGGCTGCGGCGATCTCGGCTGCCTCCCGCGCGACGCGTTCGGCCTCATCGGGCTCGAGAAGCGAGCTGGAGGAGAAGCCCCACGCGCCATCGCGAAGGAGGCGCACCCCGAACCCGGCGGATCGCTCCGCTTCGGCGGACTCCAGGGCGCCGTTTTTCACGGTCAACCCGTCACTGTCGCGCTCGACGATCCGGACGTCGGCGTAGCTGGCACCGGCGCGCTGGGCGGCGTCGAGGGCGCGGTCGATCAGGTCCTTCATCGCACCCTCTGGCTCATGGCTGGGAGGCGTCGGCGGCGGAGATTGCAACACTCGGGCGCTGGCCAGACGGGCACTCTAGCATGCAGTTCAGTCCACGGGCTTGGCGACCGCCGGGGCAAGCGATCGCTCGGTGGCTGGAATGAGGACCTGCTGGGACTGGGCAACGTCGATCGTGGCGTGGACGAATAGCTTGAGCTGGCTGATGATCCCGCCCGGTCGCTCGAGCGCTGCCAGCAGCCCGTCGGGATCGCCAACGGCGCGGATCGTGAAGGCCTGTGCGATCGGCGTGCGGTCGATCTCGAGGGAGTTGGCGCCCTGCACGCAGACCGAGGCTGCCGTCACCCGAATGCCATCGACTGCCAGCGCTTCCGCCCCGGCGTTGCGCAGCTCGTTGAGCAGGTCGTTGAGCGCGATCGCATCGAGGTCCCCGGTGGCGGTCAGGACGATCCCCTGCCCCTCCACTGACGCTTCGCCACTGAACGCGGTGATCCGGCGCAGGTCCTCGCGCGAGACGTCGAGCGCGCTCTGTCCCTGCGCCTCGGCGACGCGGTACTCGCGCAGCTGCTCACGCACATCGGCAAGGCCCGAGCGCAGCTCGCGATTCCGATCAGAGAGTGTCTCGATCAGTGTCGAGAGGTCCTGCGCGGAGAGCGTGCTCAGCTCGGTGGGACGTGCCTGCGATCGCAGCTGGCCGACCAGCAGCAGTCCGATGAGAAGTGCGACCGCGGTCAGGCTGAGCTGGGCGGCCCGCTTGCGCATCAGCTGCCCTCGGCCGGCACGGCCCAGCGGAAGCGGGTGCTACCCACGAAGGCCGGCAGGGTGAGCGAGCCGGTCTCCTGGGTCGCGAACTCGAGGCCAAACGCGTCGATTCGGTTCGCGACTCGACCCAGATATGCGGGGTTGCTCATGAAGCGGTCGAGCAACCCGTTGGCGCCGATCGCCTCGACACGGAAGGGCGGCGAGAGGAAGGCGGTGTTCACCAGGATCGAGGCGCCGACGCCGTAGATCGAAGAGGTGCTCACCAGCCGCTCGCCGTTGACGGTCATCGCCTCCGCGCCGGAGGCCCACAGCGCCGCGATGATGTCGTGGAGGTCGTCGACCAGCACGATGTAGTTCGCCGGGTTGTCGCCGGCGGGGACCGGTCGCTTCGAGTCGGCGATCTCGACGATGACGCCTGGACCGGTCACCTTGGTGAGTCCCGCCGCCAGGCGGGCGGTCGCCAGCTGCCGGTTCACCGTGTCGAGGGCCGTCTGCGAACCGGCGGACTCCTGCTGGAAGCCCTGGACCTGCGTGTTGGCCTGCGCGATCTGATCGCGAAGGGTCTTCTGCTCTTCCTCTAGCGCCACCACCTGGTTGGCGAGGGCCTGCTGGGCGGAGGTGGTGTACTGCTGGCGGGCGATGCTGCTGTTCCACTGCGCCGCGGCCACGAATCCGGTGAAGAGGAGCGCGATCCCGATCGAGAGCGCCCAGCTGGGGCGGAGCCGAATGCGTGGCCTGGTGCCGTACGGGGTCCGGGTTTCCAGCCGGTCGCCCCGGCGACGGGGACGCTGATCGCTCATGGCGACCCTGGCTCCCCGGATCGACGCCGTCGCCAGATCCAGGCGCCGGCAACGATTGCCGCGAGGACGACCACGAGCGCAGCCAGTGCGGCGACCACCCACCGGCCTGTCGTTCCGTTGGCACGACTGGCGCCGTCGGGAGCCGGAGCGCCACTGCCAACCGCCCCGGTGTTGGTGCCCGTGTGCACGATCGACGGCCCAATGCTGGCCGCGGCCACCGGCTTGGGTTCCGCGGCCCCGAACGAGCGGAAATAATCGGCGTACAACTGGTCGGCGGAGATCCCGGTGCCAGCCTTGAGTGCCTCGGCGTCGGTGGCGCCTGCCCGATACGCCGCCGTGATCCTGGCCATCGCGGCGGATCCGTAGGTGTCGATGATGCGTGCGACCATGGTGGTTCCCTGCGCATAGGACAGCGAAGAGCCGCGCTCCCCGATCGGGAACTGGCCGGTGATGGCGCTGAAGCTGAACAGCCCGCTCGATGCCTCACTGCGCACGACGGCAGCCTGGTCGCTGGCATTCTGATGCTCGGACCAGACCGCGAAGCCCTCGTTCAGCCAGCTCGCTGGCGAGTGGTAGGGATTGCGCGTGGCGTCGAAGAAGACGACGTGGGTCACCTCGTGGGCAAGCGCGGTGTCGAGGTAGTCGCCCGGACCACCTCCGAGCCACATGAAGACCGTCCGAATGTCGGGGTAGGTGGCCGCGCCGGTCCACTCCCTCGCGCCTGGCCCCAGTGCGCCGAAGAACTCGTCGCGTGACTTGTAGACGAAGATGTCGATGGGCCCATCAAGCGTATGGCCGAGCATCGCCTCCGCCCGGGACGTCGCCCCCGTGCTCAGGTCGCCGAATCGGCGCGCCTGCGACTCGGCGCCGCCGTACCAATGGACCGTCGCGTGGCCGATGTTCGCGGCCTTCCAGTCGAGGCCCGGCCGGTTGTCTGCGTAGCGGAAGGTGGCCTCGCGGCTGAGCGTCACCTCGCTGCCGACGGTGGCGCGCCATCGGTAGGTGATCGGTGTGTTCGGCGTCAGGTAGTCCGCTGCGGTATCCAGGGTGTAGCGGGCCGTGACCCCAGTGGCCTCGACCGGCGCGACCACCGTCGCATCGGTGTCGAGGCCGACCTGCAGGAGAACCTCGAGACGGTCGGGCGCTCCAGTCGGCAGCTCGACGGTAAAGGTGATCTGCTTGCCATAGGTGGCCGATGCGCTCTCGGCGCCGAAGCCCGAGAAGCCGAGCGCCGCAGCGGGAGCCAGCAAACCGATGGCGAGGGAGCCGCCGACGAGCGCCATGGCCGCCAGGGTTGGGACTGCGCGGCGCATCATTCCCAGCTCACCAGGCCAAAGTCCAGCAGGCCGATGGTCAACGTCCCCAGCCCACGCAGGCCGGGCCGGACGAGCCAGCTCGACTCGTCGTAGGACCACGGGATGATCGGCACCTGGGCATCGACATCGGCCTCGACCGCCGCATAGGCGCGGGCCTGCGCCGCCTCGCCGTTCGCCGCGGCGGCGGCATCGAGCAGCTCGACGAAGTGCGGGTCGTTCCAGTGGCCGTAGTTGCTGCGCGCCTGCGGGCTGAGCAGGAGGTCGTAGAGGGCGTGCGGTGACGGATAGTCGGTGATCCAGTTGATGGTGAAGACCTGTGGCGTGCGCCCAGCATCGAGTGCCGCGAGGTAGTCGTCGAACTGCATCGTCTCGACCTCGATCGCGACGCCAAGCTGTTGACGCCAGGTCGCGACGATGGGGGTCACGTCCAGGCCCGAGCCGTCGACGACGATCGTGCCGAGCTTGGATCGATTGCTGAAGCCCGCCTCGTCGAGGAGCCGTTTCGCCTCGGGCACGTTTGCAGCGCCATCGGCCGGAAACCCCGCTGGCTGGATGGCGGGCGGCACGACCGAGTTGGCCGGCCTCGCCCCCTCGCCTGCCGACAGCTCGACAAGGCGTGTCCGGTCAAGGGCCAGGCTGAAGGCGCGCCGAACCCGGACGTCGTTGAACGGCGGGCGAGCGGTGTCAAAACCCAGGTACTCGACGGAGAGCGCAGCCGCCTGGTGGAGCCCGCGGCCGAGTATCGCGTCAAAGCCGATCCAGGTGGCATCGGATGGCGCGATCTGGACCAGGTCGAGCTTGCCGTCGCTGTATGCGGTGACCGGGTCGCCACTCGCGTCGGTCACCCATTCGACCTGGCTGATCGGAGGTGCAGTGCCCGCATAATCGGGGTTCGCCTGGAGGACGAGATTCGTCCCGTCCATCCGGTCCGCCGCGTACGGTCCGGAGCCGACGAACCGGCCGACGCTCTGCCATTCGCCGCTCGGCGCGGCGTTGCGAGGCACGACGAAGGTCGTCGGGGTCGCGGTGATCGCCGGGAAATACCCGGCGGGATGCGTGAGATGGACGAGGAGGGTCCGTGGATCCGGGGCGGTAACGCCCACCGCCGACTCGCTGCCGCCCCCCAGCCGTTGCGTCGCCCCGGTGATGATGTTGAGAACGTCAGGGGCGGACGCGTGTACCTGAGGGTCCAGGAGGCGCAACCATGACCTGCGGACGTCCGACGCATCGAGCACCGAACCGTCGGAGAAGTGGAGGTTCGCGCGCAGGTGGAAGGTGTACGTCGTCCCGTCGGGTGAGACGTCCCAGGAGGAGGCGAGCGACGGATAGACGTTGCCCTCCTCGTCGAGACGTGTCAGGCCCGCGTAGAGCTGGAGCAGGAGCTGGACATCCCCCGCGTCACTGATCCGTGCCGGGTCGAGGCTCCCGAGCGCTCCGCCCAGGTAACGCAGGGGGCGATCGGCGGCCAGGATGGGATGCCAGCGGAGGGCCGCGACCGCGACGAGGGCGATCCCAAGCGCAATCCCCCCAACGCGCGTCAGCCGGGGCAGTCGCATGTATCGCGCGACCATCGAGCTCGCGGGAGGCAGCAAGGGCTGAGAATCGACGGCACGCGTGGGCGGCGCGGCGCGCGAAGGAGGCGGCGCACGGCCGGTAGTATACGGGCCCGTGCACGCCATCCATGAGCACCGCTTCCGGCCGCAGACGCCCGGCAGCCTGACGCTGCGGCAATTCGTGGAGTCGCTGCGTCGTTGGACGCCGGAGATGCGCCAGATCGCCCAGATCGCGCTCACGCGCACGGAGGCCGAACGCCAGCAGTACCTGCAGCAGTTCCACTCGGGGCACCACCAGCGAGAGGCTGGTCCGCTCGACAGTTTCATCCGCTGGGCCTACTCCGATCCCCGCCTCGATCACGTGCCCGCGCTGACGGCCGAACTCGAGCGACCGGATGCTGAGCTCGCCGGCGCGCTGCCCCATGAGGCGGACGTCCTCGTCCTCATGCGCGGCGAGGGGAAGTCCGCGGCCCAGCGGGTCCGTGATTACCTCGCGCTCCTGGGCGTGGAGGGGTCCGAGCAGGTGCGGGCGGGCATCGCCGGTCTGCTCCCAGCCGGGACCCCGGAGTCGGCGGTCGTGGCCACCATCCGGCTCATGCGCCGTCAGTGGCTCGAGCGCTACGGGGATGACCCGTTCTTCGCAGAGGATTGAGCGCCGGGCAACCGTGAGCCGATGGCGGGCACGCCTCGTTGCCGCACTGGCATTGGGCATCCTGGGTATCGTGCTGGCACCGACGACCGCATTCGCGCATGCCGAGCTCGCCTCGTCGACCCCTGCCCCGAACGGCACCCTCACGCAGGCCCCGACGGTCCTGGTCCTGGCCTTCACGGAGCCGGTGGACCCAGCGAACTCGTCGATCCAGCTGCTCGACGAGACCGGCCAGTCGCTCCCCGGGGTTCAGCGGCCCACTGCCGCTGACGGCAACCGGCGCCTGACCGCCGACCTCCCAACGCTCACCCCGGGCATCTACGAGGTGAGCTACCGGGTCACCTCCGCGGTCGACGGCCACGTCACGACCGGGCTGTTCGCATTTCGTTTCGATCCGACCGGCACCCTGCCCCCGCCGGCCGGTGCGGCGACGACCGCTTCCCCCTCGGTGGGCCTGGCGACCATCGCCGCTCGCTGGGCGGCGCTCGTCCTGCTCCTCCTCCTGGTCGGCACCGCACTCTTCTGGGTGGTCGCGGCCCTCCCCAGCCTGGCCGAGACGTCCTCGGGCCACACCGACTCCTCACCCGTCGAGCGCTGGCGGCTGGTCTGGGCCGCCCTGGCGCTCATCAGCGTCGGCGCAGTCCTCGCGCTCCTCACGTTCGTGTCGCTGTCGGCGGCCGCCATCGGCGCCAGTGGCGGCCAGTCCCGCCCGAGCTTCCCCCTCGATCCGGTGGCCGCCTTCGGCTGGACCCCCTTCGCGGTGGCCATGCGGGTCGCGCTGCTCGGCTGCGTTGCTGCCTGCGCCGTCGCCGTGGCCCGGCTGCTCCTGCCGCGCCTCCGGCGGGGAGCCATCGCGGCGAGAGGCGAGGCCCGCTTCCTGGTCGCGGCGCTCGTTCCGGCCGTGCTGGCCCTCGGCGGACTGAGCTTCGCCGGTCATGCCTCCGCAAATGGAGGTCCGGTCTTCGCCGCCATTGACACGCTACACCTGGTGGCGGTCGCCGCCTGGCTCGGGACACTGGGAGGGCTTGCGCTCCTCGCCTGGTTGACGCGAGGGGTCGTCGGGCGCCGCGCGATCCTCGGTTCGGCCCTCGCCCGCCACTCGCGGATCGCGCTGGTCGCGGCGCCCGTGGTGGCCATCAGCGGGCTGGCGAATTCGCCGGTCGTCATCGGCCAGGTGCGTCAGGTCGTGGGCAGCGACTACGGCAACCTGGTGATCGCCAAGGCGGCGCTCTTCTCGGTGGCCGTGGCCATCGGCTCGGCCAACTTCTTCCTCGTCCGCCGACGATCGTTCGCAGGCGTGGCGGTGCTGGTCGGCGGCGAGGCGCTCGTGGGTCTGCTCGCGGTTGCGGCAGCCGCAACCATGCTGACCATCCAGCCAGGCGCCAACCGAGTGCCGCTCCTCTCACAGTCGGCCATCCAGATCGCGCACGTCTTCGTCACCGCGGGCGGGTCGCAGGTCCATGCGGCCATCGACATCCCAGCGCCGGGCGACCAGCTCTACCAGGTTGCGGTGGCCGACTCGAACGGCCGACCGAGCACCGATGTCGAGCACGTCATCCTCGATTTCGGGCCGCCCGCGGGCAGCGGCATGGCGGCCAGGCCCGTGCCGCTGGCCCGAACCATCGACCCCGCCATCTGGGCCGTCCAGGGGGCTTACACGCCGGCCCTTGGCGACTGGACGATCGGCGTCGTCATCCAGCGGACGGGCCGGTCGGACGAGACGACCACCTTCCCGCTGCTCGTGCAGACACCCATCCCGCCTCAGCTCGTCCCGCCGCCGGACATCGGCATCGGTGTCCCCGGAGTGCTCGCCATCCTCTGGCTCCTGCCCGACGGGCTTGCCGGCTGGGCGCTGCCAGGTGTCGCCCTGTTCGGGGCGATGTGCCTCTGGCTCCTCGGGACCCGCCTGGGCTGGCGCTCACCGCGAGTGGCGCGAGGAATCCGCATCGCACGGCTCGGGCTGGTGGTGGTGGCGCTGGTGATGATGCTCGGTGTCGGCTCACGTGCCGTGGTCGAGGCCGCCAACCGGCCAACTGCTGACCCCAGGAACCCGCTGCCTACGACGGCTGACTCCGTCGGCCGGGGCCGCCTCATCTACCTGGCCAACTGCTCCTCCTGTCACGGAACCGATGGCGGCGGCAACGGCCCCCAGGCCGCCGGCATGCTTCCGGCTCCGGGCGCCATCGGCTCGGCCGTGGCCGGATTGGACGATGGCGAACTGCAGTCCCTGGTGACGAACGGGGTGGCGGGCACCCAGATGCCCTCGTTCGCCACCCGCCTCTCGGAGAACGAGCGCTGGGACCTGGTGAACTACCTCCACGACCGCTGGCCGCGGTGATGCTTGCCTCGGCTACGATTCCACCTCGATCGCACGGATCCGGCCGATGACCCACCAACACCTCGTCGTCGCGCGCAGGCGCGGCGGCGTGCATCCGTTCACGAGCCACAGCCGCGCGCGCCGGCTCGCCCTGCTCGCGTCCTCGGCGACGCTGGCGCCGATCGCGCTCCTCGCGCTGCCGTCGACGGCCGCCGCGCACGCCTTTGGCCAGGCCTTCCAGCTGCCGATCCCGATCTGGATGATGCTCAGCGGGGCGGGCCTGGCGGTGGGTGCCTCCTTCGTGGTCGCAGGGATGATGGTCCGGAGCGGCGGCGGGCTAGCGCGCTATCCATCCCTCAGGATCCCGGCGCTGCCGGCGCGTGCGATGAGCCTCGTGATTGCGTCAATCGGGCTCGTGTGGTGGTACGGCGCCATCGTCGCCGCGTTCGTCCTCGGGGGTGCCACACCGATTCCGACGATCCTGTTCTGGATCTTCATCTGGGCCGGGCTCCCCATCTTCAGCGTCCTGCTCGGCAACCCGTGGCCGTCACTCAGCCCGTTCCGCTCCACGTTCTCGCTGCTCGAACGGCTCGCCCGTTTCCTCGGCCTCGACCGGCTCGACCTGGGCCTGCGCTACCCCGCGCGCCTGGCGCGCTGGCCCGCCGTCTATCTGCTGTTCGCCGGCCTGTGGAGTGAGCTCGTTCTGCCCGGAGCAGTGGAGCCGGGGGTGATCGCCTTCCTGATGGTGGGCTACACCCTCATCGTGCTGATCGGGATCGCCTGTTTCGGGCGGGTGGCCTGGCTGCGGAACGCCGAGCTCTTCGAGGTCCTCCTGGGTTGGTTCGGCCGTATCGGCCCCGTTGGCCGCCGCGTGGTCGACCCGAATGCCTGCGCCGGATGCGGTGAGCGCTGCCAGCCCGACCGATGCATCGATTGCCCGGAATGCGCCGCGGCCGCCGTTGCCCGCGAGCGGCGTGCCGAGCTGCGCCCGTGGGTCGCGGGCCTCACCGAGGTCCGCCGTGCCGGCTGGTCCGATGCCGCCTTCATCCTGTTGGCACTCGCCGGCGTCACCTACGACGGCCTGCGCGAGACGAACGTGTGGGCGACGGCGAGCAACTGGGCGTTCCCGTACGTGTACCCCAGGCTCGACGCCTTCAAGGCGATCCTCGTGGTGGGGACCGCCGGGCTCATCGCCGTCTGGCTCGCCTTCATCGTTGCATTCCTGGTCACTGCCGGCATCACTCGCCTGCTGAGCGAGCGCGCCGGCGCCAGCGGGGGGCTGGGCAGCCTGGTCGGAGCGTACGCGGCGACGCTGCTGCCGATCGCCGGGGGCTACATGATCGCGCACTACCTGACGCTCGTCGTCCAGGGCATCGTATGGGTCCCCGAGCTTGTGCGCGATCCGCTGGCGATCACGGAGCCACCCGTGGACATGATCCCCACGGCCTTCGTCTGGTACCTGTCCGTGGCAGCGATCGTGCTCGGCCACGTCGCGGCGATCTTCCTCGCTCACCGCATTGCGCTGCGTGATGCCCCGGCGCGCCCGATCCGCGCCGGTGTCCCGCTGGCAGTCCTGATGATCACCTACACCGTCGTCTCGCTCTCCATCATCGCGGCGCCAATCGCTGCCGAGCCGGGCTCCCCTGCGGTCAGCGCGCTGACATCTGACTGACCGATGGCCCCCGGCGAGAACGTGACGATCGCCCTCGCCTTCCTGGCAGGGCTGATCTCGTTCGCGTCACCCTGCGTCCTCGCGCTCATGCCGGTCTACCTCGCCTTCCTGGGCGAGAGCGCAGGCGCGGCAGCGTCGGTGGGCAGCGGAGGCCTCGTGACCAGCGCGGCATCCATCGCCGCGGGGGAACGTCCCACGAGTGCCGTCACCCGCCCGGTGCTCGGGCAGGCCCTCCTGTTCGTGCTCGGGTTCAGCTCGGTGTTCGTGCTGCTGGGGACACCCGTCGGGCTCCTGGGCACGGCACTGTTCACCTTCGATGCCGTCCGACGCGTGGCAGGGGTGGCGGTCATCGGCCTCGGGCTGCTGACGACGGGCATCTTCGGCCCCGTCCTGCAGCGCTGGACGCCCCGCGTACCGGGCACGGACGTGCTCCCCCCGGGACGCGTCGCACGCGCGCTCGCGCTTGGTGCGCTGGTCGCCATCGGCTGGACACCATGCATCGGACCGGTCCTCGGCGCCATTCTCAATGTGAGCGCCTCGACCCAGAACGCACTCGTCGCGGTGCTGCTCCTGATCGGCTATTCGGCCGGGCTCGCGGTTCCGTTCCTCGCGGCGGCCGTCGCCTTGCCCCGGATGCGCCCGCTGCTGATCACCCTGCGGCGCCACCATCGGCTGGTGGAGGTGGTGGCAGGCGTCTTCATCATGGCCATGGGGGTGCTGATCTTCAGCAACGCGTTCGCGCGGATGTCGAGCCTGTTCAGCTTCTTCCTGTAGGCTGGCGGGTACGATCCTCCCCAGCTGGCCCCCGTAGCTCAGCGGACAGAGCGCCGCCGTCCTAAGGCGGGCGTCGCAGGTTCGATTCCTGCCGGGGGCGCCAGCCCTCCTCCACAGCAAGGCCGATGACGAACGATCAGCGGGTCACCCTCTACCAGCGCGCCGGCTGCCACCTCTGCGAGGAGGCGCGCGTCCTCCTCGATGAGATGCTCGGAGAAGATGGATACGCCCGCGTTGACGTCGACGTCGACGACGAGCTCGTGATGCGCTATGGCTTCCGCGTGCCGGTCGTCAATGTCGACGGCGTGGACCGCCTCGAGGCGCCGATGACCGACGGCGAGCTGCGAAGCCTGTTCCGGTGAGCGATCCCCGCAGGGTCAGGCGCTCGAGCCTGATCTGGGTGGCCGGCATCGCGGTCCTGGGCATCGGACTCGGGGTGCTCGCCTTCGTCCCGCTGCTGCAGGGGGGCGGCACCGGAACCGAGGGGAGCCTCGTCGGCCGGCCGGCGCCAGCGATCTCGGCCATTGACCTGAACGGGCGCCGCAGGACCCTGTCCGACGGACGGGGCCGGCTCGTCTGGGTCAATTTCTGGGCGACGAGCTGTGAGCCATGCCGGACAGAGATGCCCGCCATGGAGCGCTTAGCTGAGGCGTATGGAGACCGACTGCTGATCCTTGGCGTCGACTGGGGAGAGGAGCGGGGGCCGGTCCAGGACTTCGTTCGCCGCTACGCCATCGGCTACCCCATCCTGCTCGACCCGACGCTCGACAACTACTACCGCTGGGCGACACGGGAAGGGCTGCCGCGCCATTACTTCGTGGATGCGAGTGGCGACGTGGTCCGCGAAGTGATCGGTTCACTGGATCCTGCCTCGATGGCCACCATCCTCACCGAGCTCCTGGGACCGCCATCCGGCCAGCGCGGATAGCCGATCGGCTCATGACCCGCCGGACGAGGCTCCCGGCGCCGCACGGACGACGAGCGCGCCGTTCATCGAGCCGTGGACGGAGCACTCGAAATAGAGCTGCCCGGCGGGCCGCGGTGGGACAGTCACCGTGGTCGTTGCGTTCGGGCCGGTAATGATCTCGCCGCGCACCAGCTCCTGGGCCCTCGTGCTGTCCGCGTAAACCGCCACGTTGTGTGGCATGGACTCCTCGTTGGTGAAGCGGATGACGATCCGTGCGCCCGCCGCCGCCTCGATGCACGGCGCGCTGAACTTCAGGTCCTTGGCGCTCAGGTCGACCGCGTTGCTCGCATCCGCCACCACGCATGCGCCACTCGGCGGGGGTGTCGAACCGCTGCCGCCGCTACAGCCCGCGAGAAGGAGCGGCACGGCCACCCCGACGAGCAGGCGAACGACGGGCGCGCGCAGCGGGAATCGAAACAACAGGGTTCCTCAGGGTCGGGGCCTCAGATGATAGCCAGGCGCTGGGATGGTTCAGCCAGGCGGGGCGAGCGGAAGCTGAACCGTGAAGGTCGAGCCTTTGCCCAGCCGGCTCATCACATCGATCTCGCCGCCGAGCTGCCGGACGATCTCGCGCGAACCTGACAGGCCGATGCCGGTGCCGCGCACGCTGGTCGCATTCGAGGCCCGATGGAAGCGCTCGAAGATCCCCGGCAGATCCTCCTCGGGGATGCCCAGCCCTTGATCGATCACGGACAGGCGCGCGAGCCTGTCCCTGATGGTCAGCGCCACCCGGATCTCGGCCTCTGGCGGCGAGAACTTCACGGCGTTGCCAAGGAGGTTGTCGAGCACACGCTCGAGCCGATGGTGGTCACCCTTGACGATGGCGGGTCCTTCTCCGACGTCGAGCGTGACTCGATGCTCGGGGGTCAGGCGGCGATGCTGCTCGACGATCCGCGTCGCGAGGTCCGCCAGGTCGAGCCGCTCGCGATCGAGCGGAATCGGCTGGCCGCTCCGCAGGAGGCTGATGTCCATCAGGTCCTGGACCAGCCCGGTGAGGCGATTGGTCGTCTTCTCGGCCGATTCCAGGTAGTCGAGCAGCTTTACGGGGTCCAGATCAACGGCGGCCAACCGTCGCCGGGCCAGCTGCAGGTAGCCCAGGATCGCGGCCAGCGGGGTCCGCATGTCGTGAGACGCAACCGCCAGGAAATCGTCGCGCAGGCGGACGGCTTCGGTCGCGTCGTGCAGCAGGCGAGCGTTGTCGACGGCCACGGCCGCGCGGGCCGCGAGCTCCCTGGTCAGCGGCAAGTCGCTCTCCCCGAATGCGCGGAGCGGATCAGAGCGGACGAGGCTCAGGGCCCCCAGGACGGTGCCGCGGGCGATGAGCGGCAGGATCAGCGCCGAGCGAAGGCCAAGGATGCGGAGGTAGCCGGCGTGCTCCTCGTCCTGGGCGGCCGCGGCCAGCTGCTCCTCGGTGACGATCGGGACGAGGAGAGGCTCGCCGGTCCGAATGACGTTGGCCACCGCATCGCTTTCGCCATTTGCCGATGGATATCGGCGCTGGACTTCCTGGGCGAGGCGCACCTTCTCCGGGTCGATATGCGCAACTGCGACTCGGCGCATCTGGCTCTCGGGCTCGACGATATCCACCACACACCAGTCGGCGAGCTCGTCCACGACCAGGCGCGCCAGCTGGTTGAGGGTCTCCTGGTAGTCGACCGATCCCCCAAGGATCGCCCCGGCATCCGCGAGGAGGCCGAGGCGCCGCTCGCTTTCCTTGAGCGGAGTGACGTCCTGGAAGGAGCTGATGACGAACTCGACCGAGCCATCGGCGCGGCGGACCGCGCTCGGGCGGACCAGCGACCAGCGTTCTTCACCGGTGGCCCTGATCCGGAATCGCACCACTGCCTCTTCCTCGGAGCCACCACGCATCACCCGACGGCCCGGAAGGTCCTCCCCGGAGAGCGGCGCACCAGCGGCGTCGAGCAGCTCGAACCGCGACATCAGCTCCGCCTGCGGCGTGCGCGCGAGCTCGTCCGGGTCATCGAAGCCCATCGCCCGGGCTGCAGCGAAGTTCGCGAATCGCACCTGGCCATCCACGTCCTGGACCGTAATGCCGTCGCCGGCTCGCAGCAGCACCTCCCGCAGCTGTTCTGCGGTTCCCAGCCAACCGGTCGCGGCCGATCTCACCATGTCGTGCCCGCACCGTCCGCCAGCGGCCCGCAGATTCCGCGCACGGCGGTCACCAGGCGGTCGAGGGTCACCGGCTTCTGGAGCCAGCCTGCGGCCCCGATCCGGCGCGCTTCATCGGCGACGAGGTAGTGGGCCGCCACGACCAGGATCGGCAGCCGGCTCCATGCGCGCTGTCGCGCAGGCGGCGCGCGAGCTCCCAGCCATCCATGCCGGGCATCCGCAGATCAAGGAGCACCGCACACGGTAGCTCGGAAGCCGCGGAGAGGCGGGCGAGGGCCTCGTTGCCATCCGAGGCGAGCTCAACCCCATAGCCCTCGGCGGCGAGCGCGTCGGCATAAACCTCGCGGAGGTCCGCGTCATCCTCCACGATCAAGACCGGCGAGCCGGGAGCACCGGGCGGCATGGTGCGGGGATTGTATGCGCCGATCTCTTCCCCGCCACGCCCCATGCGGGCGCTCAGGGCTGCTGGGGCTCGCTGACGACCACCGCTCCGCGCTCGCTGAGCGCGAGCTGGACCGGCATCGGGCCCGGGTCATGCGTGAAGTAGCACCACCAGCCACCGGCAATGGCGCGATTGAGCAGCTCCTGGCGCACCGCCACGGCGTCGATCGGGTAGTCGTCGAATGCGCTCGTCCATCGGACCGGAAGCTGCCAGCGTGTGGGGATGAGGTCGCCGAAGAAGATCGCTGTGGGTGAGGATGCCTTCGGGCCGATGATGACGGCCTGGGAGCCGCGGGTGTGGCCGCCGGTCCGAACGACCCGCACCTCGGGCGCCACCTCGACCTCGCCGTGGACCTCCGCCAGCTGGCCGGCCACCTGGACCCGGTGGAGCTGCTCGGCCTCCATGATCCCCTGGAGGCGCAGCTCGTCTCCACGGGCGGCCTCGGCATCGTCGCGCTGGACGATGTACCGCGCGTTCAGGAAGAGCGGCCGACCGACCGCATCGACCATGCCACCGGCATGGTCATAGTGCAGGTGGCTGACGATGACGAGATCGATGCCCGCCGGATCCTCGCCGAGCTCCCGCAATGCAACCGCGGGGTTGCCGCCCTCGATCCCCTTGATTTCGCGATCCTTGTCCGACATCCGCTCGCCGGTCCCGGTCTCGACCAGGATGCGCTTGCCGCCGGCCTCGACGAGCAACAGGTTCAGGCGGCACAGGACGCGACCGCGCTCATCGGCGTCGACCATGCGCGACCAGAGGGGACGCGGGACCACGCCGAAGAATCCACCGGCATCGGGGCGGAACCAGCCCGCGCGTACGACGCGTACCCGGGCGGAACCGAAGGTCATCGCCTCAGCGGCGGGCGTGATCTCGTAGAGGGGCTCCGTGCTGGGGGCCATCGGCCTGCGAGCTCAGGAGCGCTTGGGCAGGACGCGCCCGCGCTCGAAGTCGCGGTGGTAGAGGCTCGCGGTCGGGTCGCGCTGGCCTCGATATTTCGAGCCGATGCGCGCGTCGCCATAGGCAACGTCGACCGGCGAGCTCATGCGCTGGAAGCTGATCTGGCCGATCTTCATGCCGTAGTAGAGGGTGATGGGCAGGTTGGCGACGTTGGACAGCTCGAGCGTCAGGTTGCCGTCCCACCCGGGGTCGACGTAGCCAGCGGTCGAGTG
This sequence comes from Chloroflexota bacterium, assembly GCA_030774475.1. Taxonomy (GTDB): domain Bacteria; phylum Chloroflexota; class Limnocylindria; order QHBO01; family QHBO01; genus CF-82. Next base: position 9,628 of record JALYLB010000207.1, on the reverse strand, counting down.
AATCAGCAACCCCAGGCGCCCCAGACTCGATTTGCCTTCGAGCCTGGCCACGAGATCGTCCGGCAATCCCACCCGCTCGAGGGTTGAGCCAAGCACGAATTCGCCGGGATGAAGGATGAAGGGCTGCTCCGCGTCGATCTCGACGAGCTCAGTGAGGTCCGGTTGTTCCTCGCGCACGTCGATGTACGGATAGCGGCTGTTGCGAAAGACACGGAAGCGGCGGTCGAGGTGGAGGTCGACGCTCGAGGGCTGGATGGCGTCGGCGGTGAACGGGTCGATCACGATCCGGCCCGCGTCGATGGCGGCCCGGATGTCGCGGTCGGAGAGGATCACGCGATGTGTGCCCCCATCACTCCGGCGGACCCTGCCGCTGCCGCACGAGCTGGTCGACCTCGCGCTTGAAGGTGTCGATGTCCTCGAACGCATGGTAGACCGATGCGAACCGGATGTAGGCGACTTGATCGATGTCCCGCAGCGCCTCCGTCGCGAGCCGCCCGATCTCCTTGGACGCGACTTCCGGCTCGCCACGGGTGCGGAGGCTGGCTTCGATGTCGTCGACCGCCTGCTCCACCCGCTCCAGGGTGACCGGCCGCTTCTCCAGGGCCTTCATCAGCCCGGTGCGGACCTTGTTGCGGTCGAACTCCTGGCGCGATCCGTCACGCTTGATGACGGTCAGCCGCGAGCCTTCCGGACGCTCATACGTCGTGAACCGATACGAGCAGGCCTCGCACTCGCGCCGGCGGCGGATGGTGCTGCCGGCCTCGAGGTCTCGCGAGTCGATGACTCGGGTCCCCTCAGAGCTGCATCGTGGACAGCGCATGCGGAATCCCCATTCGGGCTATACAAGCAGTGGTACCGATGGGGAGGATACCACAACATATGGAGAAAAGGGAGCTGTATGGCGCTGCGAGAACCACCCGCGCGCCGGCTGGCGCAACGGCGCCGGGCGGTCCCCGCAGCGCCCTCCTTCTTCGGATCTCGCCGTCTCCTGCCCCGGCGGGCAGGCGGTCGTTGGCCCGGCTGGCGCCTCCAATCTTCGTACCGGTTACGAGGGCGGTTCGCCTCGGTCGCCGAGTTTGCGCTCCACGCAACTAACGGCCAACGAAGTGCACCGCGGGCCATCACAGCGCTCGTTTGGTGGGAGGAACTTGCACGTCGCGCAAAGAACGGCCAAGCAGGCACCCGATTTCGACGCCGACCGCCCTTTGCCTGGCCGTTAGTTGCGGTAGACGCAAGATCGGAGACAGCAAGGGCAACCCCGTCTCCCGAGGGCTCACTTGAAAATCGGAGCGATCACTTGTAGATTGCAAGTCACTATGGAAGCACGCGAACGCGAGGCGCTGGACGCCTATTCATCGGTCGTTACCCAGGTAGCGGAGCACCTGCTGCCCCGCGTCGTGCAGCTCAAGGTCGGTCGCCGGACGGGAGCCGATGGCGGCTGGCGCCAGACGGGCACGGGATCCGGGGTCGTGATCACCCCGGATGGCTACCTCCTGAGCGCAGCCCACGTCGTGGAGGGCGCGGATCGCGGCGTCGCGCTGTTCAGCGATGGATCGGAGCGGCCGGCCGAGATCATCGGCCGCGATCCCCTGTCGGACCTCGCGGTCGCTCGGGTGGACGCGGGCAATCACCTCGACGCCGCGACGCTCGGTGACGCGGACCGCCTCCGCGTCGGTCAGCTGGTGGTGGCGGTCGGCTCTCCGCTGGGCCTGGCCGGTTCGGTCACCGCGGGCGTCGTGAGCGCCCTCGGCCGATCGCTCGCCACGCGAAGCGGCACGGGGGCACGGATCGTGGAGAACGTGATCCAGACCGATGCCACGCTCAACCCGGGCAATTCCGGAGGTGCGCTGGCCGATGCTTCGGGCGAGGTGGTCGGCGTCAACACTGCGATGGCCGGCATCGGCCTGGGACTCGCGATCCCCATCGGTGACGCCACGCGAAGGATCATCGCCGCCTTGCTGCATGACGGCCGGGTGAGGCGTGCCTGGCTCGGAATCGCTGGGGCAAGGCGCCCGCTGCCTCCGCGAGTCGCACGGCGGCTGGGCCAGTCGGCCGGCATCGGCGTCGAGGAGATCGTGCCAGCCAGTCCCGCGGCAGCGGCAGGCCTGCGGTCAGGCGACCTCATCCTCGAGGTCGATGGTCACGTCGTCCAGGACTCGGGCGATCTCCAGCGCCTCATGCTCGACGAGGCGATCGGCCGTTCGATGCAAATCCGCGTCCTGCGGCTTGGCGAGCTGACACAGTTCAGCGCCGTGCCAGGAGAGCTCGCCGCCTGAAGCCGTCAGCCGTGCTTGCGGACGCGCGCGGAAACGTTGGCGACCGTTGGCCGGCCCGGCTCCCACGCGACCATGACCTCGGCGACCTCCTGCATCCGCATCCGCGAGTGGACGATGTTCGCGTAGCCTCGCTTCCAGTAGGCGAGGGGCTCCTCGTCCTCCAGCGGCCGATGTCGCTGCCGCGTCAGGCCGCAGCCGCGCTCCGCGGTGACGATGCCGCGCAGGGCGCGCTCGAGACTGGCCTCATACTCGAGGTGCAGCTCGTGAAGGTCCTCGGGGGCCTCCATCTCGCGCATCTCCTCCGCAATCGCGTCCAGCTCCTCCTCGCCCGCGGTGAGCCGATCGACCGCCTCGTCGACGTCGACGTCGCGGCGTCGCAGCGCGTCAACGACCTCCCCGAGGTCGCCCAACACAATATCGATCCGCTCGGTCTGGTGGCTCACCGTGGAGCGATAGGCGAGAAGCTCGTGTGCCTGCCCCTCGAACGACCGCCGACCGCCGCGGAACCAGGCGGCGGGCAGCACGGCCAGGCTCACGAGCGCGATCAGGGTGATGGGCGGGCGGGTCGGCATGGGTCTTACGCTCCCTTTCGGCGGCGGATCTCCTGGGTCAGCCTGGGGATGATCGCGAACAGGTCGCCCACCACGAACAGGTCCGCGAATTCACCGATCGGTGCATCCGGGTCCTTGTTGATGGCGACCACATTCTCCGACGTCTGCATACCCACTCGGTGCTGAATGGCACCGGAAATTCCCACGGCCAGGTAGAGCGCGGGCTTGACGACCTTACCGGTCTGACCGATCTGGAGCTGATACGGGATCCAGCCGGCGTCCGCGGCGGCGCGACTGGCACCCACCGCGCCGCCGAGCAGCTCGGCGAGCTCCTGGAGCTGCGCGAATCCCTGGGCGCTCCCGACGCCGCGGCCGCCCGAGACGATGACATGCGCCTCCTCGAGGTTGACGGCGGCCTTGCCTTCTGCGTGGCTCTCGGTCACGCGGGCCGCCGCAAAGGGTCCATCTGCCGCCGGAGCAGCAGTGACCTCGGCCGTCCCCTCGCGCTGGGTCGGAGTGAACGTCCCGGCCAGGGACATGACGATCGCCGGCCCCGTCGCGCCGTCTACCGGCTCCGACACCGTGACGGCCGTACCCTGCAGGGTCGATGCCTCAGCCCGGAGTGTGCCCTTCTCGATCCGCACCGCCCGCGCCGGACCGAAGGCCGGCAGACCGAGCAGTCCGACCAGCGCCGCTGCGATGTCCCGACCATTCGGCGTGGCCGGGGCGAGGAGCGCGAGGCCGCCGCCACGCACCGCCTCGGCAACGGTATGCGCGCTCATGATGGCGAGTCCGGGCCCTTCACCGACGACGATCGCCTTCGAGGCTCCCCATGCACCCAGGCCGGCAGCACCCTCCGAGGCTCCCTCGCCGTAGGCGAGCCCGATGGCAGCGCCGCCCGCGGCCTTCGCCAGCTCCGAGGCGCCACTCGCAAGCTCCTGGGCGGAGTGGGATGCGGCTCCGTCGCTGAATTCGGCCATGAAGAAGACGTCGCTGCTCACAGCAGTTTCCTCGTATCCAGCCAGTCAGCGATCCTGGTCGCCGCCTCGTCGGCCGAGACGTTCTCGACCCGCTCGGTAGCGGCCTTTGCCTCGGGGGGTCGCACCTCGATGACGCGGCTCAGTGACCCGCCACCCAGATCATCAGCGGAAAGGCCCACGTCAGACAGCGACCAGGTCTCGAGTGGCTTGCGCCTGGCGGCCATGATCCCCTTCAAGCTCGCATAGCGAGGCTCGCCGACCTGGTCGGTCACCGAAGCGACGAGGGGCATCGAAGCCTCGAGGATGTCATAGCCGGTCGAGGTCAGCCGCCGGATGCGCGCCACGCTCCCCTCGATCCGTAGCTCGGAGCCATAGGAGAGCAGCGGAAGGCCGCGGATGGCAGCGACCGCACCGGGGACGAGGGAGCCGCGGGCGTCGTCCGAGGCCATGCCCATCAGTGCCACGTCGGGCGCCAGCCGGTCGAGGGCCGCGGCCAGCACGCGAGCCGTGACCCACGTATCGGCGCCGGCCAGGGCGCCATCGGTCACCAGGGTGGCCTCATCGCCGCCCATCGCCAGCGCTCGCCGCAGCGCCTCGGTCGCCTGCTCGGGCCCCATGGACAGGTAGCCGATGGTGTCCACCGCGCCCGCCTCCTGGAGCCGGAGCGCCTGTTCGATGGCGTACTCGTCGAGCGGGTTGATGACCGCTTCCGTGCTCGCGCGGTCGAGGCGGAAGTCGGAGGTATAGCGCTTCTCGGCGGTCGTCGCCGGGACCTGCTTGATGCAGACGACGAGCTTCATGCCGGACTCCCCACGGCGGCGGCCGTGTGCCTGCCGACGCCCGCGCGCTGCAGTAGCTGGCGGGCGATGACCAGGCGCTGGATCTGCTGCGTTCCTTCGTAGAGCTGGGTGATCTTCGCGTCGCGCATCATCCGCTCCACTGGATACTCGGTGATATAGCCGTACCCACCGAAGACCTGCACCGCGTCGGTCGTCACCCGCATCGCGGTGTCGCCGGCAATGAGCTTGGCGGTGCTGGTCCAGTACGGGATGTCAGCTCCGCCGGCGTCCACCGCCGCCGCAGCCGCGTAGGTGAGCTGGCGCGCGGCCTCCGTCTGGCTGGCCATGTCGGCGAGCATGAACTGGATCCCCTGGAAGTCGACGACGCGCTCGCCGAACTGGCTCCGATCCGCCGCGTAGACGACCGCGGCGTCGATCGCCCCCTGGGCAATCCCGACGGCCTGGGCCGCGATGCTCAGCCGCGATCGGTCGAGAGTGGCCATCGCGATCATGAACCCGTCCCCCTCCTCGCCGAGGCGGTTCTCGGCGGGGACGAGGACCTCGTCGAAGTTGAGCTCGGCGGTCGGCGAGCCGCGGATCCCCATCTTGTGCTCGACTCGCGGGGCGGAGAACCCCGGAGTGACAGTCTCGACGATGAACGCGCTCATCCCTTTCCGCCCGCCGGCCTCGAGATCGGTCAAGGCGAAGACGGTCACGACATTGGCGATGCTGCCGTGGGTGATGAAGCGCTTGCTTCCGTTCAACCGGTAGCCATCGCCATCGCGCCTCGCCCGCATCCGGTTCGCCGCGACGTCGCTGCCGGCAGCCGCCTCGGTCAGGCCAAAGGCGATCAACCACTCGCCGCTGGCCAGCCGCGGGACGTAGCGCTGCTTTTGATCCTCGTTGCCGGCGATGAGGATCGGCAGCGATCCCAGCTTCTGCACGATGGGGATCAGGCTGGTCGTCGCATCGGCGCGGGCGATCTCCTCGACGAGGATCGCCTGGGCGATGCCATCGAGCGCAGTGCCGCCATACCGTTCCTCGAAGCAGGTCCCGAGGAGGTCCTGCGCGGCGAGCAGCTCCTTGAGGTCCCAGGGAAACTCGTGCGACTCGTCGATCTGCGCCGCCCGCGGCGCGATGCGCTCGTCCGCCAACTCGCGGACCAGCGCGCGCAGCTCCTCGTGCTCGGGGGTCAGGCGATAGGTCACGCGGCGTCCTCGCCTACTGGGTCGCGGATGGGCGCCGAGAAGGATAACGAAATTATGCCTTGGGGCCCTGGACCTCGACCTGGCCCTCGTTGATGCGAGCGGCGTAGGTCACCTCTCGGGTCTGCGCCGGCCCATGGACGACCGCGCCATCGGCCAGGCGGAAGACCGAGCCATGCCACGGGCAGGTGATCGTGTCGCCCTTCAGCGTGCCCTGGGCGAGTGGCCCGCCGGCATGTGAGCACGATTCCTTCAGCGCGTACACCACGTCACCGCGACGGACGAGCACGAGGCTGGTGGTGCCCAGGGTCGCCTTGGTCGGCGCCCCTTCCGGGAGCTCCGCCGCCGGCAGGATGGGGGTGAACTCCTTCGCGCGCCGGCCAGGGGCGAAGGCGTTGAAATTGACCATCACCCCGAACTTGTAGACGAGATGCCCGCCAATGAACGCGCCGCTCGCCAGCAGCACGAAGCCGATGAGTGACAGCCAGCGAGCGCTCGCGACCCCGCCGCTCAGGCGGACAAAGAGCGCGATCGTGTAGACCACGGTCGCCGTGATGTTCACCAGCCCATGCAGGGTCGCGACGTTGCGTGCATTGCCCGGGTCGATGTCCTTGTGGTCGGTCAGGCCCGCAGCGACCGCCCCCCACGCTGAGAGAACGCCGAAGGCGAGCACGATCCGCGAGGCGGTCTCCAGGTCGCTGGCGCCGAACAGCACCCCGGCCGCGTCCAGCACGAGCAGCGCCGTGACCGCGCCGACCGCTGCGTCGGTCAGCAGGCCGTGCGTCGAGTGCCCCAGGTACGAGCCGTTGAGCGTGTCCTGGAGCAGCCTGCCCGGCGCCCCCAGCACGCGGTACACGCCACCGGTGAACTTCGCGATACCCCCGCCGAAGCCAGCGAACGGTCGGGCCCAGCCCTCGAGGCGATTCACGGCCTTCCTCCTTGCCCCGCAGTATGGGTCGCGACCGGTCGGCCAACAAGAGCCAGGATGAGAGGGCGTCGGCCGCCGCCGGAAGGTCCCTCGAGACGCTTGCGACCGCTAGGAAGCAAGCTCCTGGGCAAACTCACGGAAGGTGGTCACGTGGCGATCGATCTCCGCCTCGCTGTGCTGGACCGAGAGGGTCCACTGGTCGTCCGGCCCTGGCGGCAGCAGGATGCCGCGGTTCGCGAGGTAGAAGAAGAACGCCGTCCAGAGCTCGGTGTCCAGGCCGATGAAGTCTCGGTAGTTCGTGACCCGCTCCGGTGTGAACATCACGCATCCCTTGGGACCGACGTTGATCGCGTAGCCAGGCAGCCCGAACTCGTCCAGGACCGTCTGGCAGCCGCTCGTCAGCCGCGCCGCCATATCGTGCATCCGCGGATACGCATCGCGGGTGAGGACCTTTGTCAGCGTCGCGACCCCGGCCGCCATGGAGAGCGGGTTGCCGTTGAACGTGCCGAGGTGGGCGACGCGGCGCGGGACGTAGGCGATCGTGCTGGTCAGCTCGGTTCGGTCGAACGAGGCGATCGGAGCACCGGCGTCGGGATCGCCACCCTCGATCGCACGCATGACCTCGCCGCGCCCGCCAAACGCGCCGATTGGCACGCCTCCGCCGATTGACTTGGCGAGGCAGAACAGGTCGGGCTGCACCCCGAAGTGCTCGATCGCCCCGCCGTAAGCGATTACAACGCCGGTCTTCACCTCGTCGAAGATCAGGATCGCACCATGCTGCGTGGCGAGCTCGCGGACGCGCTCCAGGAATCCGGGGAGCGGCGGGACGACCCCGATGTTGAACTGCACCGGCTCGATGATGATCGCCGCGATCTCGTCGCGATGGCGCTGGAGGATCTGCTCGAGGATCTCGGGTTCGTTGAACGGGGCGACGACTGTCTCGGCAAGGCGGCTGGCCGGGATGCCGGCGCTGATCGGCACGCTCGCGGGCGCCTCCTCCGGGCCCATCAGCTCGCGAGGCGGCTGGATGCTGACAAGCACATCGTCGTGGTGACCGTGGTAGCCGCCCTCGAACTTGACGATCTTCTCGCGCCCGGTGAATCCACGCGCCACACGGATGGCGTCCATGGTGGCCTCGGTGCCCGAGTTGCTGAAGCGGATGAGGTCCGCGTTGAAGCGTCGCTTCACCTCTTCGGCCAGGACGATGCTGTCCTCGACCGGGAACGTGTAGCAGGTGCCATTCGCCACCCGATACGCTAGGACCTCGGCCACTGCTGGGTGGGAATGGCCGGCGGCGAGGACGCCGAACGCCATGTCGAAGTCGACGTATTCGTTCCCGTCCGCGTCCCAGATCCGCGAGCCGCGCGCATCGGTCATGAAGAGGGGATACGGGTCGTAGGCCTGGAAGGAGCTCGCTACCCCCAGCGGGAGGGCGGCCTTCGCTCGCTCGTGGAGCTGCGCAGAGCGAGGCGTGCGCGAACGGTAGGTCGCCTCCTCGCGCTCCCCGATCTTCCGCAACCGATCCCGGTCCACAGTGCGCTCCTGGGTGACGGTCACGCCGGCCCTCCTACCTTGTGCCCCATCGGTAGCTCTCCTTCACGAAGCGCAGCTCGACCATCGTCTCCGAGGAGCGAATGCCGTCGATTCGCGCGATCTTTTCCGTCAAGACCTGCAGTAGGTGATCGTTGTCCGCGCAGACCACCTCGCAGATGAGGTCGAACCTGCCGGCAGTGACCACCACGTAGGTGACCTCGTCGAGGTCTGCCAGGCGCCCGGCAATTTCGTCGAGGCGCGCGGGCTCGATCTTCAGGCCGATGAATGCGGGCTGTTCGAAGCCCATGGCGAGTGGATCGGTGACTCCAACCACCTGGACGATGCCACGCGCGATCAGGCGCTCGGCGCGCTGGCGGACCGTCGCCTCCGGGACCCGCAGCTCACGGCTCATCTGGGCATACGGCCGTCGGCCGTCCAGCTGGAGGACCTTGATGATCGCCTTGTCGAGATCATCGAGGGCCGGGCGGCGGCCGCCCGGACCCGGTCGGGTAGTCACCCGGGAAGCGTACCCGAACGCACTGACAATCGTCAATTCCGTGGCGCGAGATGCGTCAGGTTCCCGATTCCGTCACTTCCTGCGGATTGCGTGTCGGTTGGGGCCGCCAGTTCCAGGCCCCGGTCGCGTCAGCGAGCAGCTCGGCGACGTCGCGCACCTCCACGTCGCTGCGGGCAAGGTCGGTGGTCCCGTCACGCAGCATGACCAGGCAGAACGGGCACGCCGTGGCGATGGCATCCGGATTCAAGGCGAGTGCCTGCTCGGCGCGGCGATGGTTGATCCGCTGCCCCTCCCGCTCCTCCATCCACATCCGCGCCCCGCCCGCGCCGCAGCACAGCCCCTTCCGATGGTGAAGCTCCATCTCCACCAGCTCGCTGCCAGGGACCGCGTCGACCACTCGTCGCCCGGGGTCGAAGACGTCGTTGTAGCGCCCCAGGTAGCAGGCATCGTGGTAGGCGACCACCGCGGCGCCGGCACGGTTCGGCTTTAGGCGGCCGTCGGCCACCAGGCGGTCGAGCAGCTGTGTGTGGTGGATCACCTCGATCCCATCAAGCCCGAATTGCGGGTATTCGTTCCGAATCGTGTTGAAGCAGTGTGGGCAGCTGGCGACGATGGTGCGGACCCCATGGGCGTCGCGCGCGTCTGCCAAGGTCGCGACGTTCTCCTCCGCCAGCATCTGGAAGAGGTACTCGTTGCCAGCGCGTCGCGCCGGGTCGCCCGAGCAGGTCTCGCGCGGTCCGAGGACCGCAAACGGCACGCCCGCCTGGCCAAGGAGCTGGGCCATGGCCCGGACCACCTTCCGGTTGCGCTCGTCGAAGGCGCCGGCGCAGCCGACCCAGTACAGGACGCCGTCGTGAGG
>JALYLB010000206.1 GCA_030774475.1 Chloroflexota bacterium | reverse complement strand
CCGTACACCAGGACGCGCTTGCCTTGTAGCGAGGCGGCCATTTGGAAGCAGCCCAGCGCGTTGAGCGCGCCGTCGCAAATCGGAGCGGCCTGCTCGAAGGTCAGGCCCGCCGGCAGCGTCGCCATTCGACCGTCCTGCGCTACGCAGATGTACTCAGCCCAGGCGCCAAAGCGGAAGAAGGCGGTCTCGCCAAAGACATGGTCGCCCACCGTGAATTCTGTGACGGCGCTTCCGACTTGCACCACCTCGCCCGCGAACTCGACGCCCAGGGTTGGCTGCCTGGGATGACGAACGCCGAAGACCAGATGGCTCAGGAGATACAGCAGGGTGCCGCTGCGCCGGTTGGCGGAACGCGTCTCGCAGTCGGCGCGGGTGACCGTGGTGGCATGGACCATGATCAGGACCTCGTCGTCCTTCGGGACCGGCTGCGGCATTTCCGCGAAGTGCAAGACCTGGGGTGGCCCGTACCTCTCGTAGACGATGGCTCGCATGGGTGCATTGTCCACTCGGCGCCGGCCCCTTCGTCGTCGCTGCGTGAATCCGCGTCGTAGACTCCCCGCGTGCCACGCCGGTCGGCCGATGCCTCCGAGCGCTCGCCCGCCTTCCAGGCGGCGCTTGGCGACGTGCTCCGCACGCTGGGCCAGGCACCGTTCGACCTGGACGCCGTGCTCGCCACGATCCTCAGCCACACCACGCGGCTGTGCCACGCGATGCGCGGGTTTGTGTACCTTCGCGGGGAGGATGGCAAGTACCGGCATGCGGCCGCCATCGGGGCGTCCGATGCCATCATCCAGCTCAACCTGTCCAACCCGCTGGTGCCGTCCCGGGGCACCCTGGTTGGCCGGACCGCTCTCGAACAGCAGGTCGTTCATGTTCCCGACGTAGAGCTCGACCCCGAGTACACCTATCACGAGGCGAAGCGCCTGGGCGCCTTCCGGGCGATGCTCGGTGTGCCGATGCTCCGCGAGGGCAATGTGATCGGGGTTCTGACTGCCTGGCGTGATGAGCCGATCCCCTTCACCGATGACGAGATCGAGCTCGTCCGGCAGTTCGCCGACCAGGCGGTCATCGCGGTAGCGACGACGCAGCTCGTAGCAACGATCCATCGGCAGCGCGCGGAGCTCGCTCGCTTCCTGTCGCCGCAAGTTGGCGAGCTGATTTCGAGTCCCGACGGCGAGCGCTTGCTGGCTGGCCATCGGCGCGAGATCACGGTCGTGTTCTGCGATCTCCGCGGCTTCACGTCATTTAGTGAGTCGGCGGAGCCCGAAGACGTGATGCAGGTGCTGCGGGAGTACCACGCGGCGCTGGGGCGCCGCATCACCGAGTCGGCCGGCACGCTCGAGCGGTTCACCGGGGATGGGGTGATGGTCTTCTTCAACGACCCGGTCGAGCAGGAGGATCACGTGGCGCGGGCCGTTCGTATGGCGCTGGACCTGCGGGGCGATGTCGCGACACTGGCCGAGGGGTGGCGGAGCCTCGGGCATCGGCTTGGGTTTGGAGTTGGGATCGCGACCGGCTACGCGACGATGGGACGCATCGGCTTCGAAGGGCGCTCGGACTACGCCGCCGTGGGAAGCGTCGTGAACCTGGCGGCTCGCCTCTGTGGAGAGGCGGCCAACGGAGCGATCCTCCTCAGCCCTCGGGCACGCGCGAGGGTCGGATCCCACGCGGAGGTCCGCGATGCGGGCGAGATGATGATGAAGGGCTTTTCGCAGCCGATCCAGGTCGTCGAGGTCATCGGCCTGGCGACAGCTGGCCCCTGATCCCCGCTGGCGGTGACGAGCGGGCGGCACACCCTAGCTGCCCTTGTCTCCCATGGCAGCCATCGCGACCCCAAAGGGTCTCAGACCTCGTTGCCCGACTCGTCGCGGAAGGGGACGTTGTCCGCGGTTTCGAGGTCCGCGCGAATGAGCGAGAACATGATCCAGTCCAGCTGTTCCCCGTTGACCTCGCCCCATCGGCGCAGGAGTCCTTCCCGCCTGAAGCCGGCGTGCTCCGCGACCTTCTGGGAGGGTTCGTTGCCGGGCATGGTGTAGTGGCTCAGCCGGGCGAGGTTCGGGCTCGCCGCGAAAGCCCAGCGGGAGAGCTTTGTCACGGCCTCGGTGGCGAGGCCGTGCTGGCGCTGATCGGCGGCAACCCAGTAGCCGATGTTCCAATGGCGCGGGCCCCACACCAGGAGGGTCACCGATCCCACGGCTTGATCGGTGGATTCATCGGCAATCGCGAGGGCGACGGCCTTCCCGCTGGAGAGGTGCGTCGCTGCATCGTCGATGAAGGCGCGTGCCTGATCAGCCTCGAATGGAGTCGTCTCCTCTGGCATCCACCGGGCCATCTCGGGGTCGCGCCAGGCCGCCACGAGTGCGGGCACATCCGTCATCGCCCAGGGCCGCAGACGGAAGCCGGACAGCGAAATCGGCGGATCCGGGAGATGCAGCGCCTCGGTCACCGCCTGGCGTCCCCGAAGACTTGACGCAGGATGCCCAGCTTGGTGCGGTAGGAGATGAGATCGTAGACACAGGCATAGGCCCGACTGCGGATACGCTGAGCGATCGGCAAGAGGTTCGTGTTGGTCTTCACCCAGGGCAGCCTCGAAGATGACCGTCGGACCGGGACCACCGCCGCACTGAAGGTAGATCTCGTGGCCTGCGATCGTGAACATCGATGTCCGCTGGTCCCGCGTCGCCTGCAGCCATGAAGTAGAGATTGTGCGGCCTCGCGACGCTGATCGGTAGAGGCCGGGCTACTCCGAGCTGAACCTACCGCTTCTCCCTGCTATGCATCGGTGGCCGCTGCCATGATGCTTCCCTGCTGAGATCCGACATCGCCCTGGTGTCGAGCGAGCAGGGAGGGATCGATGACGCGTTCACCCGCGCATGAACCGAGCGAGACCGTGACCGACACGTCTGCTGAGGGACTCGACGGGTTCTCCGGCCGTTACCGGAGCGCCGGCAGGCGGGCGTCGATCACGTGCATCCTGCTCGGAGTCGTTGGGTTTTTCGCTCTGCTCTCGATGATCCAGGCGGGGTCGGGCGTGAGGATCGTCGACGACCTTCGCGCGGGAGTGCTGACCCCGAAAGAGGCCAGGGACTTCCAAGATTCGACCGTGTTCGCTGGCCTCCAGTATCTCTGTGCGGCGTTGGCGACCGCGATCGCGTATCTCTCGTGGCTGAGTCGAACGGTCGACAACGTCCCCGAGCTCCGTGGCGGAAGACCGTTGGTCACGCCACGCTGGTCCATCGGCTGGTGGTTCATTCCGTTCGCGAACCTCGTGAAGCCGTACCAGATCGTTCGTGACATCCATGACCGACTGGCGACCAATGTCACCTCAGGAGGCGGATGGATCGTCCTGGCATGGTGGGTTTCGTGGGTTCCTGGAGCCGTGATCTCCCAGGTCGCAATTCGGGTTCCGGTGCCCACCAGTCCGGACCCGCTATCGACCCTGTTCAGCATCCAGGAAACGGGCTATGGGCTGGCGCTCCTTGGCGCCATCCTCGCCATCGTCGTGGTGCTTCGGATCCAATGGCGGGCCGATGAGCGCGCCGATTCAGTTGGCGTGGGGTTGGCTGGGGGTCGCCGTTGGCGGCAAATCCCGCGATGAACCCTATCCGTTGACCGCGTAGGCGGCCTGGAGCCAGCTGATCACGATGAACTCGATCCGCGGGCTCGGGAGCTCAGTCACCCTCGATCATCGGCTCGTGCGAGGCTCCAGGATGACGACAGCGGTCTCGCGCGGCCTGCGGGCGGCCCAGGAGTCTAAGTTCTCTCCGTCGTAGGTGGCCCATCTAGCCCAGAGGCGTGGTCGCTCGTCAGGTGTCGCGGCGCGGCCGTGGACGGCGCGGGGCCCGTCTGGCAGCTCGACCGTCGTATCCGGCTGGGCCTGGAGGTTCAGCCACCAGGCTGGCTCCGGCTCGCCCCATCCGTTCATGGCCATGGTGACGAGATTCGGCCCGTCTTCGAAGTAGCCGAGTATCGCCTTCCGCGGCTGGCCGCTGCGCCGGCCCATCGTCGTCAAGCGCATCATGCCCCACCGCGTTTCGGTGGCAGGACGCAGGCCGAGCCGGCCGCGGGTGAGGGAGTAGAGGGCGCGGTGGATCGTCCACGCGCTGCGGATGAACCAGCGTGGCGGCAGGGTCGCGCGACGTTCAGGCTCGTGGGTTCCATCCGCCATTCCGAGCATCGTAGCCCCCAGGTCGCCGTCCCAGCCGTTCATTCTGCCACCATGGGCTAGCCGTTAGGAGGAGGGCTGGGGTCATGGCGGATGCGGTCATGGGAATCGCGAAGGAACACGTCGATCGGCTCCGTGAGACGTTTGGCGGCGAGGTCATCACCCCGGGCCACGACGCGTACGACGATGCGCGTCGCATCTGGAACGCGAGGTTCGATCGGCGACCGGCGGTGATCCTCCGGCCGACCAGCGAAGCGGAGGTCGCTGCCGCGATCCGCTTCGGGCGGGAGCGGGAGCTCGAGATCGCCGTCCGCGGTGGCGCCCACAGCAACGCTGGGCACTCGACCTCCGACGGCGGGCTGGTGATCGACCTGTCACGCCTCCGCGGCGTGACCGTCGACCCTGCGCGCCGCATCGCTCGGGCGAAGGGCGGCGCACTCCTGGGCGAGCTCGATGTCGCCACGCAGGCGCACGGCCTCGTCTGCCCGGTCGGCGTCATCGGCCATACCGGGGTCGGCGGGCTGACGCTCGGCGGCGGGATGGGCCGGCTGCAGAGGCACTTCGGCCTGACGATCGACAATCTTCGCGCTGTCGAGCTCGTGACCGCGGACGGCCGCGCGGTGCGCGCCAGCGAATCGGAGGAGCCCGATCTCTTCTGGGGAATCCGAGGTGCGGGTGCGAATTTCGGCGTCGTCACCGCCTTCGAGTTCGACTTGCACGAATTCGGACCGCTGCTCCACCGCGGGGTGCGGGTCTACCCCGCGGGGGAGGTCCACGAGGTCTGGCAGATGGTGCGGGACTTCGCCGCGGTCGCGCCGGACGAGCTCGCGCTCATCGTCACCATCGGCCGCGCCGAGCCCGTGGAGGACTACCCCGAGTCAGTCGCCGGCCAGCCGATCGTGATCGTCTCCTACAACCACAGCGGCGATGCGGCCAGGGTCGAACGGGATGTCGCTCCGCTTCGCTCCGGACCTGAGCCGGCCTCGAGCTCGGATGTCAGCCAGCACTATCTCGAGGTCCAGACCTCGCATGACCTCGCCATGGGCTGGGGCAGCAGGTCCTACATCAAGGGTGCCTACGCGAACGACTTCCGCTCGGAGGCCCTCGACGCGCTCGTCGAGCACGCGGCCACCGGGTCCGGCGTCAGCTCATTCTCGATCAGCGTCCAGGGTGGGGCAATCGGGCGCGCGCCGGACGACGCCATGGCCTTCACCGGGCGCGACGCCCGGTTCGAGATGAGCGCCGATAGCGATTGGGACGATCCCGCGCAGGACGAGACGCAACGCGACTGGGTCCGGCGGGCAATGGCGATCGTCGAGCCGGACGCGGTAACGGGGCGCTATTGCAACGAGATCGGTGATACCGGGCCGGAGGAGACGCGTGCCATCTACGGGGACGCGAAGCTCGCTCGGCTCACGGCACTCAAGCGGGCATGGGATCCCGACAACGTGTTCCGGCTGAACCACAACATCGCGCCGTAGAGAGCTCGACTGGCCACATCGGATTAGGTCTCCGCCTGCAGTGAAGCGTTGCCCGACCACATCGGCTCGGACACCGTGAACCCCAGGTCGCCGTCCCAGCTGTTGCGCGCCGCGACCTCGTGCACCGGCTTGCGCGGAGCGACGCCCCATTTGCCGGTCGGGTAGCCCATCGGCACCGCGCCATGCATGAACCAGCCCTCGTCCCTGGGTACCCCCAGAAGATCGAACACCTCGTCCGCGGTGAACGATTGCATGACGCCCGTGAGCGTGGAGCCGATGCCTTCCGCCCGGGCAGCGAGCATCGCGCTCCAGACCGCCGGGTATACGCCGCTGCCATCGCGGTTGCGCCCGAAGGCGAACAGCAGCAGCGGGACCTGGGCGAAGTGACGGGCCAGGTAATCGCCCGAGCGAGCGATCTGCCCCATCGGGCCTTCCATCTTCAGCAGGTCCGAGATCTGCACGCCGAATGCGTCGAACATGTGCCCCCACGCTCGCTCGTAGATCGGCGCCAGCCTGGCCATCAGCTCCCGGTCATCCACCAGGATGAATCGCCAGTCCTGGCCGATGTTCGGGGCGCGGATGGCGGCATCCAGGATTCGAGCCTGGGCGTCCAGGGGGATCCGATCCGGCTTCAGGCGCCGCATCGCGCGGGTCGTGTACAGAGCCTCGTAAATGTCCATGTGACTCGTCCTTCTTTCGCGATTGGCGCGAGACCGGTCTAGATTGACGGAGACGACAGGTCCTTGTCCTCCATCTCCCAGGCGTGGTCCAGGGCGTGGTGCGCGGTGCGGCGGATGAGGAACTGGATCGGCCAGGTGCGTGCCGGCTTGCCCTCGGCGTTATAGGCACGGATGGCATCGATGTACTCATGCCGATACGCCGAGATCTCCTCCGGGGTCAGCCGAACGCCATCCTCCGCCCTGATGCCCACCATGCGCCACCAGTTGTGCCGCTCAGAGGCGTAGACGTGGTGGATGATCTCGTCGCGAGACCGGCCGCCGCCGCGCGGCCCCGTCGCCAACTCCGCGGAGACGCGTGTCGCGACGTAGTCGAAATGGGCCCAGCAGGCCGCCAGCAGGTCGAGCCGCCGATCCAGGTCCGCGGCTGAGAGCACCTCGCGCTCGATCTGGGACGGTACGTGGGCGATGCCCCAGAAGTCAGTCGAGCTCGAGCCGGGCACGCGCTCGACGACCTCGAGGTCGGTGGCGCTGGCGAATTCGTGAGCCATCCCCGCCCGCTCGGCGACATCGGCGTAGCGTGGGAGGTAGGAGGCCATCGTCTCGAGCGCGGCATCCTCAGAGCTGCCCCATCGGTCGAGGCCGGGCCAGTCCATGGCCCCCGCCACGATGCGGCGCTTGGGCCCGATCTCGAGAATCACGCGCAGCTTCTCCGCCATGCCGGACAGGCTAACGGGCGGATCGTGTGACACGCTGAGCGGACAGGTTGACGCGCTTTCTACGATAGGCGGACCGCGACGGCGGGCAGCGACCAAGGGGGGTTCCGATACCGAGGAGCGTGTCGGCCATGGCTGCCACCAGCGTCCCAAGCGATCGCGTCGGGCTGCAACGCGATGCGATTGGCCTTCCCGAGGTCCTCTTCCAGTCGATCACCCACATGGCGCCCGCCGTGGCGACCGCGCTCTCGATCGGAGCCGCCACCGGCTTCGCGGGCCGGCTGACGCCGCTGGCGGTCGTCTTCGCGATGATCGCCTGCCTGTTCACCGCCTACTCGATCGGGCAGCTGGCCAAGCACCTGCCCTCCGCGGGAGGGATGTACATCTACGTCGCCCGCGGCCTCGGTCCGTTCTTCGGCTGGCTGATGGCCTGGGCCTTCGCCCTGGCCGAGCCGCTCGTTGCTCCGATCCTGCTCGCCGCCTTTGGGCTATACGGCGGGATCCTGCTGTCCACGTACCTCCACATCGGCGCCGACTTTCAGTACCTGTGGATCGTGCTCGCGGTCGTGTGCGGCCTCGTCCTGTGGTGGCTGATCTACACCGGCGTCCAGCTCTCCGCGCGGACCGGCGTCGTGCTCGGCGTGATCGAGATCGTGATCTTCGTCTTTGTCTCGGCGCTGCTCATCGTCAACGCCGGGCCTCGCAACACCATCGATGTGTTCGTGCCCAGCGGCAAGGACGGGGTGCTGCCCGCCTTCCAGGGGATGATCTTTTGCCTGCTGGCCTTCATCGGCTTTGAGGCGGCCGCCCCACTCGGGGAGGAGACGCGCGAGCCGCGGCGCACGATCCCGCGAGCCGTCATCTGGTCGACCATCGGCGTCGGTGCGTTCTACATCTTCAACTACTACGCCGCGACCGTCTTCTTCGGCCCCGACAAGATGGGCAACTTCTACACGTTCAACAACGGCGACCCGTGGGGCTACATGGCCGATAAGGTCCTCGGGACCTTGGGCGGAATCCTGGTCGTTTTCGCCATCATCAACAGCTCGTTCGCGAACGCGAACTCTGGTGCCACCGCTGCTACCCGGTCGATCTTCTCGATGGGCCGTGGCGGCCTCCTGCCGCGCTTCTTCAGCGCCATCCATCCACGACACAAGACCCCCACCAACGCCATCCATTTCCAGATGGTGATCGCGATCGTGGTGGCCGTGGGCGGCGGCCTGATCCTGGCCAACGACCCGTTCCCGGGCAGCGGTCCGATCAACATTTACGTGTTCATCGGGACGATGCTCGGCCTGCTCTTCGCCGGGATGTACATCGCCGTCAACCTTGCGGTCATCGGCTTCTACTGGCGCGAGCGTCGAGACGAGTTCAATCTGATCAAGCACCTGCTGGTGCCGATCCTGGGCGTGTTGGCCATGATCCCGGCGATCCTCTCGGTGGTCGGTGGAGTGACGATCCCGCTCTTTAACGTCACCCTGCCGCCGTACACCAACTCGCTGCGCTTCACCGCGCCGATCGTGGCGGTCTGGATGCTGCTGGGCGTGGTGCTCTTCATCTGGCTCTGGGTGCGGAACCGCGAGGCGTTGAATCGAATGGGCGACGTCTACGGCGGGGAGGGGTAGGCAGCCTTCAGGCGCACCTCAGCCGAAGATCGAGAGCGGGCAGTACGCGGTCACGATCCAGTTCGGCTCGTCGACGACCTCGCTGATCTTGAGGTCACACGCCACGCTGCAGAGCATGTACGCGTCGGTGGGCGCGATGCCGTGCTCGCGCCCGAGGTAGTCGATCATTCGCCGAGTGGCATCCTTGGCCGCCGTGCGGAGCTCGGGACCGACGCCATCGGTCGCATAGAACGGCCCGATATTCGTCTCGCCGGCGAGCGGACCGGGAATCAGGAACTCCGGGGCGGAGACGTGGAGTTCCTTGCGGACAGTCAGGCGCACCGTGGCCCGCATGAGCGTCTCGATCGCGGTCCCGCAGACCTCGCCATCGCCCTGCGCGGCATGCCCGTCTCCCACGGACAGCCGCCCACCTGGCGCGCCAACGGGCAGGAAGAGGCGCGTCCCGGCCGTGATGTGCTTGGTGTCCATGTTCCCGCCGTGGACCGTTGGCGGGATCGTCGAAAAGGCTCCTTCGTCGTGCGGCGCCACGCCGACTTCACCGCAGAACGGCGCTAGCGGGATCCGGATGCCCGGCAGGAATTCCGCCGTCCCCTCGGCGAGGTGGCTGATGCGCAGGGCGGGCTCGGGGAAGTCATCGGCCAGCAGCCCGAATCCGGGGATGGTCGCGGTCCAGCCCCAGTCGGCGGGGACGAACTCCAGCAGCTCGATCTCGAGCGTGTCGCCCACCTCCGCGCCCTCGACCGCCACGGGGCCGTGCACCCCGTCGACGCGGGAGAAGTCGAGGTTGGCGGTGTCAGCAGCGGTTGAGCCAGCGGTGATCTGGCCGCCCGATGAATCCAGCGCATCGAATTCGACGACGCTGCCGCTCGGCACCGTCGCGACGGGTTCGATGGATCGGTCCCACGCGAGGTGGAACTGATCGCGTCCGACAAGAAGCGTTGCGACGGGCGAGCTCACCGGCGAATGGTATCTCCCATGGCGCGCAAACTTGCCAATCTGAGGCGGTTGACACTACATCGGTCTCGCGTGACACTGGCGCGACATGAGTGACACCACAGTCGTAGCGGTGGGACCAAAGGGCAGAGTTGTGATCCCGGCGCAGATCCGCAGGGAGCTCCATCTCGAGGAAGGGAGCGAGCTCGTCGCCCTCGTCGAGGGAGGCGGCGTCCTGCTGATTCCCCGCAGCGCCGTGAAGCAGCGGCTGCGGTCGATGTTCGCCGGCGTCAAGGCGAGCCTGGCCGACGAGCTCCGCGCTGACCGACTCGCAGAGGCAGAGCAGGAATCGCGCGAATGACCGAGGTCGTCGACGCATCGGTTGTGCTGGCCTGGCTCCAGGACGAACCCGGAAGCGATGAGGCCGAGCGATTCCTGGTCGAGGGAGTCATCGGCGCAGCGAACTGGTCGGAGGTCCTGCAGAAGGCACGCCAGCATGGCGCCCAGGCCGACCTGGTTGCTCGACTCCTGATGTCGTTTGGCCTCTCGGTTGCCGATGTCACTCGAGAGGACGCTGAGGAGGCTGGCAACATGTGGCTCGCTGGCCGAGGGCTCTCGTTGGCTGATCGGCTCTGCCTCGCCCTTGGCCTGCGGCTCGGCGCGGAGGTCGTGACCCTGGACACCGCGTGGCTCGACGTGCGGCCTGGCCCGCCCGTGCGGGTCATCCCTCGACGTGGGGCGGCCATTGCCCGAATGAGAAAGGGATGAAGGCGAGGTGATCCATGGCGTTCGACGCCTCGAGTGGCATCAGCAGCTTCAGTAGCCCGTATTCCGTCGATGAGACCACGGAGCGCATCCAAAACCTCCTGGCGGAGAAGGGCCTCAAGGTCTTCTGCATCGTGGATCACAGCGGCGAGGCACAACGTATCGGGCTCCAGATGCGTCCCACCAAGCTCGTCCTTTTCGGAAGCCCGATGGCGGGCACGCCCGTGATGGTTGCTGCGCCGAGCATCGCAATCGATCTGCCGCTCAAGGCGCTAGTGGCTGAGGATGAGACAGGGGCGGTCTGGGTTTCGTTCAACAGCCTCGAATATCTGCAGCGCCGCCACGATGTCGCTGACGACGTTATCGCGAAGCTTGCTAGCCCCGGCACCCTGCTGGAGACCGCGGTCCGCTAAGTCTGTCGTATCCATCCGCTCTATCGTGCGCCCAAGACATCACCACGAGGACACGCCATGCTGGCCGACCATCCGGTGCTCCCGATCCTGTTGTCGACCGACATGACGGCAAGCCGCAGCTTCTATCAGGGGACGCTCGGCCTGGAGCTGGTCACCGAGAACGAGGAGCGGATGATCTTCCGTTCAGGGGGTGGAACGCAGTTCATCGTCAGCCGCAGCACGGTTGGCACCTCTGATACCCAGACGCAGATGGTGTGGCGTGTGCCCGACATTCACGAAGCGCTCGCCGACCTTCGGCGTCGCGGAGTACAGATCGAGGAATATTTCGCGCCCGATCCGGTGACCATGGATGGCGTGGCTGACATGGGCCACGCATGGGCGGCGTGGTTCCTGGACCCGAGTCGCAATGTGCTCTCGGTCATCCAGCCCAAGGGCTGAGCCAGCGGATCCCACGAAAATCGTTGACAGACCGATGCCCCGCCGGTACGGTCACGCAAAGCGCTTTGCACGCTTGGCTGGAGGGCACTTGCCGTGATGGATTCACCGGGTCAGGGCGTGAGTCTCTACACCCGCCAGGCCACTGGCCTGGTCCGCGAGATAGGCATGAGCAGCAATCTCGCGCTGAACATCTCGTTCATCTCACTGCCCCTGGCGGTGCTGGTGGCGACCCAGGCTCCGTATGC
>JALYLB010000205.1 GCA_030774475.1 Chloroflexota bacterium | reverse complement strand
GCGAGTGGCGCTCGGGTCGAGCTCCAGATCACCTTCCTCTACGAGCTGCGAGACGGCCAGATCACCCGGATGGTTCAGTACAACACCCTGGAAGAGGCACGCGAAGCCGCCGGGCTGCGGGAGTAGGGGATGTCGCAGGAGAACGCGCGAGGCCGCTCCGCAGAGCCGTATCCTCGGACTCGGCCCCGATAGCTCAGCTGGACAGAGCGACTCCCTCCTAAGGAGTAGGCCCCAGGTTCGAATCCTGGTCGGGGCGTTCTCTATTTGCAGGCAGTTTCCGCGTCTGCCTAGATCGGACCCGCTGGGGAAGGTACAAAACGGGTACACGCACCACCGCTTTGCCATGGAGAGCAGTGGTCACGGGTTAGCTACTGCTTTTCGCGCAAAGCGAAAGCGCCTATGGCACGTACTCGCCATCAGGTCGAACGCGCCACGCAGGGACGCGTACGCCTGGTGATACTGACGGGCGGAAACGGCGACACGGAGGACCAAATGGAAATCAACAGCGCGGCACCAGTCATCACCCGGGACGAGATCCTCATTGGCGCGCCGATCGAGACGATCTGGAACATCCAGACCGATGTCGCAGCGTGGCCCTCGTGGCAGCCGGACGTCGACGGGGCGGAGAGCGAGGGCCCGCTTAAGGTGGGCTCCGTCTTTCGTTGGCAGACCGCTGGTCTCGAGATCACCTCGACCGTTGAGGAAGTCGACCCGCCGCATCGGATCGTGTGGGGCGGTCCCGCGCAGGGAATCAGCGCCGTTCACGTCTGGTCGCTGGAACCGAGCGGCGATGGGGTGCTCGTTCGCACCGAGGAGTCGTGGGAGGGCGAGCCGGTCGATGCTCAGGTGGAGACGCTGCAAAGCGCTCTCGACGGATCGCTGCGGGCCTGGCTAGAGAATCTGAAGCGCGCGGCCGAAAGCGCCTGATAGTCGCTCGCAATTCTCCCTTTCGCGCAACGCGGAAGTGGTGCCGAAGCCGTTGGGGCTACCGCTCGTCGTCCAAAGCACTACTCCGACAATCCGACGGCTTCGAGGGCTTCCTCCTGGCTCGCGTACATCTGCATCCGGATCGCCTGTCCGTCCTCGAACGCCCACACCTGGCCTGGGCGCATCTCCACGGGAACCCCACTGGCCTTCGACCGCCCCCGCTGGCGAATCAGGACGACAACCTCTTCCCCGGCGTCGATGTAGTCCTCGACCTCGACCTCGAAGTCATCCCATGCGTCGGCCCAGTCGGCGTTAAATTGCCTCGCACCCTCGATCCCGGCGTAGGTCTGCTGCTCGGGCCAGCCTCGGAAGGTCGACATGTCCCAGACGAAGGCGGAATGGAGGCTCGAAAACTCACCGGTGGCGAGCCAGTGCTCGTACCCGCGCCGCATGCCTCTGACATTCTCCTCCGACATCGTCCGTGCAGTATTCCGGACGACCGAACGCCTAACACGAAAGCACTGCTTTCCATGCGAAGGGCTACTTCCGGTTCTCGCGCGAAGCGGAAGCGAGTCGAGGCCTAGAGAATCGGCGACACTGCATGCGTGGATCGCTCCGGTGCCATGCCACGCTCCGCTTGGGTGGACATCCGCGACGCCGATGGCAAGCTGCTCGTCTCGATTCCCGCCCGCATACAGGGCGGCACCGTTTCGGCCGACCTTCCGGCCTTCCCCCCAAACACCCACGGCACGATCCAGCTTTGTACGGATGAAGACGGAACGACCTATCGGGATGAGCCCGACCTCGAGGAACTGCCGACCAAACCTTTGCTCCTGGTCGTCCAGACAGGTTGAGGCCGGTCTGGCAGGACGGCTGCCTTTCGCGCGAAGCGGAACCGGTTCGGCGGTACGCGATGCCCATTGCTTCTCGGGCCGACGGAACTACGAAGGCATTGGGTGCTCACGAACCAGCCGATCGAGCAGGTCGGCGAGCGCTTCCGGGTCTTCGACCATCGGAAAGTGGCCACCGGGGATCTCGATCGGTTCGATGCCCAGCAGCTCGTGTGCCATGAAGCGCTCCCATGCCGGCTCGAAGAACTCATCCTCGGTGGCGTAGACAAGCGCAGTCGGGACATCGGGATGACCGGGCAGCGGGTACTCAGCCGCCGGTGCGCCGGGGCGCAGGCGCCCGGCCAGCGCTCGGGCAGTCTCGGGTGGCAGGCGCCGATACATCGCGTCGATCGCCGCTTCGGCGTCCCAGATCGTGGCGCCGGACGCGTTCTTGGCTGGGAACGGGAAGTCTTTGCGGAAGGCGTCAGGCGCGCCGGCTGGCGGCGGGAAGGGGCCCAACCGCGGGCAGAGATGAACGAGCCAAGAGCCGGGCGTCGCTTCGGCCACGAACGCCGCGTAACCGGAGCTCGCCGAGTGCCCGACGATGACGACCTGATCCGACACTCCCTCCAGGGCCACCAGAGCCGGTCGGGCCCGCGCCTCGAATCCGGCGTCGGGATCGTCGTATGGCATATCCGGGGCTAGGGCTTCATGACCTCGGGCGCTCAGGGGCCCGACCAAGGGATCCCAACATGACCCGTCGTGCCAGTCGCCGTGGAGCAAACAAAAGGTGGCCACGGACGATGACTATCACGCCTTTCACGGCGATCGGAGAGTGCCGAAAGGCGGAAAGCAGCCGGGTCCTGCCTTTTCGCGCGAAGCAGAAGCGACGGCACATCTGTCGAGTCACCCGTGAGCTCGCGCGAGGCAGCGGCGGACGCGGCTAGCTCACCCGCGGCACCTCAGCGGGTTCGGATTCGCACAACGACTCCGGTCACCTAATCGCCGTTCGCCTCGGCTCCATTCCTGGGGGTTGCCGCGTGCGTGGAGGCGGAGTAGCCGCGGATGATGCGAACGCGACAGCCTGTATTTGCTTCCGCCTCCGACGCGAACGTAGGCGAGAACCCGGACTCGGACTCTTCGAAGACGATCGCGTAGCCAGCCCGACAGACCCCGCCGTCGAGGTACCGCCCGATCTTGTCTATGTCTTTCTCCACCTTCGTTCGACTCTTCGCTGGCTCCCCGTACGCCGTCGCATCCGGGACCGTCCAGGAGTCGGGGAGATACGCGAACTCAAGGCACGCGTCGAAACGAAAACCGGAAGTGGTGGCCGGAAGACGCGCCGCTAGGAAGTCCTCGTTCCGTAGCAGCGCGAGATCCACACGCCATTTCCTGGCGCCTGCGGTTGCTGCTGGATGAGGAGATTCGAATAACCAGCGCGATACCGAGACTTGATGATGAATTGCGTCCCACGGGATGCCGGCCTCGTTGAGGAAGCGTGCGAAGTGCATCACGCAGTCTTGCTCCGACAAGATCGCTGGATGCTTGAATCCGACCACGCTGCCCAGATTCACTCGCTGCGGAAACCGGGGCAGTGACCGATACCACTCTTCGGCCCTGGCGCAAGCCGCTTCAATCGCTATTTCTGCCCAGGGGGCGGGGCCCGGCTGGGGCGGCTCTCTCACGCTTCCCAATCTAGTCCGTTCCGGCGGCAATCCTCCTGGTCAGCGCGTTCCAGCGGGCGGCTCCGGCCCGAAGCGGCAACGGTCGATTCTATTGGCGGTCTTAGCCGCAGCCCGAGGGCGCTGCGGCTGGAGGTTTGTCGAGAGCCGCTTAATTGGCAACGGCGGGAGCGCGAGCTAAAGCGCCGCCGGCGACGCGGCAGGAACCGCGGCGCGGCGCGCGCGGACCTCGGACCAGGTAAGCAGGCGACCGGCCTCCGGGTCGATCACCTTGAGCCGGACCGCGACGGCGCCGTCCCATGCGGTCAGCACCGGGACGTCGTGGAAGA
>JALYLB010000204.1 GCA_030774475.1 Chloroflexota bacterium | reverse complement strand
GATCCTGGATTTCTCAGTCAGCTACCCATCAGCCGAGCGGGTCCAGCTGGCAACGAACTACCGATGTCCGCCGGAGGTGGTGGCCGCCTCGGCGCGGCTCATCGACGTCAATCGGGAGCGGTTCGCGAAACGCATTACGGCAGGCAAATGCGCTGCCCAGGGAGGAACGAGCGCTGCCCTGCTCGCCTACCCCACGACGGCCCCCGAATGGCCGGACCGCCTTGCCACATTCGCGGCCGCTCGGGCGGTGGACGGCCATCGGGCGTGCCTCCTGTCGAGGACCCGGGCTGAGCTGGCGCCGGTCGCGCTGGCCCTGGTCCGCGCCGGGATCCCGCATGCCATGACCATTCGCGGGCCGCTCGACGACGAAGCGGTAACTGCGCTCCTCGACGACCTCCGGCGCGCGCCCGGCGGCGCTCCGCCATTCACCACATTGCTCCGAGCCCGGGCCGCTCGCGGATGGCGTCGGCACGACGAAACGGATGCGCTCGGCGATGAGAACCATGGCGCGCTCGACGGCCTGCTGGGATGGTCGGCGGGGTTCCGCTCGGTCGAGGCATTTCTGGCTGGGCTGGACGAGGTCAGGGCGCGGCTGGCCGCTCTCCGAGACCCATCCGCCCCGGTGGAGCTCATCACCGTCCATGCCGCAAAGGGTCGCGAATGGGAGACCGTGATCGTCCTCGGCTTCGAGGAGGAGCGGTTTCCCAACCGGCGGGCGCTCGTGGGTGCCACGCAGCCAGAGCGCGCCGTCGAGGAAGAGCGGCGTCTCGCCTATGTGGCGCTGACACGCGCGACGGAGCAGCTGGTCCTCGCCTTTGACCCGGAGAAGCCGTCGCGATTCCTGGCCGAAATGGGCGTGATCTGGCGCGAGGACTAGAGCCCGACCTCGGGTGCGACGACGGTGAGGTAGCGAACCAAGCGTCGCACGTGCTCGTCGAAGTCGAGCCCGATCTCCTCTGCCCCCGCCAGCAGCATCTCGCGGGGGACCGCACGGGCGAACGCCTTGTCCCTCATCCGCTTTCGGACGTTCTCCGGTTCGACGTCCGCGAGGCGTCTCGAGGGACGCATGAGGGCCACGGCGACGAGAAATCCAGCGAGCTCGTCGCAGGCGAACACCAGGTGGTCGAGTCGAGTCTGGCGAGGCACGCCGAGGGCATCGTTGTGGCGACGAACCGCATCGACGACCTCCGACGGATATCCGCGCCCAGCAAGCTCGTCGGCGCCGATCGCGCCGTGGGTCGCGGCTTCGGGGAAGCGCTCGTAGTCGAGATCGTGAAGAAGGCCCGCGATCCCCCAGCGCTCGACCGCCGGTGGATCCAGGCTGTCATCGATGGCGTACCCACGGACGCCGGCCTCGACCAGCAGCCCGTGCTTGCGGAGGGACGGATTCTCATTCCACTCGTGGAGCAGGGCCAGCGCGTCGTCGCGCGTCGGGTTGGCCACCGCTCAGGCGGGGACCGCCTCGCGGCGGCGAGCGCGCGAGGGCCGCGCCGCGGCAAGGGAAGGCAGCACGGCCCGCAGGTAGCGCCCGGTGTATGAGGCGGGATTGGCGGCGACTTCCTCCGGAGTACCCGTAGCGACCAGGCGCCCGCCGCCGTTGCCACCCTCCGGTCCCAGGTCGACCACCCAGTCCGCGCTCTTGATCACGTCGAGGTTGTGCTCGATGACGACCACGGTGTTGCCGGCATCGGCCAGGCGGCCCAGCACCTTCAGCAGGCGGGCGACATCGTCGAAGTGCAGCCCGGTGGTTGGTTCGTCGAGGATGTAGAAGGTCTTGCCGGTGGCCCGCTTGGAGAGCTCGGTGGCGAGCTTCACGCGCTGCGCCTCGCCGCCGGAGAGCGTCGTTGCCGGCTGGCCGAGGTGGACATAGCCCATCCCGACGTCGTGGAGCGTCTGGAGCTTGTTCTTGATGTTGGGGACCGCCTCGAAGAACTTGAGCGCCTCCTCCACGGTCATCTCCAGGATCTCTGCAACGTTCTTCCCCTTGTAGTGGATCTCGAGCGTCTCACGGTTGTAGCGCTTCCCCTTGCAGACCTCGCACGGGACGTAGACGTCGGGAAGGAAGTGCATCTCGATCTGGACGATGCCGGCGCCCTCGCAGGCCTCGCAGCGGCCGCCCTTGACGTTGAAGCTGAAGCGGCCCGGCCGATACCCGCGCAGGCGCGCATCAGGCACCGCCGCGAGCAGCTCCCGCAGCGGAGCCCAGAGCCCGGTGTAGGTCGCCGGGTTCGACCGCGGCGTCCGCCCGATGGGGCTCTGGTCGATCTCGATCACCTTGTCGACGCGCTCGATCCCCTCGATCCGGTCGTGCTTGCCGGCGGGATCACGCGAGCCCCAGATGACCTGGGCCAGCGCCGGGTACAGGATCTGCGCCACCAGGCTGGACTTCCCCGAACCGCTCACGCCGGTCACCGCCACGAACCGGCCCAGCGGAAACCCGACGTCGATCCCCTGCAGGTTGTTCTCGCGCGCGCCCCGCACCGTCAGCCACTCGCCGTTTCCGCGCCGTCGGCGGGCCGGCACCGGGATCCGCTTGTCGCCGCGCAGGTAGGCCGCTGTGATCGAGCGCTCATTGGCGAGGAGCCCGTCGAGCGTCCCGGAATGGATGAGCTCACCCCCGTGCTCGCCCGCGCGCGGCCCGATGTCGATCACCCAGTCCGCGTTGCGAATGGTGTCCTCGTCGTGTTCGACCACGATGAGCGTGTTTCCCAGGTCGCGAAGCCGAACGAGCGTGCCGATCAGCCGGTCGTTGTCGCGCTGGTGGAGCCCGATGGACGGCTCGTCGAGGATATAGAGGACGCCCATCAGCGACGAGCCGATCTGGGTCGCCAGCCGGATCCGCTGCGCCTCGCCCCCCGACAGGGTCCCGCTCGCGCGGTCGAGGGTGAGGTAGTCGAGCCCGACGTCGATCAGGAAGCCGAGCCGTGCCCGGATCTCCTTGAGCACCTGCCGGGCGATCGTGTTCTCGCGCTCGGTGAGCCGGTTCGGCAGCCGCTCGTACCAGCGCAGCGCATCGGTCACCGAGAGCTGGGTCGTCTCGATGACGTTCTTGTCTCCGACGGTGATGGCGAGCACCTCTGGCTTGAGTCGCATTCCCTTGCACGTCGGGCACGGGCGCGTGGTCATGTAGCGCTCGATCTCGGCCTTGATGTTCTCCGAGCCCGTCTCCCGGTAGCGTCGCTCGAGGTTCGGCACCACCCCCTCGAACGTCGTCGAAAAGGTATGGCTGGCTCCCTGGCGGGTGCGGTACAGCACCGAGATCCGCTCCCCCTTGTTGCCATAGAGCAGGATCTGCAACGCCGAATCGGGCAGGTCGCTGACGGGTACGTCGGTCCTGAACGCGTAGTGCTCGGCGACCGACTCGATTATCTTGCTGAACCACGAGTCGGTGAGCGCCATCCGCCGCCAGGGCAGGACCGCTCCCTCGGCGATCGAGAGCTCCTTGTTGGGGAGCACCCGGTCCGGGTCGATCTCGAGCCGGCTGCCGAGACCGGTGCACGCTGGGCAGGCGCCGTGCGGCGAGTTGAAGGAGAAGTTGCGCGGTGCCGGCTCCTCGAAGCTGCCGCCGTGCTCCGGGCACGCGTAGCGCTCGCTGAAGAGCCGATCCGTCCCCTGCTTGCCCTCGTCTGGGAGGTGGACGAGGAGCGTGCCTTCCGCGAGCCGCAGCGCCGTTTCGATCGAGTCGGCCATGCGGGTGGCGTCGGGGCGTGAGCCGTCGCCGCCATCGGCCTCGCCATGTCGGATCACCAGGCGGTCGACGACCACGTCGATGCTGTGCTTGTACTTCTTGTCGAGGGTGATCTCCTCGTCCAGGTCGCGCAGCTGCCCGTCGACCCGCACTCGCACGAAGCCCGCCTGCTTGGCGCCCGCCAGCAGCTTCTCGTGCTCGCCCTTTCGGTCGTGGACCAGGGGCGCCATGATCATCAGGCGGGTCCCCTCGGGGAGGGCGTAGAGCTGGTCGACCATCTGCTCGACCGTCTGGCGGGCGATCTCGCGGCCGCAGATCGGACAGTGCATCCGCCCGATCCGCGCGAAGAGCAGGCGGAGATGGTCATAGATCTCGGTCACGGTACCGACGGTCGAGCGCGGGTTCCGCGAGGCACCCTTCTGGTCGATGCTGATCGCGGGCGAGAGCCCGTCGATCTGGTCGACATCCGGCTTCTCCATCTGCCCCAGGAACTGCCGCGCGTACGCGGAGAGCGACTCGACATAGCGTCGCTGACCCTCGGCGTAGATGGTGTCGAAAGCCAGGCTCGACTTGCCGCTGCCGGAGAGGCCGGTGATGACGATCAGCCGATCGCGCGGCATCTCCACGTCGAGGTTCTTGAGGTTGTGCTCGCGCGCGCCGCGCACGGTGATCTTGTCGGAGGGCATCGGACTTATCCTATCAGACCGATGTGAACGCCCGTTCCATTT
>JALYLB010000203.1 GCA_030774475.1 Chloroflexota bacterium | reverse complement strand
GGATCGGCAAGGCTGCCAGGACGCCCACCGCCACGGCCGCGTTGGCCGGCGTTCGGAAGACGGGATTGACATGGCCCCAGACGCCCCCGAACGGCAGATGCCGGTCGCGACCCATCGAGAACATCATCCGCGTCGCGGCTCCCTGGATAGCGAGCGTGCAGACGAAGACCGACACGAGGATCACCGCCAGGTAGACCTCGCCAAGGGTGATGCCGCCGACCAGCGTGCCATTCAGGTTGTCCAGGATCGTGCTGGCGATCGGGAACGCGCCAGCCAGCCCAGCGGTCATCTGACCAGGGATGTCCTTGATCGAGAGGATGATCGCCAGCAGGAAGACCGTGCCGATGGCGCCGCTGATCCAGATGGAGGAGAGGACGCCGCGTGGCGCCTGTCGGCTCGGATCCACCGTCTCCTCGCCGAAATTCCCGGCGGTGTCGAACCCATAGACGATGAAGACCGCCATGTAGAAACCCAGCAGGAACGTCGCAAGCGTGTTGCCGTGCTGCGCCGATTCCGCCCCGAACGTCTTGAACAGGACATCCGGCGACTGGTGGTGGGCGAAGAAGAGGAGGATCAGCGCGAAGACCAACATCCCTAGGATCTCGGTCGCGACACCGATGTTGTTGAGGATCGACAGCAGGCGCACACCAAACGCGTTCACCGCCGTCGTCAGAACCAATGCCCCGACCGCGATGAACGTGAACATCGTGGTGATGCCCAGCGGGTCGGGGGAATCGAGGAACTCAACACCGCCGACCTTTGGGCTCCCGACCAGCCCATCGACTGCGAACGCCACGATGACCGCGACCGCGGTGACCGTCACCACTATGGCCCAGAAGTAGAACCAGCCCGTGAACCAGCCGAGCGTCCGGTGCGAGAGGCGCTTCGACCACTGGTAGATCGACCCAGCGACTGGGTAATGGCTGGCGAGCTCGGCGAAGACCAGGGCCACGAGCGTCTGGCCGATGATGATGATCGGCCAGGTCCAGAAGAAGGCCGGCCCACCGAGGCCGATTCCGTAGCCGAAGTTGCCGAACGAACCGGTCGAGACGCTGATGAAGCTGAAGGCGATGGCAAAGTTCGACAGAAAGCCCAGCGTCCTCCGCAGCTCGGGCTTGATGCCCAGCGACCGAAGGTGCGCGTCGTCGCGCGCGACCTGGTCTGCACGGGTGGAATCCGCGGTCAAGGGTCTCCTCCTCTCCCCCACACCAGGGCGTGGCCTCCGTCCGAGAAAGGGTCGCGGGTACGTCGCCCATGCGGCACGACAGCAGCCCCACGCCGCCGGGCAGAATCCGCGGCAGCATAGGAGCGCCCCGGTCGGGGCGTCAACGGTCAAATTGGCTTCGGCGCCGCCTATCATCGGCCCATGAGGCGACGTCCGAGGATCCTCGTAACGGAGCATGGCCCGGAGCAGGCTGCGCGCGAAGAGCCAACGTGGGCGACCTTCGACCTGTATCGCGAGGCGGTACGCCGTGCGGGCGGCGAACCCGTCGCGATCGACCCGACGGCCACTACGAAGGCTCGCGACGCATCCTTCGCCGGCATGGACGGGCTGCTGCTGACCGGCGGTGTCGACCTCGATCCGGCGCTGTACGGCGCGGATTCGCATCCTGCCGTCGTCATCCAGGCCGAGCGCGACGAGCTTGAGCGTGCGGCGTGGTCGGCTGCGCGCGAGCGGGGCCTGCCGATCCTGGGCGTGTGCCGCGGGTTGCAGGCGATCAACGTCTTCTCCGGCGGTTCGCTGGTCCAGCACCTCGATGGCCACGACAGCCCGACGGATGCGCCCGAGGACCACCTCCTCCGTCTCGATCCGGCCTCTCGCCTGTCCAGGATCCTCGGTGGCGGCGAACCGTTGCGGACCACCACGGTCAATAGCTATCACCACCAGGGCGTGCGCGCCGCGGACCTGGCGCCGCAGCTCGTCGCCTCAGGGACCGCGCCGCATCCTGACGGCGACCTAGTCGAATCCCTCGAGGCCGCGGACCCGGCCGATTGGCTCATCGGCGTGCAATGCCATCCGGAGCGCCCGGAGCTCATCGGTCCCGAATTCAAGCGCCTCTGGCGCGCGTTCGTCGACGCAGCCGGCGCCGCGAAAGCCCGCTAGGTCAGGTCGACGAAGACGTTCTTCACCTCGGTGTAGAGCTCGAGGGCATGCATGCCCAGTTCGCGCCCCACCCCGCTCATCTTGTAGCCGCCAAACGGCGCCTCGGTGTGCACGCTCGCATTCGAGTTCACCGACAGCACGCCGGCGCGGACGCCCTTCGCCACGCGCAGCGCCTTGCCGATGTCGCGGCTCCAGATCGATCCTGACAGGCCATACGGCGTGTCGTTCGCCTGGCGGACGGCATCGGCCTCATCGGTGAAGGGGATGATGGCGACCACCGGGCCGAAGATCTCCTCGCGGACGATCCGCATGTCGGTTCGGCAGCCGTCGAAGATCGTGGGCATCCAGTAGGCGCCCGCGTCGAACGGATCGCCCGTTGGCGCTTCTCCGCCATAGACGAGCTCCGCGCCCTCCTGGCGCCCGATCTCGACGTAGCCCGCCACGCGCTCGCGCTGCCGCTCGCTCACCAGGCTGCCCATCTCGGTCTTCTCGTCCGCCGGGTCGCCCACGGCCACCTTGCGCGTGGCCGCCTCGAACAGCTCCACGACCCGATCGTGTACCGACGCCTCGACGAAGATGCGGGTCCGGGCGCAGCAGTCCTGGCCGGCGTTGTCGAAGACCGCATACGGCGCGGAGGCGGCGAATTTTTCGAGGTCCGCGTCGGCGAAAACGATGTTCGGGCTCTTGCCGCCGAGCTCGAGGCTGATCTTCTTCACGTTGTTCGCAGCCAGCCGCATGATCTCCTGACCGGTGGTCGTCTCGCCCGTGAAGGCGACCTTGCCGACGCCGGGATGGGCGGCCAGCGCCGCACCCGCCGATCCGCCCGGTCCGGTGATGACGTTGACGACCCCGGGCGGGAGGCCGGCCTCCAGCGCCAGCTCGCCGAGCCGCAGGGCGCTGAGGGGCGTGTAGCTCGCCGGCTTGAGGATGGTGGTGTTGCCGGCGGCCAGCGCCGGGCCGAGCTTCCAGCTGGCCATGTTCATCGGGAAGTTCCAGGGAACGATCAGGCCGCACACCCCGATGGGCTCACGCAGGGTGAAATCGAGGCCACCGGCGGAGACCGGGATGGTCTCACCGAAGAGCTTGTTCGCCGCCCCCGCGTAGTACTCGAAGACCAGCCCCACCGCCAGCGCCTCGCCGCGTGCGTTCCGGATCGGCTTGCCGACGTTGCGGCTCTCGAGCTGGGCGAGCTCCTCGAGGTGCTCCTTCACAAGGTTCGAGAGCTTCTGGAGGGAGCGGCCGCGCTTGGCGGCCGACCAGGTCGCCCAGCCGCGCGGGTCCTCGAAGGCCGCCTGAGCCGCCTTGACGGCCCGGTTGACGTCTTCCGGGCCGCCAAGGGGCGCCGTCGCGATGACCTCCCCGGTTGCCGGGTTCATGACGTCGAAGGTCTGGCCATCGGCCGCGTCGACATGCTCGCCGCCGATGATCATCTGGACCGGCGTCGGCGTCGCCGCCGCTGCCTCTGGACTCATTCGCTCTTCGGTGGTCACGTCAGGCATTGTAGGTCGGCACGATTGTGCCGATGATGCACGGCACAGGAGGAGATCCATGCCAAACGCGCAGCACAGCGTCACGATCAACCGCCCGCCGGAAGCGGTCTTCGCCTACGTGCTCGACGGCGAGAAATGCCCGGAGTGGCGATCGCACGTCCTCGACATCAAGCGTCTCTCCGGCGACGGCGGGGTCGGGACCGTCTACGCCCAGGGTGTTCAGGGTCCGATGGGTCGCCGAATCGCCGCCGACTACCAGGTGACCGTCTGCGAGGCGAACCGCCTCCTCGAATTCCAGACCACCACCGGCCCGGCACGACCCCACGGCCGCTTCGAGATCGAGCCCGATGGCGACGGCAGCCGCCTCACGCTCTCGCTCGACGCGCAGATGAAGGGACTCGCCGGCCTGTTCATGGGCGGGATGGTCCAGAAGACGATGGACACCGAGGTCCGCAACATCGAGCGGATCAAGGAGAACCTCGAGCGGGAGCCGATCTCCCGGCCAGACCTCGAGCCGCCTACCAAGCCGCAGGCCTCACTGCCAGCCTGAGCGGCCAATCATGCTGGCGTTATGACCATCGGGAGCGGGCCAACCGTGGGTTCAAGCGCCATTCGGCCAGAATGGTTGGCGCCCTGACCGTCAAAAGCCCCTCAATGCCGTCGACGGGCGGCGCCGATTGCCGTAACGCCACGATTACTGGCACCGGGTGACCGCGTTCTTCAGAAGTAGTTGACGCTGATCCCGCCGTCGATCACGAACTGTGCGCCGTTGGTCCAGCGCGACTCGTCGGAGGCCAGGTAGATGGCCGCATTGACGATCTCCTCCGGCTTGCCGAACCGACCGGTTGGGTTGCGTGCCAGCCGCAGCTGCTTGGCCGCATCGTCCTTGAGCAGCCAGTCCATCAGGAGCGGCGTCTCGATCGGCCCCGGGCAGATGGCGTTGGCGCGAACGCCATTCGGCCCGAACTGGACTGCCAGTGAGCGAGTCAGGGAGAGCACTGCGCCCTTGCTCGCGGTGTAGGCGTCCTGCGGCACCGAGCAACCGAGCAGCGCGACGAAGCTCGAGACGTTGATGATCGACCCGGAGCCCTGCTCGACCATCTGGGGGATCGCGTACTTGCAGCCCAGGAAGACACCGCGCAGGTTGACCGCCATGACCTGGTCCCACACGTCGACATCGGTGTCGACGACCGAGTGATCGGCCTCCGGCATGATTCCCGCGTTGTTGTACAGGACGTCGATCCGCCCGTAGCGCTCCACGGCCGCGTCGACCATTGCCCTGGCATCTTCTTCGCGCGACACGTCGGCCCGCACGAAGCTCGCCGTGCCGCCAGCGTCGCTCACGAGGCGCACCGTCTCTTCCCCGGCGGGCGCGGCGAACTCGGCGACGACCACGCTCGCCCCCTCAGCAGCAAAGAGGTGAGCTGCCACGCGGCCCATGCCGCTCCCTGCTCCCGTGATGACCGCGACCTTGCCTTCCAATCGCATCAGCTTCGCTCCAGGTAGCGCTCGCGGTCCCACGGGTGAACGATAGCGTCGTAGGTCTCCTGCTCGACGCGGGCGGCGTTGAGGTAGTGGGCTACGACATCGGCGCCGAAGATGTCCACCGCCACCTCGCTCGCCTCGAGCTCGCGAATCGCCTCGTACAAGGCCCGCGGCATTCGGTCGCAGTCAGTGGCCACGTAACCGTTGCCGTGGTACTCGGCGGGGGGCTCGATCTCGCGCTCGACGCCCAGCAGGCCCGCCCCAACCACCGCGGCGTAGGCGAGGTAGGGGTTCATGTCGCCGCCCGGGAAGCGGTTTTCGATGTGGAGTCCCGGACCATCCCCCACGATCCGGAAGCCGGTCGTGCGATTGTCCCGTCCCCAGACCACGTTGACCGGGGCCCATGAGGCGACGGCGTAGCGCTTGTACGAGTTCACGCTGGGTGCATGGAAGATCGCCAGCTCGCGGGAGTAGCGCATCATCCCGCCCAGGAAGTGGCGCATGGTGGCTGACATGCCGTAGGGCGTGGCGCCTTCCTCCACGAAGCGTGGTTCCTTGCCCTCCGGGTCCCAGAGGCTCATGTGCATGTGGCCGCTGGATCCGGTCCAGGTGTGGTCGGGCTTGGCCATGAAGCTCAGCCCCATGCCGTTGAGCCAGGCGATCTCCTTCGCCCCGTGCTTGAAGATTACCGATCGGTCCGACATCTCCAGCACGTCGCTGTAGTGGATGTTCACCTCGTGCTGGCCCGGGGCAGCCTCGCCCTTGCTGAACTCGACCGGGATACGCGCCTCGGTCATCAGGTTGCGCAGCCGGCCGTGGATCGGCTCGCCCTTGGTCGCCTGCAGGAGGTGGTAGTCCTCGTTGTAGTAGCCGAAGCGCTCGAGGCCGACGTAGCCCTTGCGATGGGCTTCCTCGTACGTGTCCGTCAGCAGGTAGTACTCGAACTCGGAGCCCGCCTGCACGGAGAAGCCCAAGGCGGCCGCCTTCTCGACCTGCCGCTTGAGCATGGAGCGCGGGGAGACCGGGATCTCCGCACCGTGATGATCGACGGTGTCCGAGAGGACGAGGGCGGTCTTGTCCAGCCAGGGCAGCACCCGCAGGGTGTCCCACACCGGATCCGCGATCCAGTCGCCGTAGCCGGTCTCCCAGTTCATGAGGGCGAAGCCGTCCGGCGTGTTCATCTCCATGTCGGTGCCGAGAAGGTACGTGCAGAAGTGGGCGCCGTGGTCGATGGCACCGTTGAGGAATGCCTGGCCCTGGACCCGCTTGCCCATCAGGCGCCCCTGCATGTCGGTGAGGGCCACGATCAGCGTCTCGACCTGACCGTCGCGAACCATCTTCTCGAGCTCGCTGCGTCGGGGATGGACCCCGTGCTTGCCCTGATGCTGCTTGTCGTGGGTCTCGGTCGGCATTGCCCAGCCTGCCTTTCTTCAGAGAGAAGCAGGCCGGCCGATGCCCGACCGGCCTGCGTTCGTCGATTCAGAGATCAGGCTGGTACGGGCTGCTCCAGATCCCGAGCTGCTCGCTCGAACTCGCGCTCGATCTCCGTTAGCTCTTCCTCGCGGCCCATGACGCGCGGACCCTGGAACCTGCTGCGTGCCCACGCGAAGTAGTACACGAGCAGCAGCACCACGGCGAGGACCATGAACGGCCAGCTGATGTTCCCAGAGGTCGGGAATGAGAAGAGGACGAGCAGGATCACAGTCCAGAAGAGCGCCACGATCGCGACGGGCTTCGACCAGCGGCCGAGGCTCCAGACACGCTCGCTCCTCCATCCCTCCGTCGTCAGTCCGAGGTAGATGGGAACCGCGTAGGCGGCGTACAGGAAGATGGTGCTGATCGCGGTCACGATCACGATCGCGATCCCGCCACCGCCCGGGCTGCCCAGGGCCCCGACGTAGAAGGCGGCCACCGTGAACAGGAAGGCCACCACGACGATCGTCACCAGGGAGTTCGAGGGCGTCCGATATCGGTGCGACACCTTCTTCAGCCAGCCCGATCCCGGAACGCCGTCGTCACGGCTGAAGGCGAAGAGCATGCGGCCCGCCGAGGCCACAGACGACAGCGTGCAGAAGGACATGGCGATGGCGATCCCCGCGCCCAGCAGCTGACCGACGGTGGCGAGGTTGTACTTGAGGGTCTCGAAGACCGCATAGCCGCCGCCGAAGTAGTAGGTGCTCAGCTTGTTAGGATCGGCTTTGGTCAGGTCCGCCGGGAAGAGATCCTTCAGGCTCGGCAGATGGGTCGTCAGCACGAACAGGAACAAGTAGCCCACCACCGCCGAGACGGCGACCGAGAGGAAGAGGCCCCACGCGCTCGAAATGCGCGCCCCAACCGTCTCCTCCGCCACGTGCGCCGATGCGTCATAGCCGGTGTACGTCCAGTTCGCCTGCAGCAAAGAGAACATGAAGGCGAAGAAGAGCGGGTAGGTGATGGCGGCTCCATAGTTGAGAGTGATCCCGGTGAACGGAATCACGTTCTGCCAGCTCCCAGCGTGGTCCTGCGGCTGAAACGCGAAGAGGGTCATGCCAGAGAGGTCGGGCTTGCCGGCAAACAGGACGAAGACGACCACGATCGCCACGATGGCCATGTGCCACCAGACGCTCACCTGGTTGAGCAGGGCTACGAGGTTGATGCCGCGGATGTTCAGGAACAGGCAGATGGCCAGGAGCACGCCCATTGTGACCAGGGCGCCCGTGAGGATCGGAACGTCGCCGGACTTGATGAACTCGGTGGTGTTGCCGTAGTCGACATTGAAGGTCTTCAGGACCGGCGTCACGATGGCGACATTCAGGAACTGGGCGGCCGCGTAGGCGATGCCGGCCACGATCGCGAACTGGCCGAGGAGGTTGAGCCAGGCGGTCCACCATCCCCATGCCTTGCCCTTCATGCGGCTGGCCCAGTAGTAAAGGCCGCCCGCGGTCGGATAGGCCGATGCCACCTCAGCCATCGAGGCAGCGATGCAGAGCACAAAGACCGTGACCAGCGGCCAGCCGATGAGGCTCGCAGCGGTGCCGGCCCAGGCGAGGCCGTAGTCGTAGAGGATGACGGCCCCGGTCAGGATCGAAATGATCGAGAAGCTGATCGCGAAGTTGCTGAAGCCGCCCATGCTGCGGAACAGCTCCTGCGCGTAGCCCAGGCGGTGGAGGTCGTGGACGTCCTGCTGGATGACGTCTTCGCGGGATCGCTGCGTCATGGAACTCTCTCCTCGTGCCAACTCGGTAGGCGGTTCGTGGATGGCATGCATCGGTCACGAACGATGGCAAGGGCAGCAGGGTGGACCTGGGTGGCGCCTCCTTCCTGGCTCCGCGCGGCACCCCACGCCGCGCGAACCTGACTCCGCCCGCGGCCGGTCCGGTGGACTGAGTGGCGCGACTATAGCGACGGGACCTGCGCGCGGGAAGGGCTCAGGCGGGTCACCTGGCGTTCAGACTCGGCGGGCGCTCGCCCCCATCTTGCGTTGCGTGCCAGACTGGCGTCCCGCTCGGGTGACATCCGATGGAGCACGAGAGCCAACATTCCGCCCACGACGCGTCGCTGAGGTCGCGCTACCCGGGCGACTCGGCGTTCCCGCGGATCGGCGAGTACGCGTTCCTCTCCGACTGCGAGACGACTGCGCTGGTGGCGCCG
>JALYLB010000202.1 GCA_030774475.1 Chloroflexota bacterium | reverse complement strand
ATCGTGGCCCTCACCGCCAGCATCGTCCCCAGCCCGCGCGCTCAAGCCGAACAGGCCGGCTGCGACGCGTTCCTCGAAAAGCCGTTTCGGCCGGACGCGCTGCGCTCCCTCCTCGCGCAGCTCCTCGACCAGATCCCCGATCATCTCCCCGTGGCCTGAGGCGGCGATCCAGCCCTCGGGGATCACCCCGGAGTCGATGTACACTCGCCGTTCGGATTCGTCCCCCGACGGAGGGCCCCATGAAGGCAGGAAGATCCACGCTGTGGGCTGCCGCGGCGGCCGTTGCGACGATCGCAATCGTGCTGCTGGCCGCCTGCAAGGCAACCCCGCTCACCCAGCCAAGCTGGCCCGCTCCGTCGGATCCGATGGCTCGCGCCAAGGCAGCCGGATTCGAGCCGACCAACCGCGAGTACCTCATCACCCACACCCACGTGCACCTCGACGTGCTGGTCGATGGAACCGCGGTCCCGATCCCGGCAGGCATCGGCATCGACACCAAGGCGAAGGGAGTCCTTGAGGCACCGACGCCAGACGGCACTGGCAAGGATTACCAGGTCATGACCTGCGACCAGCCATGCCTGTCCGAGCTGCACACCCACGATCCCGACGGGATCCTCCACAGCGAGTCGAAGGTCCCGGACAATGCCCCGGCCACCCTCGGGCAGTTTTTCACGGAGTGGGGCGTCCGCCTCGACGGGTCATGCGTCGGCGACTTCTGCACCTCGAACACATCGATCGCCGTCTACGTGGACGGCAAGAAGACCGATGGCAACCCCGCCGACATCAAGCTGATGTCGCACCTCGAGATCGCGGTCATCATCGGCAAGCCGCCGGAGATCATCCCTGACAGCTGGGACTTCCTCCCCTCCCAATAGGCGCTGACGACGACCGCCGTTCCGTCTAGCGCGTCGAGGTCCGCTTCCTGGCGCGCGCCGTCGGTGGCTCGGCCGGGGCTTCGGCGATCGCCTTGCGGGCCGCATCGAGCGTTGGGTACGGGCCGAGGATGCGCGGCAATCCGAGCTCATCTGGCTGCCGACTGTCACGCAGATACCAGCTCGTCCCCTCGCGTTCGACCGAGAACCGCCCATCGGCGCTGCGGTAGCGGCCCGCGGCGTCGCGGATGAGCGCTCCAGCCATGATTCCTCCTCGACTACTCTTTGCCGTCCATGCCGCAAACCATGATCCGCGCCGAAGGGCTGCACAAGCATTTCGGCAAGACCCATGCCCTGCGAGGCCTCGACATCGATGTCTCGGAGGGCACGATCCTGGGCATGCTCGGTCCGAACGGAGCGGGCAAGACGACGGCTGTGCGAATCCTCACCACGCTCACCCGCGCGGATGCCGGGCATGCCGAGGTGGCCGGCATCGACGTCGCCCGCCACCCGGGTCGAGTGCGCACCCAGATCGGGGTGGCAGGCCAGACCGCCGCGCTCGACGAGCTCCTCACCGGGCGCGAGAACCTGGCGATGGTCGGGCGCCTCTACCGGCTCGACTCTGCCGATGCGTTGCAGCGGGCGGCGGACCTGCTGACCCGCTTCGAGCTCGATGACGCAGCCGATCGCATCGTCAAGACGTACTCCGGCGGGATGCGACGGCGCCTCGACCTGGCGGCCGCGCTCATCGACTCGCCGCCGGTCCTCTTCCTCGACGAGCCGACGACGGGCCTCGACCCGCGCAGTCGCCTGGCGATGTGGAGCCTGATCGCGGAGCTCGCCAAGGGTGGTCACACGATCCTGATGACCACCCAGTACCTCGAGGAGGCGGACCAGCTCGCCGACGACATCGCGGTCGTGGACCATGGCCACGTCATCGCCCACGGCACCGCCCTGGAGCTCAAGCGGCTGGTCGGCGGCGAACGCCTGGAGGTCGAGATCGGGGAGGAGCAGAGCCTCGACCGAGCGGCGGAGGCGCTCGCCGTGCTCGGCGGCGAGGAGGCTCACGTCGACACGGACCATCGCCGGGTCAGCATCCCCATCGTGGCGCACGACGGGGTCCTCACCCGGGCTGTCCGGGCACTCGACGACGCGGGCGTCCACGTCGACGACATCGGCTTCCGGCGGCCGACCCTTGACGAGGTCTTCCTGGCTCTCACCGGCCAGCCGCTCGAGGGTGAACCCAACCCGGAGTCACCCGCATGAGCGTGCGCTGGTGGCTCGTCGACTCGATCGAGATGGTGCGCCGCAACCTGCTCCACATCCGGCGCACCCCCGAGCTCCTGCTGGACGTGACGATCCAGCCGATCATGTTCGTGCTGCTCTTCCGCTTCGTGTTCGGCGGTGCGATCCCCATCCAGGGGACGAGCTACGTGAATTACCTCATGGCCGGCATCTTCGTGCAGACCATCGTCTTTGCCACCATCGGCACCGGAATCCTGCTCGCCAACGACCTGGCTAAGGGGATGATCGACCGCTTCCGTTCCCTGCCGATGTCACAGTCCGCGGTCATCACCGGCCGCACCTTCACCGACCTGCTGCGCGGGATGCTGGCCATTGCAGTCATGACGATCATTGGCCTGTTCGTGGGCTTCTCGCCACAGGGCAGCCCGCTCGGATGGCTCGAAGCGGTGGGCGTCCTGCTGCTGCTCGGCTTCGCGCTCTCCTGGGTGGGAGTCGCCGCCGGGGCGGTGGTGCGTACGCCCGAGGCGGTCCAGGGGCTCATCTTCCTGGCCGTCTTCCCGCTGACCTTCGCCAGCAGCGCGTTCGTGCCAACGGCCACCATGCCATCGTGGCTCCGCGCGTTCGCCGAGCACCAACCGATGACCTACGCCATCAACGCCGTGCGCGACCTCATCCTGGGTGGAACCGGCGGCCCAGACCTGCTCCCCTCCGTGCTGTGGAGCCTGGGCCTGCTCCTCGTCTTCTTCCCGCTTGGCATCCGGCTCTACCAGCGTCGCACCACCCAGTAGACCCTGGCCGGCCCTCGCCGGCCCGGAGTTCCCGACGCTATCGGCTCAGCCGATGAGTTGCCGCATAGCCCCGCGGAGTTGCCGACGCTATCGGCTCAGCCGATGAGTTAACGAGCGAGTCTCTCCCGGCCGCCTATCTGCGCGTTGTCTCATCGTGCGAGCCGATGAAATAGCGCCGGACGAGCACCCGACGCCGCGGTTGCGCGCCGACTCATCGGCTCAGCCGATAACCAAGGCCGTCGCGCTGTACCGCATCGGCTTAGCCGATAACCAAGGCCGTCACGCCGTACCTCATCGGCTCAGCCGATAACGAGCGCCGGATTTCGGCATCATGGTGGCTGTGCCGCGAGGACTGCCGATGAGCCGCGACCCCCAGACCGATGTCGACCTCCGAGCCTGGGAGGATGCCGACCTCCCGCTCCTCGAGCGCCTGATGGGCGATCCTGCCATGACCGAGCACCTCGGCGGGCCCGAGTCGCCGGAGAAGATTC
Organism: Chloroflexota bacterium; assembly: GCA_030774475.1. Classification (GTDB taxonomy): domain Bacteria; phylum Chloroflexota; class Limnocylindria; order QHBO01; family QHBO01; genus CF-82. The sequence goes on along the minus strand of JALYLB010000202.1, from coordinate 11,258 downwards.
GCGAGCGACAGGAGCGCTACAGGCGCCTCCATCCGGAGCAGGGCCAGATGTTCGTCATCGTGGTTGGTCCCGATCGCGTCGCCGCGGGCTCCGTTGGCTACTGGGAGCGCGAGACGCCCGATGGGACGGTATGGGAGACGGGCTGGAGCGTCCTGCCCGAGTTCCAGGGTCGGTCGATCGCCACCCTCGGGACGGCGATCCTCGTCGAGCGGGTGCGCGCGATCGGGAAGCACCGGTACCTGCACGCCTATCCGGCGGTCGATAATCCGCCGTCCAACGCGATCTGCCGCAGGCTCGGTTTCACGAACCTCGGGGCGTTCGATTTCGAGTATCCCAAGGGCCATCCGCTGCGCTGCAACGACTGGCGGCTCGACCTGTGGGACGCCAGCGACCCCGCCCCTTCCGAAGCCTCCGCTTGACCGGCGCCCGATACTCGGCCGTACCGTGACCGAGACCGGCCGCCTCGAGACCTTCGCCGACGGCGTCTTCGCCATCGCCATCACGCTGCTGGTGCTCGGCATCCGGGCACCCGGACCCACCGAAGACCTGGGAGCGGCCCTCCGCCAGCAGTGGCCGGAGTTCTTCGCGTACGTAATCAGCTTCCTGACGATCGGGATCATGTGGGTCCAGCACCATCGGCTCTTCACCCTCATCGGCCGTTCGAACCCGACCTTCGCCATGATCAACGTCATCTTCCTGATGTTCGTGGCCTTCGTCCCCTACCCGACCATCGTGCTCGCTCAGCGATTGGGAAGCGGCGTCGACGCGGTCGGCGCCAGCCTGCTGTACGGCGGGACGATGGTCGGCATCGCGATCATGTTCAACACCATCTGGCTCTACGCGTCGGCCCGGAACGGCCACCTGTTGCGCAGCCAGCCGTCGGCGGCCCGACGAGCCGAGGCCCGCGGATATCGGTACGGCGCCCCGCTTTACCTACTGATCACGCTCCTGGCCTTCATCCACCCCATGATCAGCCTGGTGGGCTTCGGCGCGTTCGCGGCCTACTGGGCGCTGCCGATCAGCGGGCCGTCGGCCGCAGAGTAATGCCGAGGCCCGCGGCGCTCAGACCGTGAACTGGTCGTTAGTGGCGTAGAGGTCCGGAGCGCCGATATGCGAGCACGCTGACGAGCGGCCGGCGCCAGACGAACGCCTCCGCTGGCAATCGCCGCATCCGGCGGAGGGCTTCCTTGCGGAGCCGATGGCGCCTGGCGAACCCTAGGCCGCCGAAGAGCTCGGACTCGACCCAGTGCTCGAGCACCTGGAGATAGCTCTCCGGCGTGTACCCATGCTCGAGCCATTCCGTGCGAGCGCTCACTCGTTCGAATCCCGTCCGACGCAGCTCCGCGGCCGCTGCCCTGGGGGATGTATACGGGCGGTGGCCGCCAGCGAGCGGCGGCGCGTCGATGTCGAGGTCGTCCACGGCGAGCATGAACGCCTCATCCGGCTCGAATGCCAGCTCCTCCGCCTGCCAGCTGAGCATCGCCAGCACTCCGCCGGGGCGGAGGACCCGAGCGATCTCTCGGAGGGCCGCGGCCCGGCTCGGTACGAGCTGGATGACGAATGAGCTGACAGCGACGTCGGCCGCGCCATCGGCCAGAGGAAGCCGGTCCGCAGAGCCCACCGCCAGCCGCAGCCGGTCGAGAACGCCGGGCGCACGACGGCGCGCCGCATCGGCCGCCATCTCGAGCATGCGGCTCGCCGGGTCGACGCCAATCGCGCGCGCCTTCGGCCAGCGCTCCAGGGCGGCGATCGCCAGCGCTCCGGTCCCGGTCCCGACGTCCACCAGCTCGAACGACCGTCCACCCAAGCCGGTGGCAGTCAGCCGATCCAGCAATCGGACGGCGGACGGCGCGATGACAGGGCCCCACCAGTCACGGTATGCCTCCGCCCAGGTGTCATAGGGCTCGTCCGTGGGCTCGAATGCCATGGGGCGAGGGTACAGCGCGCGGTGAGCCCTGGACGACGGTCGTCAGCCCGTTGACATTGACGCCGGCGCCGACCACGCTCGGGCGACCGACGCTCGAGATGTGGTGGAGGAGATGATCGACCGGGGCTCTCCCGTTGCCCGCCGGCGCCGAGGCTTTATCGCGAGCCTCGACCGGCTCGCGTCCATCGGCGCCCTCCCGACGGACGATCCGGATACCCGTGTGCTGAAGCGGGCGGTGATCATCGCCTCGCTGGCCGTGGTGCTGGTCACGGTCGTCTGGGTGCTCATCGGCTCCTCGATGGGCAGCGGCCTGGTGGTCTGGACGTCCATCGTCTTCGCGGCGGTGGTCCTCGCCGACATCGTGGACTTCGCCCGTCGGCCACGGCTGGGCAGATTCGCCGCGGTGCTTGGGGTCGCTTCGCTCGGAATCGTGTTCGTCGGCTACGTGACCCTCGGCGGATCGGTCGCTGGCGGTTCGGATCTGACGTGGGCCGTCCTGGCTCCCATCGCGGCGATCATCTTCTACGGGCCGCGGCGCTCGATCCCCTGGTTCGTGGCGTTCGTGGCGATCGTTGCGCTGGCGCTCCTGATCGACCCGCTGATCCGGCCGCTCGGCACGCCGCTCCCCTATCCGTTCTCGCTCGGCCTGATCGCGTTCAACGTGATCGGCCCGGGGAGCATCGCTTATGTCTTCCTGCGCTACGTGGATGGGCAGCGTGCCGCGGCTCGGGCGCAGTCGGACCGGCTGCTACTCAACATCCTGCCCGCCAGCATCGCGGAGCGCCTCAAAGCCGGCGAGGAGCGGATCGCGGAGGAATACGCCGAAACGAGCGTCCTGTTCGCCGATGTCGCGGACTTCACCCCGCTGGTCGAGAACCTGCCAGCCCAGGATGTCGTCGATCTGTTGACCGCGCTCTTCACCCGGTTCGATGAGCTCGCCCAACGGCATGGTCTCGAGAAGATCAAGACCATCGGCGACGCGTACATGGCCGTCGCCGGGCTGCCAGCTCCCCGAGCAGATCACGCCACGGCGGCGGTCGAGATGGGACTGGCAATCCACCGCGCGGTCGACGAATGGACCCCCGGCACGGGCACCAGGCTGAGCATGCGGGTTGGCATCGCCAGTGGATCGGTCATCGCCGGCGTCATCGGCCGACGAAAGTTCGCTTTCGACCTGTGGGGCGATACGGTGAACGTCGCCAGCCGAATGCAGTCGACCGGGTCACCCGGCTGCATCCAGGTCACCGAGGCGACCTATCTGCTGCTCGACGGGCGCTACCCGTTCGTGCGGCGCGACCAGGTCGAGGTCAAGGGCAAGGCGCCGATGACGACCTACCTCCTCGACTCGACCGTCCTCTAGACGGCGTCAGTAGGCCATGACCCCGTCGTACGCCCGCCGGAGCGCATCGATGTCGAACTTGCCGAAGACCTTGAGCATCGCCTCGTTCACCCGCTGCGCCTTCGCCGGATCGGGGTCGGCGATCATCTCGATCAGGGCGGTCGGCACCACCTGCCAGGAGAGTCCGTAGCGGTCCTTCAACCATCCGCAGGGGGCGGGCTCGCCGCCGTCGATCAGCTTGTCCCAGAGTTCGTCGATCTCGGACTGTGACTCGCACTGCACCACGAACGAGATCGCTTCGCTGAAGTGGAACTCCGGGCCGCCGTTGAGCGCCACGAAGCGCTCCCCGTCGAGCTCGAAGTCGACGGTCATCACGAGCCCCTCGGCCAGCGGTCCGGCCGGGCCGTAACGGGTCACCGTGTTGATCTTCGAGTTCGGGAAGATGGACACGTAGTGGTTCGCGGCCTCTTCCGCCTCGCGGTCGAACCAGAGCATGGGGTAGATCTTCCGCATTGGTTTCCTCTTTGGCCTGCTTTGGGGGTCATGGATTCAGACCCCGGCGGGTCGCCGAACTCATCGGCTCACTCGGGGCTGCACGATTCGCGCCACGCGGGTCCGTGCGGTCTGGCAGCGACAGAGCGTGCCGTCTAGAGTTCGCGCATGTCTGACTCACGATCCGTTTTCGAGCGCTTCATGGCCGCAATGAACGGTCAGAACACCGCCGCACTCGACGACCTGCTGCATGCCGACTTCGAGGGCTTCTTCCCCCAGTCCGGCGAGGTGACCCGGGGCATTGCGAACCTCAAGGCGACGATCGACAACTACCCTGGCGCCTACGAGGACCGTGGCGGCGAGCGCGTCATAGGTGGCGAAGACCGATGGGTCACGACGCCGACCTTCACGCTGCTCCGCATCGAGGGCACCGCCAGCGTGTTCACCGGTGTACAGAAGGCTCGCTACCCCGATGGCACGGATTGGCACGTCGTCACCATCGGCGAGGTGAAGGACGGCAAGATCTGGCGCGTGGACACCTTCTTTGCCCAGGACTTCGAGGCGCCCGCCTGGCGCGCGCCATGGGTGGAGCTCCGCGACCGGACGTAGCAGGGGCTACAGTGCGCCACTCTCCATGAGCTTCTTGAGCCGCGCGAGGTCCTTGGCGAACAGCCTTCCGAACATCGTCGTCACCATCGGCTCGAACAGCCTGAGCAGCCCGGAGATGCTCTTCATCGTCCAGCTTCGGTTCGGGTCGTAGCCGGTGACCTCGGCGTCGTTCTGGGAGCGCATGCGCATCATGCTCGTGACCGCGTGACGCCTCGAGCCGATGCCGTGCGGAGGCGGGGTCGTCCAGTGCTCCTCCACCGCGGGGGCCGACCAGGTCGGAGGTCTTCTCGACATCGGTCAGGACGGCGAAAACGTCCTCGAGCGGCCGCCGGATCGTGATAGTCAGTCGAGCGTCGGCCATGCTGCCCTTGTACCACAGCCGATTTACCATCCGCGCATGCCGTCACTCCCGGGTGGCACCCTCACGTTCCTGTTCACCGACATCGAGGGGTCGACCCGCCTCGTCCAGGAGCTGGGCGCGGGATTCCGCGACGTGCTCGAGACGCATCACGGCATCCTGCGGCGAGCGATCGCTGCTCATCACGGGGTGGAGGTCTCCACCGAGGGAGACGCGTTCTTCGCGGTCTTCCCCTCAGCGCTGGACGCAGTGAGCGCAACCGTCGACGCCCAGCGCGAGCTGGCTTCCTCCGCGTGGCCTGGCGCACTGGAGATCCGCGTCCGGATGGGACTCCATACCGGCGACGCCGAGTTGGGCGGCGACAACTACGTCGGGGTCGACGTGCACCGTGCTGCTCGCATCGCAGCCGCCGGGCACGGCGGCCAGGTCCTCCTCTCCGCATCGACGCGAGCGCTGGTCGAGCCGGCGCTGCCGGACCAGGTCCTGCTCCGCGACCTGGGGATGCATCAACTCAAGGACCTCCCGTCTCCGGAGCACCTGCATCAGCTGGTCATCGCCGGGCTGCCGGCAGACTTCCCCGCCCTGAAGACCCTTGACGCCTCGCCGACCAATCTCGTGGCGCCGGCGACGCCCATAGTCGGCCGAGACCGCGAGCTCGCCGAACTGTCCGACCTGCTCGCCGCGAACCGCCTGCTGACGCTGACGGGGCCCGGGGGGACCGGCAAGACCCGGCTCGCCGTCGAGGTCGGCGGCCGAGCTCGCGGCCACTTCAGCGACGGCGTCTTCTTCGTCCCGCTGGAGACCTTCACCGAGCGGTCAGTGGTGGCCAGCGCCGTCGCGCAGGCCATCGGCGCACGGGTGCCCGGCCAACATGACCCGGAGGACGTGCTCGCCGACCACCTCGCCCGCCGCCAGCTGTTTCTGATCCTCGATAACTTCGAACAGGTGACCAGCGCAGCGCCGCTCGTCGCGCGCCTCATCTCGAGCACTGCGCGAATGCGGGTCCTCGTGACGACCAGGGTTCCGCTCCATCTCAACGGCGAGCAGGAATACCCGGTTCCACCACTCGCGATCCCGGATGCCGAGACAGGTGCTGACATTGACGCCTTGTCGCGGGTCGAGGCTGTCGCGCTGTTCGTGGAACGGGCGCGTCGCGTGCAGCCCACGTTTCAGCTCACAACGGCGAACGCCGACGCTGTGGCGGCCATCTGCCGGCGCCTCGACGGCCTGCCCCTGGCCATCGAGCTCGCGTCAGCGCAGGTCAAGATGCTGGCACCGGGCGCCATCCTCGCCCGCCTGGAGCAGGCTCTCCCCTTCCTTGGCGGAGGGAGCGTCGATCAGCCCGCTCGACAGCGAACGTTGCGGGCCGCGATCGAATGGAGCTACCTCCTCCTCGACGACCCGGAGCAGACGGTGTTCCGGCGTCTCACCGTCTTCTCCGGCGGCTGGACCTTCGAGGCCGCAGAGCAGGTGACCGGGCCAGCCGGCGGCGCGCACGTGGACGTCCTGGGGGGGCTCACCGCCCTCGTGGATCAGAGCCTGGTCCGACCGGCCGTTGATGCTCCTCCCGATGAACCCCGGTTCGAGATGCTTCAGATGATTCGTGAATACGGAGCCGGCCGGCTGGCCGAGACGGAGGAGGGTGCAACCCTTGGACGGCGCCATGCGGAGTGGGCGCTCGTTCTGGTCAAGGCGGCAGAACCGACATTGGAGGGTGGCACGGATCCCGGATGGCTCGACCGGCTCTCCCGTGAGCACGATAACCTCCGAGCCGCCCTGCGCTGGGCAGTCGACCACGACGAGCGCGACTTCGGCCTGCGCCTGGCCACCGCGCTCTGGCGCTTCTGGCAGCTGCGCGGGCACATCCAGGAGGGACGGCAATGGTTCGACCGGCTCATGCCGGCCGTGGGCGACGAGGGCACGGTCGATCCTTCGGTCCTGGCCCCGGCGCACACCGCTGCCGGCGGACTCGCCTACTGGCAGAACGCGATGGCCGACGCCAACGAGCACTATCGGTCAGCTCTCAAGCTCGACCGACTTCACGATCGGAGGGATCGCTTGGGCGACGACCTCTACAACCTCGGCTTCGTCGCGATGGTCGCTGGCGACCTCGCTGCAGCGAGATCTCTCTTCCTGGAGAGCACCGACCTGTTCGTCGCAGCGGGGCAGTCCGCGAGACTGGCCGACACGACTGCAGCCCGGGGCGCGGTAGAGATGCGAGCCGGCAACCTGGACCAGGCTCGGAGGCTGATGGAGGAGGGTCGAAGGCTCAACCTCGAGGGCGGCAACCACCTACGGGCAACCGACAACGCCATGGTCTTGAGCAATATCCATTTGAGCCTCGGCGAGGCGGCGGCCGCGCACCAGTGGCTTCTCACTGCGCTAGCGGACACCACAGAGGTTGGCGACGTCGCTCGATGGCCGCTGCTGCTAGACATGGGCATGGCCATCGCGCTTGCGGATAGACGCCCGGATAACGCCCTCCGCTTCGCCGCTGCCGCCGCGAAACGCCGCGCCGCGATGGGGGGAGGTATCAACTCGAATCTCCTGCAGAACGTCGACCAGGTCGTGGCTGATGCGCGTGCCGCGCTGCAGGAGCGAGACGGAGCGAAAGCCGTGGACGAAGCGTGGGCGGAGGGCGAACGCCTCGATGAGAAGGCGTTGGCCGCCCTGCTGCGAGGGGCCAGCCAGGCGGATGCGGATATTGCGCCGTGATGAGCCACCAACCGACATCGGATCCGACCGAGATCGCCGTGGTGGTGCAGGACTACGAGATGAGGCGGATGGCTTCGTGGCTCAGTTATCGGCTAAGCCGACGAGTGAGCGCGTGAGCCCCTCCTGGGAGCGTGATCCATCGGCTGAGCCGATGAGTGAGCGCGTGAGCGAGCGCTCACCGTCCGTCTGCGCCTCTCCAGGCGTCAACGCATCGGCTGCCCCGATAAATGGGACGCCAGCCTCGGCATTTCTCGGACGTTCAGGGCCTCCAAGTGCCGACTCATCGGCTGAGCCGATAAGCGAGAACGGAGCTGAGGTGCCGACGAGATTCAGCGCGAGATGACCGTCTGGCCGACCTCGATGAGGTGGCCGTCAGGGTCCCGGATGTAGGCTCGGATCTCCCGACCGTGATCCTTCGGCTCGGTCAGGAACTCTGCTCCCTTCGCCGACCACTCGCGGTATGCCTTTTGGATGTCGCCGACCCGCACATTCAGGAACGCGCTCGTCCGATTCGGATCGGGCGGCGTCTCGAGCGTGACGGTCGGCTTGTCGTCGGTGGGCCCACCACCTTCGTTCAGGATGAGCCACGAGTTGGCCACCTTCATGATCACCGGGTCGCGCTCGATGAGCACGATCCCGTCGAAGATCGACCGATAAAACTCACGAGAACGATCCTGGTCCGAGACGACCAGGAAGTGGGTCAGGACGAAGCCGTCGCCTCTCGGCGAGGGAAAGTCGTCAGGATTCATGACCGCAACTCCAATGCTTCACGCCTTTGTCTCAAGACTACGTATGCCCCAGCTGCCTTGATGCCACGCCGCCCGTTGCACTGATGTGTCCCAGGTGCCGCGCCATGAGGAAAGCCCAGATTGGCAGCAGGACCTGGGACCCGGCGCCAGCCGGAGATGTCCAAGGGCTCGCCGTCCCGTCGACGAGGAGACCGTAGCCCATGAGCGCAGTTCCGATCCCGGCTGCCAGGCCGATCCATCGGATCCAGGGCAGCCAGCCCCCGGCGACGATGTTGGCGCCGACGATCCAGAGGCCGATGTACACGGTCGCCCACGCCTCGACCGCCAGTGCGCTCACTGCGGGATGGCCGTAGTCGAGGGTCACCGGTCCCACGACGATGAGCCGCTGGACGACGCACCAGGCGAGACACGAGAGCCAGCCGAGCGTTTGGGCGGCCTGCGCCAGACGCAATGGAAACCACCCGCCCATCTCGTAGTAGGAGAGCATCAGCGGCGCAATGGCCGCCGTCATCACCAAACGGGCCAGGTCGTTCAACGTGCCCCAGAGGTCGCCGGACGAGTACGCGCCGATCGTCACCAGCCCGGCCGCCCCCGCGACAGCCACCACGTAGCCCGCCACTGATCCGATCAGCGTGATCCTGCGCGTGCGTTCAGACATTGCCTGAGGATCTCAGATGGTGACCGCGAAGATCCGCCATTCCCCCGGCACGCCCTTGAGCTCGTGGCTGCCTCGGTCCTCGAATGCCAGGCCCGATCCGACGACCAGGTCCTTGACCGTGCTCGACACGAGGATCTCCCCTTCACTCGCCATCGCGCAGATTCGGGCGCCGATGTGGACGGCAAGGCCGGCGATGTCGTTTCCCTCGAGCTCGATCTCGCCGGTGTGCAGGCCTGCACGGAGGCCAAGTCCAAGCTCGCGCAGTCCCTCACGGATCGCCGCAGCGGACCTGACGGCGCGTGCCGGTCCGTCGAACGTTGCGAGAATGCCGTCACCGACGGTCTTGATCTCCCGCCCGCCGAATCTGTCCAGCTGTCGCCGCGCGACGCGGAAGTGCTCCTCCAGGAGCTCGCGCCAGCGTTCGTCGCCCATCTGGGCTGCCAAGCTCGTGGATGCAACGATGTCGGTGAAGAGCACCGTGGCAAGGACTCGGTTCGGTGTCCGCGAGGGTCGGATGCCGGTGACGAAGTCCTGGATCTCGGCCAGGATCGCCTCTGAGTCACCGGCCCAGATGAACTTGTCGGCCCCGGGCAGCTCAAGGTATCTGGCTCCCGCAATGTGCTCAGCGAGGTATCGGCCCTGCGGCGCCTTGAAAAGGCCCTCAGCCCGCTGGATGACCAGCGTCGGAACTCGAATTGCCGGCAGGACGTTCCGAACGTCGCCCTCGCTGATGAACCGGACGACGGCCTTCATGCTGCCCGGGCTCGTCGCCTGCCGCTCGTAGCGGGACCAAGCACGCCGCAGGACCGGATCATCGGCCAGGCTCGGTGCGAACAGATCAAGCAGGACTCCACGACCGGCGCTCGACTCGATTTCCTCATCCTGGTTGTCGAAGAATTCCGCTGTCTCGCCAAACGGAAAGTCGGCATGTGCCCGCGCCCGGGCGAAACAGTCGACGAGGATGAGGCTTGCGACGCGTTCCGGATGCGCTGCTGCGAGGGTCATGGCCAGGAGGCCGCCACCGAGGTTGCCGATGATCACCGCCTTCTCGGAGCCAACGGCATCGAGCACGGCGATCGCGTCATCCATCCAGGTCTCGAGGATGGGCAGCTGAGACGTCGGCACGGGATCCGATAGGCCGCTGCCACGCTTGTCGAACATGATCACGCGACCGAACGATGCAAACCGCTCGCGCAACGCAGCAAGTGGCGGAGTGTCCCACTGGGCCTCGACATGGCTGACCCAGTAGTCGAGCGGGAGGATATCCGGCGGACCTTCCCCGAGCACCTGGTAGGCCAGGTGGAGATCGCCTAAGCGAAGGTAGCTCGTCTCGGGGATCACCTGTCAAGCGTACCCGTCCACGGCGGCGGTTCGCGAACGTCCGGCACTCGAGCGAGGGAGAGACGTCTGAGGAGAGATGCCGATTCAACTCGCCCGGGCGGCGTAGAGTGAGGCGAATGTCGAACCGCGCGCGGCATGTGCCCCACGAACAACTCGAGCTGCTCAGTGGACCCGTCACGAAGGACGGAGGCGAGCTCCGGCAGCTGTCAGGATCCGATTACGACCTGCACACCTCGGTCATGCACGCGCAGGTTGCGCCCGGCAGCGGACCGCGCCGCCACCGTCATCCGCATGCTGAGATCTTCGTCCTGCACTTCGGCCAGGGGCGATTCGAGGTCGACGGCGAGTTCATCGACGCGGTGGCGGGCGACATGGTCATCATTCCGCCTGACGCGTGGCACAGCTTCGTGAATACCGGCGATGAGCTGCTTCGCCAGACTGCCATCCACGAAAATCCGCGGGCCGTGACCCTTTTCGAGGACGGCTCGCGACGCGACTAGGTTGGGCCTCGGTTGCCTCACCTTCAATGCCCCTCGATGAGTCGTTTTGCCCCTCGTCGCCATCAATCCTTGCGACCAGGGAGCGCTGCGGCTCAGTAGGAGCCGGCGCGCCGCCGGGATGGAGGGTGAGACGGCGCAGCGCGAGCTGATCGAAGCTGCGCGAGCAGGCGATCGGGAGGCATTCGCATCGATGGTCCGTGCCATGAGCGACCACCTGTACGCCGTCGCCTTCCGGATCGTGCGCGACACTGGCCAGGCGGAGGACGCCGTCCAGCAGGCCCTGCTCGCCATCTGGCGCAACCTGCACGGGCTCCGCGATCTCGACAGGTTTGACGCATGGTCGTATCGGCTGCTCGTCAACGCCTGCTATGCGGAGCTGCGGCGCGCGCGGAATTGGAAGACCCTCAGCGTGCTGCCGGACACCTCCAGCGAGCCCGATGCCTCTGGCCAGGTTGTCGATCGCGACGAGCTGCGACGCGCCTTCCACCGCATTTCACCCGAGCAACGGGCGGTCGTGGTCATGCATCACTACGTCGGGCTCAGCCTGCCGCAGGTGGCGGAGTCCCTGGG
>JALYLB010000201.1 GCA_030774475.1 Chloroflexota bacterium | reverse complement strand
TCATCGTTGGAAGGAGATCGCGGCGTGCCAGACAAGGGTCCCGGTTCGAAGAGTGGCGGCAAGAAGCCAAAGGGCGGACAGAAGCCAGGCGGCGGCAAGAAGAAGTAGACGGAGCCTGTCGCCCGGGCAGTAGCCGAGCTGGCCGTTCCCCGAGAGGGACGGCCAGCTCCTTTGCTAGAAACAGTCAGGCGGCGGGCTCCCAGTTACGCGGGTCCCCGCTGCCCAGGTCGCGCATCCCCAGCTCCCAGAACGCCGACAGCGCGAGGGTTCGCCGAAACGCGGAGAAGTTCAGGACGTGGGCGATCACGCCTCCGTACGTGAACGACTCGGGCGGGTCGCAGGTGGCGTCGATGAACGTCACGTCCTCGTCCCCCCGACGCCGCGCCGCCTGGACCAGGCGGATGAACTCCGGGCCGGCCACCGCGAAGCGCTCCTTCAGCGCGGGTAGGGTCGTGTCTTCCTGCGGGGGAACGGTGCGGCCTTCGACGGCAGCCGCCCACCGCTCCTTCGTGTTCACCAGGCTGGCGAGCAGGCTGCGCAGCGAGATGTTCGATTCCTCGATGGTCTCGATGCCGATGTCGATCGGCGCGTCGAGCTGGTCATCCGTCAGGGCTGAGGCGTGGTCCAGCATCTTGCCGACAATCCATCGGTCGTGCTCGAGCATGCGGTCGATGAGGTCCATGGTGGGTCTCCCTTCTGCGGCCGGCAGGCGGAGCCAGCCGGGTGGGTGAAAATGCACGCCGTTGGGCGCTGGCAGGTCAAACCTTCGAGGAGCCGATGGCGTACGACGTGCGTCCGATGGCGTCGTGCGGAATGCCCGACGGAAGGCACGGGTGAAGGCCTCGGGCGAGCCGTAGCCCGCGTCGAAGGCGACATCGGTCACCGGCGCATGGGTGACAGAGAGCTGATATGCAGCTCGCTCAAGAAGCAACCTGCGGCGAAACGCGACCGGGGGCTCCCCGATTCGGGACGCCACCAGCCGGTTGAAGTGGTACGGCGACAGGCAGGCGCGTCGGGCGAGTGTTGCCCCGTCGACGCTGTCCTCCTCCAGGCTCGCCACCACCGTGTCGAGGATCTCGCGGAGCCGGTCGGGCCGCGTGGTTGCCGTCATGCGTCGGATCCTACCGGTCGGGAAGGGTCGTTGGCCTGATCGCGATTGCGCTTGTGGGGCCAGTCACGGCACCGCGTTGCACGGGGCGGCGCGCCGTGGACCAGCGATGTGTGGTGGCAGATGCGCTGGGTTCTGGAGGTCGTAGACGAGCAGGCGCTCGCCCCCACACAGCAATGGGTAACGCTGGCCGAGGAGCTGGACGAGGTCACGTACCCGATCGGGCTGGAGCGTGATCACGAAGTAGCGCGGCGCACCGCTGGCCATCATCCGCGCGAGGCGAGCCTCGTCGCCTAGATGAATGCCCCGGGCCGCCTCGAACACGATGTCGTCGGCGGTCGGCCAGGCCGTGACGAGCAGGCGGGAGTAGTACATGAGCGGATAGCCGTACCACGCGGTCGCTGCGATGACCTTCTCCGCTCGCCCGAGCCGGTCGCCCAGCGCCGCGTATCGCGCCGCATCGGCTCCCGTGCTCCCGGTCAGTGCCTCGAGATCTCGAGGTGCGGTCGCGACGATGAGGACTGCCGCCGCGACGACGGCGGCCACAGCCGCGCCCGCGCGCCACGTCCGGGATCGGAGCGCTCGCCCGACCATCTCGCCGAGGCCAGCAGCGCCAACCGCCACGACGATCAGCAACGGCAGCTGGTAGTAATCGTGGGTCATGGTGTGCCAGGTGAAGACGAGCGACGCTGCCAGGTACCCCACGAAGAGCCCGCCGCCGATACGCCGCAAGGCGGGTGAGAGGGCATACCCGGCAACCGCCGCAATCAGCGGGACAGGTCCTGCGACGCGCAACGCGTGCGTCCACCACCCCGCGTAGTAGCCTCCGGTGACCAGGAGACCCGGGATGACCTTCGCATCGAGCTGGCCGCCGAGGGTGAGGACTCCGTAGGCGGCCGATGGCACCGCCGAGAGCACCACGACGCAGGCAAGCCTGGCGATCCTCCTGCGATCAGCCCACATTCCCGTCCTAAGCGAGCTCACGGCGAGGACGCCGGCGATCGGCAGGGTCAACACGCCGGGCTTCACCAGCCCGACGATGCCTGTGAGCGCAGCGGCAAACCCGACCGCACCCCACGACGCGAGGACGTCGCGACGGGCGCAGTACCACATCGTCCCCACCAGAGCCAGGACCCCCAACGACTCCGGCTGGAACGACTGGGTGACGGCGTTGCCGAACGGCGCGAGCAGGAAGAAACCAAAGGCCAGGAGCGCGCCAACCCACCCGACGCTACGGCGGCAGAGGTCGAGCAATAGCCCAGCCGCGAGCAGCCAGGCAACCGAATTGAAGATCGTGGACGTCCACGGACGCTCGACCCCGTCGGGGAGGTAGGTCAGCGCCGTCAGGGCCTGGAGAATGGGAGGTTCGATGAACCGGCCAGGCTTGGCGACCAGCCACGCCCGTTGCCACGGCAACAGGGAGTCCTGCGTCAGCGCGAACCAGATGGTGCGGGCGGCACTCGCCGAGTCGTAGTCCTGGGTTGGCCGGAAGCCGCTGGGCCAATCGGTGATGTGCTGCGCCCTCAGCACCATCCATACGGCGGCCATCCCCATCGGCGCGAGCAGGGCGAGCCACTGAATGCGCCGCAGACCCGGTCTCGACGCCGTCATCGGGCCTGCGCGACCGGTCCCCCGGTGGCGATCAAGCCGACGAGCGCGCGGCGGTATCGAAGGCGCGATACGACTCGGCGAGGTATTCGACCGGATGGCGGACCGGGAGGCCCGTTGCGTTGCTGATCTGCCAGCGGCAGGTCTCGCTGTCGCAGGCGGCATCGGGCGCACCCGAGGCGGAGACCTTGTCGAAGAGCGGCTGCCCGACATCCTGCGCGATCTGCCAGCGCTCCTTCTTCAGCCCATACGTGCCTGCCGCGCCACAGCAGTCGTGGTTGGAATCGACGGCATGCAGACCGGGGATGAGGGCGAACAGGCCCATCGCCGGGGTACCGATGCCGTGAGCCTTGAGCTGGCACGGCGGGTGGTACGGCAGGTCGCGCTCCATCGGCGCAAGGCGGGTGTCGAGCTTTCCGTCCTCGTGAAGCTCGGCGAGCAGCTCGCAGATGTCCCAGGTGGCATGCGACACGGCCCGTGCGTCGGCATCGGCGAGATCGAGCATCTCGTGGTACTCCGCCTTCAGGGTGTAGCCACAGGAGGTCGAGGTGGTGACGATCCGATACCCACGTTTTGCGTAATCAGCCAAGCTCGTGATGTTCCGCGCCGCCTTCCTGCGAGCCTGCGGGTAGAGGCCGTTGCTGATCATCGGCAGGCCGCAGCAGACCTGGTCCGGGACGATCACCGTGAACCCGTTGCGCTCGAGGACCTCGACCGTGTCGCGGCCGAGTGACGGCTCGAATCCGTTCACCGCGCAGCCATGGAAGTAGACGATCGTCCGCTCGGGCCCGGCGTCGGCGACGGCGGGCCGTCGGCGCCACCACGAGCGGAACGTACGTCGCGCAAAGGGGTGGACGGCGGCGCGCCGATGCACCCCACCGATCACTTCGCCGATCCACCGAGCCAGCCCGTTGTGCATCCCCAGGTTGACGAGCGGGGCGAATGGCACGCCGAAGCGGATCAGCAGGTCCGTGTCGGAGATCACCCGGTTACGCAGGCTCGTTCCCCGCTTCTCGACGATGCGCGCACGCGCCCGGCTGTTCGTCTCGGCGATCAGCACGCCGGCCGGGCAGGCTCGCGTGCAATAGCCGCAGCCACTGCAGAGGTCGACGCTCTGGTCGGGGGAACGCTCGCCACGGAACCGCTGGGCCTGCGGACCCACGTACTTCGGGCCGGGGAACAGGTCGGTCACCCGAGCCACCGGGCAGACCGTGGTGCATACGTTGCACTTGATGCAGTTGTCGGTCGAGAAGATCGGGAACGTCCGATCAGCGGCGTCGACGAAGCTCATGACGCGACGCCCTTGCGCGCGGCCTCGCTACGCCGCGGACGACCGGTGCGCTTCCCTGACGCGCCGACCTTAGGGACCGCGCCTCCTGCCACCAGGCGCGCGGCTCGGTAGCCGCTCGCGATCGCGACGCCGTCACCGCAGCGCTCGGCCAGGTAGCGCATCCCCGCCAGCGCACTGCCAACCACCCGGACATTCTCCAGCATGACCTCGCCGTCGGGTCCCAGCGGACGCAGCTTGTCGTCGACCCGGATCCCGGCCGCCTCCAGAGCCACGCCATCGGCGCCATAAAGGTCCCCCTCGAGCCAGCGCCCCCGCTCCGGCGCAACGACGCTAAGGCCGAGGATCGGCTCGTCCAACCCGCCATCCCGGCGACCTCGCAGCCCGCCGCCCCCGATCCCGCCCGTTGCCAGCACCACCTCATGGGTCCGGATGCGAAGCGGCCGAGCTGCGGCGTGGGTCTCGACCGCGACGATCCGGTCGCCGTCCCGTTCGACGCCCGCCACCTCGAAGCCGATGAGCGCGGTGACGCCGAGCTCGCGGGCGCGCGCCCGGAGCACCTCGAAGAGCCGCAGGCCGGGGATCGACGGCGGAAGGGTCGGGATCTCAAAGACGGGGTGGCCCAGCGCCTCGGCAGTTGCGTCCAGCGCCTCCGGGTGATGCTCGAGGCCAAGCACGGCCGGCAGGCCGATCCGCCACCGACCGCCCTCCGGGACGGCGCCACGCAAGGCCGCCAATGCCCCTGCTCGCCACGTTGCGTCGTCGAAGTGGCGGGCAACGACCAGCGAGTTCAGGTTGCGGAGCGTTTCCAGGCCAGGCAGGGCGACCACTGCGCTCTCGATACGAGCGGGTCCCGTGGGCCATCCCTGGCGCGCGAGGTTGCGCGCCGCGTACTGCGGCCAGAAATCGCGGAAGCGCTCGATCCCGATAAGCAGCAGGCCCTCGTCCTCGGTCCAGGGGTCGAGGGCGGCGGCTTGGCCTGAAGGCACGATCGCCGCGGGGCGCAGCCCGCCGATGGGCGTCGGGAAGGGGCGGAGCGCAGTCTCGAGGTCGCCGCGGTAGGTCAGCCCGGCGTGCGCCAGGCGAGCGAGCTGCGCGGCGACGGCTGGGGCGACATCCGCGTCGAGGAAGGCATACGGGTGCCCGGCCACGGCTCGGAGGCGGGCGACGCCTTGGGCCGATGTCGCGGTACCCGGCACGGCAGCGACGTCCAACCCGCCGTGAGCCCAGTGGGTGGCGGCCATCCCCTTGGCCGCGAGATGGACCGATGCGCCACGCTCCGCCAGCTCGACCGCCGCCGTCAGGCCGGCGAGCCCCGCACCGATGACGACGACGTCAGCCGACGGCATCGGTTTCACCGGTACCCAGACTCGTCGGGAGCGTCTCGACCGCCATCGTGCCGCGGTAGACGCCAGCCTCGAGCCAAAGCTCCATGAGCTGGTCGCCCCAGGCAATGGGCGCCGCTCCACGGAGCCGCTCGCGCAGGAACTCGCGCAGCGAGTCGTTCGGCTCCGGTGCCTGGGCAGAGTGGGCCTCCGAATCGTGTCGCTCGGCGAGGAGAGCCGCGGCACGGCAGGTACAGAACGCTCCCTGGCACGGTCCCATGCCGAGCCGCGTGGCACGTCGCAGGTCGTCGAGTGAGGAATCGCCGCGCTCGTCGAGCGCGTGGCGCAGGGCGTCAGTGGTCACGATCTCGCATTCGCAGACGAGCTCCGCGTCTCCGCCGCCATCGGCCTCGATGCTGGCCAGCCTCCCCCCGAGCCAGTAGTTCGTCGCGCCTGGCGGACCGGGCAGCGGTTCATCAGCAGTCCGGCATGGCGCATCAATCCCCAGCGACTGGCAGACCCGGTCGGTGGTCTGCTGGGCCATGAGCCGGAACGTGGTCGCCTTGCCGCCCACGATGCTCCACAGCCCGCCAACCCCGTCCCGGCGCCCGTGGTCGATCACGTGATGTGCGCGGCTGATCTCGCGGGAATCCGAGTGCTGGAGCTCTTCAGCCTGCCCCCCACCCAGCTCGGAGGCGTCGTAGAGGGGCCGGCATCCCGCGTATGAGCGCAGCACCCGAGCGCTCGAGAGTCCGGGGACCAGCCGGTCGCCATCCGCCAGCAGGGCGTCCACCTCCTCCGCGGTGACGTGCGCGTCATCAGGGTCCGCGACCGTGATGTCGGTGGTGCCCAGGATGCTGACGGTGTGCACCGGGCAGATGATGTCGCCGTCGCCCGGAGGCGCCAGGCGGTTGATGACCGCGGAGGTCAGCCGCCGGTTCATGATCAGCATCGAGCCCTTGCCCGGGCTCATGCGCAGCGCGGCGCCGGCGAGTGCCGCGACCTGGCCCGCCCACGCGCCGGCGGCGTTGACCACCACCCGGCAGGCAACGGTCTGCTGCTCCCCGGTGCGGCGGTCCTCCAGCCGAACTCCGTTGACCGCCCCGTCCGGGCCGCGTTCGACCGCCACCAGGGCCTGGTAGCGCCACGCATCGGCTCCGTATTCGCGCGCCGAGGCGAGGTTGCCGTCGATGAGCTCCCACGGTTCCATCGAGGCATCGCCCACCGCGTAGGCGGCACGGATCGCGCGGTTCAGCTGCGGCTCGGCGTCGAACAGCTCGCGGAGCGGCACCTCCTCGATGGCGACCCCGGTATCGGCGCAGGCGGCCGGAAAGCCGGCCAGGTAGTCGTCGGGATCGTCGGGTGTAGCGACGAAGTAGCCGCCGGTCAGCTCCAGGCAGTGCGGCGCGATGCGCCGCAGGATGGCGTTCTCACGCGCGCAGTCGCGTGCTGAGCCGGGGTCCTTGACGACGTAGCGTCCGCCGGAGTGCAGCAGGCCGTGGTAGCGCCCACTCGTCCCGGATCCAAAGTCCGCGCGTTCGATCAGCAGCGCACGAAGGCCGCGCATCGCCAGGTCGCGAAGCACGCCCGACCCCGTCGCTCCCCCGCCGACGACGACCGCGTCGACCTCAGTCACCGCGCTTGCCCAGGAGCATGCTCCAGGCCCCCGCCACGTAGTCGTACCCCGAGATGATGGTGAGTCCCGTGGCAACCACCATGAGCCAGAAGCCGGTGGCCTGCAGCGCCGGGCCGACGTTGTGCGATGCAAGCGGACCGCCGTGCATGGCATCGAAGGCGAGCAGCAGGATGGCCATCGCGATCAGGGTGGTGAATGTCTTGCTCTTGCCCAGGGCGCGCGCCGATATGACCACGCTTCCCGTCGCCGCCAGCTGGCGGACACCCTGGATGACGAACTCGCGGATGAGGATGATGGCCACCATCCAGGCCGGTAGCAGGTCGACCTGGACCATGGCGATGAGCACCCCAGAGACGAGCACCTTGTCGGCGGTGAGGTCCATGAACACGCCGAAGGCGCTCACCTCGCCTCGCGCCCGCGCGATCCGGCCGTCGAGGAAGTCGGTGACCGATGCGACGACGAACACCACGAACGCGATCAGACCTGATCCATTGAACGGCGCCACCAGCAGGACGATGACGACCGGGGTGAGGACGATCCTCAACAAGCCCAGCAGGTTGGCGGGCGAGGTGAGCCTGGCCGGAACTGCCTCAGCCATGGCTGGCCACCTGCTCCTTCTGGCCGATCTTCCGCTCCGTCCCAGCGCGCAGCCTGGCGATGTTGTCGGCGTGCGAAGCGGTCACCAGCAGGCCGGCCGCGACTGAATACACGAAGGCCTGCAGGTTCGCCGCGCCGACGAGGGCCAGGATGCCGACCACCACTGGCGAGACGGCAGCGCCCGAGACCGACCCAAGGGAGGTGTATCGCGAGCGCCAGATGACCAGGATCACGACCGGCGCCATGACCAGCATCGCCCACGGCGCCATGGCGCCCAGCGCGCCGGCGGAGGTCGCAACCCCGCGGCCCCCGGTGAAGCGGATGAAAACCGACCAGTTGTGTCCGACGATCGCCGCGATCCCGGCTGTCGCGGCCGCCCATTCGTGGAGCGCAGGGGTGTCCGCCGGGAGGAGGAAGCGGGCGATCAGGACGGCGGCCACCCCTTTCGCCACGTCGAGGATGAAGACGATGGCAGCGGCCCGGGCGCCGAGGGTGCGGAGCGTGTTGGCTGCGCCGGTTCGGTGCGACCCGTACTCGCGGATGTCGATGCCGCGTGTCGCGCGGCCGATCAGCAGGCCGGAGGGGATCGCCCCGAGCAGGTAGCCGATCACCGCGGCCAGAACGATCGCGACCACGCTCAGCCCTCCAGCTTGTTCATCTCCGCGGCCGTGTCCGCCGCCGACAGGACGGCCTCGAGCGTGTCCCCGACCGAGGCCTGCACCGCGCCCACGAAGGCGCCCTCGACGAGCGGTCCGCGGCTGACTCGCACTCGCGCGGCGAGGTCAGGGGCGAGCAGCTCGTCGATGGCTGTCTGCGCGGAGAGTACGGCAGAACCGAGGTCCGCGACCACCACCACCCCGGCGCCCCGGTCCGCCTCCTCGATGGCGGTCGCGATTCGCGCCGCGTCGGTGCCGAGGGTCGCAGCATCGAGCCCGCCGGCGGCGATGAGAGGGAGGTCTTCCGGCGCCAAGTTGGCGAGCGCGAAGACGAGCGCCACCACGTCATCGGCGAGTGGGGCCGAGTGCGAGACGACCACGATCCCAACTGGCATGCTGCCTCCTTG
>JALYLB010000200.1 GCA_030774475.1 Chloroflexota bacterium | reverse complement strand
CATCGGTCACGAACGATGGCAAGGGCAGCAGGGTGGACCTGGGTGGCGCCTCCTTCCTGGCTCCGCGCTGCACCCCACGCCGCGCGAACCTGACTCCGCCCGCCGGCCGGTCCGGTGGACTGAGTGGCGCGACTATAGCGACGGGACTTGCGCGCGGGAAGGGCTCAGGCGGGACACCTGGCGCTCAGGCTCGGCGCACTCACCCTCATCTTGCGTCGCGTGCCAGACTGGCGTCCCGCGCGGGAGACTTTCGGTGGAGCATGAGAGCCAACATTCCGCCCACGACGCGTCCCTGAGGTCGCGCTACCCAGGCGATTCGGCGTTCCCGCGGATCGGCGAGTACGCGTTCCTCTCCGACTGCGAGACGACCGCGCTGGTGGCGCCGAGCGGCAACGTCGAGTGGCTCTGCCTGCCGCGCATGGATTCGCCGAGCGTGTTCGGCGCGATCCTGGATCGGGATGCTGGGGGCTTCCGCGTCGGTCCTGCCGACCTCATGGTCCCGGCGGCCCGGCGCTACCTGCCGGGGACGACGGTGCTCGAGACCAGCTGGGCAACCGCGACCGGCTGGATCATCGTTCGCGACGTGCTGCTCATTGGTCCGTGGCATCACGAGGATGACCACTCGACGACGCACCGCCGCGCGCCGACTGACTACGAGGCCGATCACATCCTGCTGCGGCATGTCCGCTGCGTGAACGGCGAGGTGCAGCTCACGCTCAGCTGCGAGCCGGTCTTCGACTATGGGCGCACGTTCGGCGAGTGGCGTTGGACGGAGGGCGGGTACCACCAGGGTGCATGCAAGGCCCCGGACGGCGACCTCGAGATCCTGCTCACCACGGACATGAACATCGGCTTCGAAGGCCCGCGTGCGTTGGCCCGGACCATGATCAAGGAGGGCGAGACGCGGTTCGCGGCCCTCTCGTGGGGCCACGGTGCGCCGCCGAGGACGTGCGCGGAGGCGTACCCGCGGCTCGTGTGGACCGCGCATCACTGGCAGCACTGGCTGGCACGCGGGCACTTCCCCGACCACCCGTGGCGCCACCACCTGGAGCGCTCGGCGCTCACCCTCAAGGGGCTCACCTTCGCACCGACCGGGGCGGTGGTCGCCGCGGCCACCACGTCGCTCCCGGAGACGCCCGGCGGCGAGCGCAACTGGGACACCGCTTCAGCTGGATCCGCGACTCGACGTTCGCGCTCTGGGGCCTCTACAGCCTCGGCTTCTCCTGGGAGGCCAATGACTTCCTCTACTTCGTGGCCGATGCCGCCTCGAGCGACCACGACCTGCAGGTGATGTACGGCGTGGGCGGCGAGCGAGTGCTCACCGAACGCATCCTCGACCACCTCCATGGCTACGAGGGGGCGCGCCCGGTCCGCGTTGGGAATGCCGCCTACGAGCAGCAACAGCACGACGCGTGGGGCGCCGTGGTCGACTCCGCCTACCTCCATACGCGGTCCCGTGATCGGCTCGACGAGCGAATCTGGCCGATGCTGATGCGACAGGTAGAGGCTGCCATCGCTCACTGGCGAGAGCCGGACCGCGGGATGTGGGAGGTGCGCGGCGAACCCAAGCACTTCACCAGCTCCAAGGTCATGTGCTGGGTGGCGGCGGATCGTGGGGCTCGCCTGGCGCGGCTGCGCGAGGACGACGCTCTTGCGCAGCGCTGGCAGGCGGCGGCGGACGAGATCAAGGCCGATGTTCTCGCCAACGGCGTCGACGACCGAGGCGTCTTCACCCAGCACTACGACACGCGGGCCCTCGACGCGTCGCTCCTGCTTCTCCCGCTCGTCCGTTTCCTGCCGCCAGAGGACGCGCGGGTGCGCAACACGGTGCTGGCCATCGCCGACGAGCTGACGGAGCACGGCCTGGT
Source organism: Chloroflexota bacterium (assembly GCA_030774475.1). GTDB lineage: Bacteria > Chloroflexota > Limnocylindria > QHBO01 > QHBO01 > CF-82. The sequence continues at coordinate 2,326 of JALYLB010000200.1, read as the reverse complement.
CCTCCGCTACCGCACCGAGGAGACCGATGACGGGCTCTCCGGCAGGGAAGGGTCATTCACCATCTGCTCGTTCTGGCTCGTCTCGGCGCTGGTGGAGATCGGCGAGCTCGATCGCGCACGGCGGCTCTGCGAGCGGCTCCTCTCGGCCGCCAGCCCGCTCGGCCTGTACGGCGAAGAGATCGACCCGGAGACGGGGCGTCACCTGGGAAATTTCCCGCAGGCCTTCACACACCTCGCGCTGATCAACGCGGTCCTCCACGTGATCGACGCCGACCGCCGCGCCGCTGAGAGCGCCATGCCGCTCTCGCCGCATGGCGAGGATGCGTCGCCGGCGCAGGAGAGGGAGCCGGATCGACTCATCTCGCTCAGCCTCAGCCCCACGCACGACTCTGGGGAGGAGCCGGCCGACCCCGACTGAGAGGGCTGGCATACGGCTTGCACGAGGAAGCTCTCAAGATCCGGAGAGCGCCATGGCCATCAACCACGCGGCTCGAGCACCGAGGGCGCTGCGTTCGGCTGCTCGTGAGGGGCTCGCGCCATCGGACCTGGACCGGGCCCCGTCCAGCGGCGCTTTCCGTGCGCTAGTCGACGCCGTCGTCGACTACGCGATCTATCTCATCTCGCCCGAGGGCCGCGTCCAGTCGTGGAATCGCGGCGCCCAGCGCATCAAGGGCTACGAGGCCGACGAGATCATCGGGCAGCCGATCTCGGTCTTTTACACGCGGGAAGCAATACGCGCGGGACGACCGGCGCACAACTTGCGGCTGGCGTCGGAGCGCGGCCATTTCACCGAGCAGGCCTGGCGGGTTCGCAAGGACGGCACCCGGTTCTGGGCAGATATCGTCATCACTCCCCTTCGCGACGAGCACGGACGGCTAACCGGCTTCGCCAAGGTCACTCGCGACCTCACCGCGCGGAAAGCCGCCGAAGAGCATGAGCGTCAGCTGGCCGTCGAGCGAGAGGCGCGTGCGGCGGCGGAAGAGGCGCTGCGGTCCCGCGATCGGTTCCTGTCGATCGCCTCCCATGAGCTGCGAACACCGGTTGCGAGCATGCAGCTGGCCATCGACGCCGTCTTGCTCCGCCAGGAGCGGGGGTCGCTCGATGCCGATCGGCTGAACGACCTGGTGCGTCGCATGGAGCGAGCTGCTGCCAGAATGGCCAGCCTGCTCGGCGAGCTCCTCGACGTCTCGCGTCTCTCGAACGACGATGCCGGCCTGGCCGTCGGACGGGTCGACCTGGCCGACCTGGTCCAAGACGTGGCCGACCGCTTCGCCGAGGTAGGCCGACCTGGGCGGATCACAACTGAGCTCGAACCGGTTGCGATCGACGCAGACTCGAATCGCATCGACCAGGTCGTCTGCAACCTGATCGACAACGCGCTCAAATACTCCTGCGAAGCCGACACGGTCAATGTCGGGCTGCGCAGGGCGCGTGACGGTGCCGTCATCGAGGTCACGGACGCCGGCCGAGGGCTCGATATGGGGGACGTGGGCCTGTTCGAGCCGTTCGCTCGGGGCGCAAATGTGACCGATCAGCAGGGACTGGGGCTGGGCCTGTTCATCGCCCATCAAATCGTCGATCGCCACGGCGGCACCATCACCGCGGCAAATCGGGAGATGGGGGCTGGCGCGACGTTTCGTGTGTTTCTACCGGAACGACCTCGCCGCCAGCAGGTCGCATGACGCGGCGGCGGCGAATCCTGGTCGTCGACGATGACGCGACGCTACGCGAGACGATGGCCGAAGTCCTGACCGAGGACGGCTTCGAAGTACACGGCGCTCGCAATGGCCAGGAAGCGCTCGACCTGCTCGAGGAGTGGCCCGCGGACCTGGTGGTCCTGGACCTGATGATGCCGATCATGGACGCGGACGCGTTCAATGCTGCCCAGCTGAAGGCGGGCCGGCGGACGCCCATCCTCATCGTCTCCGCGGCCCCTCATCTGACCGAAGCCGCCGACCGGCTCGGCGCTGTCGGCGTGATCGCCAAGCCGTTCCGCATTCGGGACCTGCGGGAGCAGGTGACGCGCGGCCTGAGCATGGAGCCTCGGGCAGTGCCGCCGGAACCCCGCGACCCGAAGTAACGGCCGATCCCTGGGGTCTGCCATGGCGGCCGCTACGATTGCCTCCATGGATCCGACCCAGCCGCAGGATGGCGAGTCCTCCCGAGCGCTGACCTCCTGGCTGGTGCTGGTGGTGCTCGCCCTGGTCGTCCTCGTCGGGCTCGTCCTCGTTGCCCTGCGCTCTGGCTCGGTCTAGGCGCCGTCCTCCGCGAACAGCTCGCCGCCCACCGCCTCTGCCAGCCGCTGCGCGATCGGACGCCAGTCGAA
>JALYLB010000199.1 GCA_030774475.1 Chloroflexota bacterium | reverse complement strand
TGCGAGGTCTGGCTCGGCAGCGTTCGCCTGGTGGAAGGCATGAACCAGGTTGCGAAGCCGCGCGAGATCATCAGCGCCCGAGACGTTGAGCACCGCGGCCAACCGTGCGACCTGGGCGGTCAGGGACCGATCGATCACCGCGCGCCAGAACCGTTCTTTCGAGCCGTAGCGATCGTTGATGAAGTTGTGGCTCACGCCCAGGCGCCGCGCCAGCTCGCGGACCGACGCACCGTCGTAGCCGAGCTCCGCGAACGCTGCCAGGCCACGGGCCAGGATCTCGGAGTCGGGGAGGACGTCGGTGGGGTTCGCCGGGCGGCCCACCCGGCGCGCTGGCGCCCGAGTGAGCGGATCGTTCCCTAGGCGAATCATGCTGGCAACTCCAATGAGAAACGCGGCAGCATACTTGACAGGCGTCAGATTACGCAGGTATCGTACGCTCGGAATCTGACAATCGTCAAGTTAGGAGCATACCGTGACCGCGATCGCCGCGCCGCTGGCCGTGACTGCCAGTTCGGACGCCGACTATGCCCGACTGGGGCTGGCCCGCAACGACATCAAGCGGTGGGAGGACGGTGCGCGCACGGACGACCGTCCGGGCAGCTACGAGTGGTGGTATTTCGATGCCCACCTCGAAGACGGCGCGAAGCTGGTCGTCGTCTTCATGGACAAGGACCTGGCCACCCCGCAGAAGCCGCTGGAGCCGACGATCCGGCTGAATCTCGATCTTGCCGATGGCCGCAGCTTCGAAAAGCTCGTGACCTTCGATCCAGGCGTGTGGAGCAGCGCCCGCGATCACGCCGACGTCCGCATCGGCGAGAACCGCTTCACCGGCGACCTGCACACCTACCGAATCACTGCCACCGTTGACGACATCGCCGTCGATGTCACTCTCGAAGGCGATGTGCCGTCCTGGCGTCCGGAGACGGGGTACATGCTGTTCGGCGAGGACCTGAAGCGCGAATTTGCCTGGCTCCCGTCAGTGCCGCAGGGCAAGGTGACCGCGACGTACAGGGTCGGTGACGAAGAGCACCAGACCACTGGCACCGGGTATCACGACCACAACTGGGGCAACGTCGGGATGATGGAGATCATTCACGACTGGTACTGGGCGCGTGGCCAGGCCGGCCCGTATTCGGTGATCGCGTCCTACATCACCGCCCACGAGAAGTACGACTACGCCGCGATTCCGATCTTCATGCTGGCCAGGGACGGCGTACTCATCGGCGACGACTCCGCGCGGGTCGCATTCGAAACCCTCGGGCGGTATACGGACTCGGTCACCAGGAAGCCAGTCGCGAACATCACGCGGTACACGTATGGGACCGATGAAGAACGCTACGTCGTGACCTTCACCCGACATCGGGATCTGGCGCGCAACCGAATGATCGAGGGCCTGCACGGGGTGAAGCGTGCGGCCGCGGAGCTCATGCGGTTCGACGGGGCCTACCTGCGATTCTCAGGCGAAGTACGCATCGAGCATTACCGGGGCGCCGAGGTCGTCGATCAGTACGTCACCGACGATGCGATCTGGGAGCTCATGTATTTCGGGCACCCGCGAGTCTGACCCCCTCAGCCCTCGACGATGTACAGCGTGTTGCCGTCAGGATCGCGCAAGCTGAACATCGGCGGGACCCCAGGCCATCGCATGATCTCGTCCACGTCGGCGCCCGCATTGGTCAGCTGGCGATGGTCGGCCTCGCAGTCGGCGGTCGCGAGGCGGATCCCAGTGTCGATACCGATAGGTACGTCGCCGGGAGGCGCCAGGGCGATGGTCGTGTCGCCCCCAGCCGGCGCCACCTCGATCCAGCGGGCGCCCTCGCCGAATGGCACGTCTCGCCGCTTCTCGAATCCCAGCCCTCCGACATAGAAGGCGAGGGCTCGCTCCGGGTCCGCAACCGGCACCGCCACCGTCGCGACCTGGTGGATACGCGTGGTCGCCTGGTTCGTCGACATGGTCGTCGTCCTCCTGGTTGTCTGATGCTTGTCATGACGTGGTGACGCCAACAAACTCATCGGTGAGGAGTTTCCCTCATGCGGGCGTTTGCGGCGCACGCCTCGGCCGATTCCGAGTGCACGCCCGGACGAATGGGCTATCGCGCCAGTGAACCCGCCCCATACCGTTCGCCCGTGGAACGATCAGCGAGCCGGGCGTCTGGCGGGGGGTGCCAGAAGGCATCTCGGCCAACTCCTTTTCGTGACGTTTTTCGCCGCCGCCGCCCTCATCGCGCCCCTCCGGGCGGCCGCATGGACGGGCAATCCGCCCGCGTGCGCCTACGCCGATGTCCTGACCCTCCACCGTTCCTACGCCGATTGGGCTCGAACCCTCCTCGACGCCAGGTACATGGTGCCGCGCACGTACGCGCCTGCCGATCTCGTGCCGGTCAGTCGGGCTGGAATCTCAGGATCCGGCTACGTGCGCGGCATTGCGATTGTGGATCTCAGAGCGATGACCGCCGCCGCTGAATCCGCGGGTGCCTCGCTTGCCGTCCAGAGCGCCTACCGCAGCTACGCCAGCCAGGTCTCAACCTTCAACTACTGGGTCAGCGTGTCGGGGTACGCTGCGGCGCTGAAAGCGAGCGCGCGACCGGGCCACTCGGAGCACCAGTTGGGCACGACCATCGACTTCAAGAGCTACGGCGGTTCCGCGCCATGGAATTACACCAACTGGGCGACGACTCGCGTGGGAGCCTGGATGTTGGCCAACGCCTGGAGGTACGGCTGGGTGATGAGCTACCCAAAGGCGACCAGCCCAAGCCAGACCTGCTACCAGTACGAACCGTGGCACTTCCGCTATCTCGGTCGCGTCGAGGCGAAGGCGCTCCACGACGCAGCTATCTCGCCGCGTTTCTATCTCTGGCGCCTTCAGTAGGGACGCGCGCGCCTCCAGCGGCGTTCAGGCCGCTCGCCGGCCGGCCGTCAGGCGGTGCTCTGCGAGCCGCGCAACAATCCCCGGGTCCTTCTGCAGCAGATCGAGGAAGAGTCGAAGTAGCTCGGGATCGAAGTGCGTGCCGGCGAATCGTTCGAGCTCAGCCACCGCCCATTCCACGCTCCGCGCGGGCTTGTACGGTCGCTTCCGCGTCATCGCATCGAACGAATCGGCGATGCGGACGATGCGCGCAGGGAAGGGGATCCGCTCTCCCTTGAGTCCGTCCGGATAGCCGGTGCCGTCGACGTTTTCGTGATGCCATCGGGCGATCACACGCGCTGTTTCGAAACCCTTTCCGGTCTCCAGGATCCGCTCGCCATAGATCGGGTGCTGGCGCATGACGGCCCATTCATCCGGGGCCAGCGGTCCGGGCTTGAGCAGGATGCTGTCCGGGATGTGCAGCTTGCCGACGTCGTGCAGCATCGCGCTCCAGCCGATGTCCGCCGCTTCTTCGATGGAGAGTGACGCCGCCGTGGCGAGCTCCTGGGAGAGCAGCTGCACGCGGACGATGTGATCTCCTGTGTCGGAGTCCTTGGCCTCTGCGCCGCGCGCGAGGGCAACCATCCCATCGCGCTCGCGCTGGGCGATCTCGACCGCGGCCGTGCGCCAGCCGAGCATCGAGCGTCGGGACTGGTCAAAGAGCCAACCGGTGATCAGCGCCACGCCCGCGAACATGACGGCACGGATCATCCATGCCCCAACGTCTTCAACGCCTCCAGAGAGCCCAAGCCAGGCCGCCATTGGCCCAAGCAGGGCGCCGATGGCCACTGCCACCAGCGTCGCACCACGCCAGCCGAAGGCGAAGGCTGCAATCAGGATCGGCAAGTAGCCAAGGTGGTTCAGGGGATTGGGAGACCCGCCGCTCAGGCGCACCGCAGCGAACGCGAGCAGGCCGGTGACCGGTACGAGGGCGGCGATGAGCACCGGCAGGAAGCGTGGCTGACGCACCCGCTCCGCCCCGGCAAGCACCCGAGCGAGCTCGCGGCGTGGCTCAATGGCCCTCCCCAACATGCGCCCAATCCTGGTGATCCGACGCTACGCGCGCCATGGCCCTTTGGTCCTCACGCTCCGTTGCGCTGAGCCATGAGAAGCGGAGGGAGATCACCGCGGCCGTAACGCTCAGCCGAAGGTGCAGTCGACGGTGACCTTGTCAAGGGCCGTCTCCAGGACGGCGAGCTCCTGATCGTCGAGTCGCGCGACAAATAGGTCGGCGACGCCTCGCGCGTGCACCGGCGCCGTCTCCGTCAGGCGGGCCGCCCCGGCATCGGTGAGGGCGACAACGACGCCACGTGCGTCGGAATCGGCGCTCGCCCTACGCATGAGACCTTCCTCCACCAGCCGCGCCACGCGGCGGGTCATGCCCGACCGCGAGATGAGGGCACGGGATGCGAGCTCCGTCATCCGAAGCGCGCCGTTCGCGAGCGCCAGCTGGGCGAGCACGTCGAAGTCGGCGAGGGCAAGGCCCGTCTCACGTTCCAGGTCCGTCTCGAGCTGACGCAGGAGGGTGGCGTGTGCCCGGAGCAGCGCCGTCCAGGCCGCCAATCCGTGGCTGCCGGGCAGCGCATCGGTGATGAGCCGTTCGAGTTGGCCGGCGACCCCGGTGTCCTTAACTGCTTGCATGTGCAACCAACTGGGTGTACGATATTTGCAGTTGCAAGTATATCAGGCCACGCGCCTGAAGGGATACCTCACGAGATGATCACCGAACTCAAACAAGACCTCGATCGGTCACTCAGGCGGGAGTTCGCGACGCCGGCAGACGACGCGCGAGTACAGCGGACCGCTGCCGCCCTAGAAGCAAACGGAATGCAAGCGCTGCGCGCGGCCGACGCGGCGGATGCCAAACGGATCGTGATGGGTCTGATCCCCGACGGATCGCAGGTGCATCACGGCGCCTCGCAGTCGCTCGAGATCTCGGGCATCCGCGAAGAGATCGAGAAGTCCGGCCGTTTCGAGCCACTCCGGCCCCGCATCTGGAGCATGGACCGCAAGACTCAGGGCGACGAGATCCGTCGTCTGACGTCGTCACCGCAGGTGATGCTTGGCAGCGTCCACGCGGTGACCGAGACCGGATCGCTGCTCACGGCATCGATGGGTGGCAGCCAGCTCGGGCCGTACGCGAGCGGCGCGGGACGCGTCATCCTGGTGGTGGGGACGCAGAAGGTCGTTTCCAACCTCGAGGAGGGGCTCCGACGGATCGACGAGTACGCCTTCCCGTTGGAGGACGCGCGCGCCCAGGCCGAATATGGCGTGCACAGCGGGGTGAACAAGGTTCTCATCATCAACCGCGAGATCACGCCGGGCCGGATCACGGTCGTTCTGGTCGACGAGGCCATCGGGTTCTGAGCGGGGATGGAGAAGCACATCATGGCTACCCAGATCGACACCGCTGAACGTGAGGTCGTCCTCGTCGAGGAGGCGCACGTGCGCCCGATGATGGGCATCAATGTCCTCGAATCCCTGCCGTCGCGGCAGATCGGCTATGAGCTGGTGGACCCCTACATCCTCGTCCACGAAGCCGTCGTTCCCATCACCCCCGAATGGGCGCGACAGGACACGGAGCATCCGCACCGCGGGTTCGACAACCTGTGGTACGTGATCGAGGGTTCGGCCAGTACCGGCCACAGCACCGGTCCGGGTGGCGCGATCGAGCGCGCGCGGCTGGGCGCTGGATCGCTCCTGAAGATCCGAACGGGTCGCGGCGTGCGCCACGCTGAAGCGATCGGCCAGGACGAGGTGCGAGAGGGCAAGCAGGGCGAGATGCGCAGCGTCCTCTTCTGGGTGAACCAGGCGCGCAAGGACAAGGGAGTCGCACCCACAGCCCAGGTCCTCCATCGTGAGGACATCCCGGTGAGCCAGGAAGGTGACGCGACCGTCCGCGTGCTGGTGGGCGAGGGATCGCCCGTCGAGCTCGGGACGCCCGGGCTCGTCCTGGACGTCGAGCTGCCAAAGGGCGGAAGCTTCAGCCAGCCCGTCCCCTCCGACTTCAACGGGTTCGTCTATATGCTCGAGGGCGAGGCCAGCATTGGCGCCAACAAGCGACGAGCGAGCCGGTCGGAGATTGCCCTTCTCGGAAGGAGTGGAGCGTTGATGGTGCGGGATGCACAGCCCGGCACGCGATTCCTGGTCATGGCAGGCAGGCCATACGGCGAGGCGCCGATCTACAACGGACCATACGTGGACTAACGAGCGTCATGGCTGACTACGGTCATCCGATCACCTTTGGGCTGAGCCTCTACCCGTCCGTCGATCAGCTGAGCGAGACGACGGAGCTGGCGCAGCGAGCGGACGCGGCCGGTCTCGACTACCTGGCCATCCAGGACCATGCGTACAACCCCGAATTCCTCGACGCCTGGACGCTCATCACCTACCTGGCCGCCGAGACCGACCGCATCTCGTTCGTTCCCGACGTGGCTGATCGGCAGCTACGACCGCCGACGATCCTCGCCAAGGCCGCCGCCTCACTGAGCGTGTTGAGCGGTGGTCGGATCGTGCTCGGCGTCGGCGGCGGGGCGAGTGCAGGCGGGATCGTCGCCATGGGCGGGATCGGCCGCAGCAATGCCGAGATGATCGAGTTCACCGACGAGGCGCTCGGCGTCATGCGGCAGGCGCTGGCGGGCGGGGTGGTCGAGTTTCACAGCCACCAGCACGCGATCGAGGGCTACGACGCGGGGCCAATGCCTCCGTCGCCCGTGCCGATCTGGCTTGGCAGCAGCGGGCCGCGGATGCTCGCCGTCACCGGACGCTCGAGCGACGGCTGGGTCTCGCCACTGAGCACCTATGTGCGCCCTGCGGCGGTCCCATCCCGGCAGCAGCTGATCGACGACGCGGCGCGCTCGGCGGGGCGGGACCCGGCGGACGTGCGTCGCATCTACAACGTGGTCGGCACCATCGGGGCAGGTGTCCGGGGCCCTGGGCTCACTGGCGATGTCGAGTCCTGGGTGACGACGCTCGCTGACTGGTCAGTCGACCTTGGCTTCGACACGTTCATCTTCTGGCCGATGACATCGCCCGAGCCCCAACTGGATCTGTTCGCCACCAAGATCGTTCCGGCGGTCCGGCAGCGAGTGGCCGAACGTCGCCGCGGATGATGCTGGACCCGACGGCCCGGACATCCGCGGTCAGCGGTACCTCGGACGGCGCGACCCTGCCAGCCTTGCTCGAGCGCCGCAATAGGTAGACGATCGGCAACACCGGGAAGATATCGAGCCGGCGAGGAGGGACCGATGGCGGCAGGCACCATCGACGAGTACCTGGCCCGCATGCCAGCCGATCAGCGCGCGGCGCTCCAGCGACTGCGCGAGCAGATCCACGCGGCTGCGCCCGATGCCGTCGAGGCGATCGCCTATGGCATGCCGGCCTTCCGCCTCGATGGGCGATGGTTCGTCGGCTTCGGGGTGGCGAAGGAGCAGTGCTCGTTCTACGCGGGGAAAGCGCCCTTGCGGGCGTACGCCGCGGAGCTGGCCGGGTATCGGCTCCAGAAGGGGACGATCAGCTTCCGCCCGGACCAGCCCCTCCCCGCGGAGCTCGTTACCAAGCTCGTCGAGCTGCGGGTCGCCGAATATCGGACGCGCTGAACCAACGCTAGGCTTGCGGTCGCGAGAGATCCTGGACGGCAAGATCCTCAGCCGGGAGGAGCTCGCCGCGGCGGTCACCGCCCTCCCCGGGCTCGAGCACATCGGTGAGGCGCTCCTTTCGGGGTGGGGGACGCTTCTCAAGCCGCTCGCCTGGCAGGGAGACCTGTGCTTCGGGCCGAGCCGCGGCAACCGTGTGACGTTCACGCGGCCCCAGGCGGCGAGCGCCCGCTGGGGCGGCGTTCCGCCCGCGGACGAGGCGGCGCCGATCGTCATCGTCGCCTATCTCGGGGCCCACGGCCCGGCGACGACCGACAACTTCCGCAACTGGCTCTCGCGCGGCAGGATCGGAGCTCGAACCATCCGCAGCTGGATCCACGAGCTCGGCGATCGGCTCGTCGAGGTCGACGTCGACGGCGTCCGGGCGAATGTACTGGCGGAGCACGTCGCCGAGCTGACATCGGCGCATCCCTCGTCCACCGTGCGTCTCCTGCCCGGCTTCGACCAGTACGTGCTGGGCCCTGGCACCGAAGACCACCACGTCGTGCCCGCCCCGCGACGACGAGCGGTGAGCAGGCAGAGTGGCTGGATTGCACCTGTCGTGGTCGCCGGCGGTCGCGTGTCGGGAACCTGGGAGCTCGAAGGGGACCCGGCGCGGGTTGCCTGGTTCACCGAGGCGGGCAGGCCGCCGCCGAAGGCGCTGGAGGCCGAGGTCGCTCGACTCTCCTCGATGCTCGGCAGGGAGCTGAGCCCCGCACTGAGCTTCGTTTGAGCGGGCGCTAGGTCGCCAGGTCTCGCCTCCCCATCCCCCAGCCCGAGATGGCCAGGCCGCCAACGGCAAGGGCGATGCACGCCAGGATCCCGACCCAGTCCCATTGCCCGACCATCGGCTGACCGAAGTGCGTCGTCAGCGCCAGCTGGTGCACCCAGTCGGGAAGCTTCAGGGCGGGCGCCACCAGGTCCACCAGGAAGGTGGCGATGACCACAACGGCCACCACCTCGCCGGCGATCGAGCCTCGGAACAAGCCGCCAACGCCCAGCCCGATGCCGATGAGGGCGGCGGCGTACAGGCCGATGGTCACCGAGCCGGCGATGGGAGTCAGGACGTCTCCGCCGGCGATCGCCGAGCCGATGCCGACCCCGACGGCCCCGATAACCGTCATCACCGCCACCGCACCGAGCACGCCGACCCCGGTCAGGATCGCCCATCGTCCACGAGGGACGGGCGAGGTGAGCAGCATCTCGGTGCGCCCGCTCGACTCATCCGTCCCCCATCCGCCGGCCAGCGACGCAGCGGCGAAGCCCGCGATGATGAGCCCAAAGCCGATGAAGAACAGCTCGAGGAAGCTGCCCGCGCTCGTCAGGTCGTACGCCGGGAAGATCTGGTGGAAGAGCTTCAGCGCGTCACCTGATCCCGCGGCCAGCGAATCGGCCAGCGATTTCGCGCCGGCGCCGCCCATCAGGCCCAGCACGCCGATCCCGAGGCCCCACCCAATCGCCGTTGGAAGCCGATCGCCGAACGACCGCTGGGCTGGACCACCAACCCCAAGCGTGGCTGCGGGCAGGCCCGGCCAGCGGATGGTGGTGGTCACGCCCAGGTCGCGCCGGGCGAAGGCCTCGATCCCGATCCAGAGCAGGACGACGACCGTCAGCGCCACGGGAACGAGGGAGAGCCAGTCGAACTGACCGGCGAGTGGCAGGTTCTTCGACGTCCAGGAGAACCAGCTGAACCAGGCAATCGGCTTGAAGGCCGGCACGGAGGACTGGTATCCGTTGACCAGGAAGCCCACCGTCATGACGACGCCGGCGATGCCGGCCGCTGACCCGCGGCCCACCAGGGGCCCGAGCGCGAATGCCAGGGAGCCCGACGCGAGCCCGATGAGCCCGACGCCGAGCGCGAAGTCAATCGCGGCGGCGGGGGAGATGTCATCGGCCGGGATGGTCCCGAACAGCACGCCCACCAGCCAGGAGCAGACGGCCAGAATGGCCATCGCGACAGCGAGGACCGTCAGGAGCGCCGCGAGCTTCTCCACGGCCACGCGGCGCTTGCCGAACGGTGACGCCGCGACGAAGTCCATCGAGCCCCGCTGAGCCTCGGTGGCGAGCGTCGAGGAGAGCGCCAGGATCGACCAGATCCCGATGATCAGCGCGAAGAACGGCCCGTACTTCCACGACAGATAGCCGCCCAGCGTGCCGATGTTCACCGGGTTGCCGGCCAGGCCAGTCATGATCGGTGGCAGGCTCTCCACGAGGCGCTGCAGATCAGCCCGAGCAGCCGGGGTGGACATGTCCTGGCCGAGCGCCGCGCCGACCACGAGCATCAGCCCGCCGGTAAGCCCGGTGATGATGAGGAATGAGAGCCGTGAGTCGCGAAGGGTCTTGGCGTAGATACTGCCGAGGCCGTAGATGCGGCTCCAGGCAGGAACCGATGGCGGCGCGGACGCCGACGGCGCGGCGATTGGCGGATGCTGGGCGGTCATCGGCTCATGCCTCCGCCGCGGCGGGGGCGGCCTGCGTTCCGTACTGCGCCAGGAATGTCTCCTCGAGGGAAGGCTCGCGGCTGACGAAATCGATGAGCTCGTAGCGCGCAGCGGCCTGCACGACCGGGGTGATCGGTCCGAAGACGCGCATCCGCAGGACGTGGTCCTCGGCGACGAGGTCGCTCACGCCGGGCAGGGCGGCAAAGGTCGCGGCGGGCACCTCCCCCGCGAAGCGCAGCTCGACCTGGTGGTGTGCGAGGTCGCGCAGCCCGTCGATGCTGTCGACCTTGACCAGCTTCCCGTCCCGAATGATCGCCACCCGGTCGCAGGTGCGCTCCACCTCGGAGAGGATGTGGCTCGACAGGAAGACGGTCCGGCCATCGGCTTTCGCCTCGCGCACGAGCGCGTAGAACGACTGCTGGACGAGCGGGTCGAGCCCGGAGGTCGGCTCATCCAGGATGAGCAGCTCGGGCCGATGCTGGAGGGCGACGATCAGCCCGACCTTCTGCTTGTTGCCCTTCGAGTACTCGCGGAAGCGCCGCGAGGTGTCGACCTCGAAGCGCTCGACCAGCGAGGCCTGGTAGGCGTGGTCGACGCCACCCCGCAGGTTGGCGAAATACGCGAGCGTCTGGCCCCCGGTCAGTCGGTCGTAGAGGGTGAACTCACCGGGGATGTAGCCGATCCGCCGGTGAATCGCGACCGGATCACGGCTCGACTCGATGCCGAATACCAGGGCGCGCCCGCTGGTCGGACGGATGAGGTCGAGCACGGTTCGGATGGTCGTCGTCTTGCCCGCCCCATTCGGTCCGAGGAATCCGAACACCTCGCCCTGCTCGACTTCGAGGTCAACATCGACGATCCCGCGATGGGTGCCGTACGTCTTGTTCAGCTTCTCGGTCTGGATGATCGCCGTCATTCCTATCCTTTCAAGATCGTCATCAGTCGAACCAGAGGTGCAACGTCGCCTCGTCGACCATGGCCAACGATCCGGGCCGGGCGCCCAGGATCCGCCCGAGGCCATCCGCGTAGGCGGTGAGTTCCTGCCGCGCTGCCTCGAAGGTGATGACCTTCGCCTGCCGGGCAACGAAGAGCCGGGCCGCCGCTTCATTCATGCCCATGAGGAGCGCGACGAATACCTGCGCGGTGTGCTCCGGAGCGGCCGCGGTGAAGACCAGCTCGTCAACCCCCTGGGACACGACCCCTGCGAGGATCGGCGTCAGGCGCCGATGGACCTCACGACGGAACTTCTCGCGGACGATCGCGTTCTCATCCGAGAGCCAGGTCTGCAGGAGGCCCAGCATCAGGTCCCTGCGTGCGTTCTTCCAGCTGGTGATGCCGCCGAAGATGCCGGAGATCTTCGTGAGGGCAGACTGGCGCGGGTCGGCGAGGAGCGACGCGAACGACGCGAGGGCGCCATCCATCTGCTGGTCGACGACGGCCTCGAGGAGCGCCGCCTTTGAGTCGAAATAGTGGTAGAAGGCGCCCCGGGACGCGTCCAGCTCGTCCAGGACGTCCTGGACGCTCATCTGCTCGTAGCCCTTCGCCTGGATGAGACGCTGGGCAGCGTCGACGAATGCGTCGCGGCGAACCGCGTGGACGGTTGGGTTGAGTGTGCGCGCCAAGCGCCGTGCCTCTTTATCAGACCGACTGTCGGTCTGATAATAGGTCCAGGCGTCAAGGCCGAGGGCGAAGTCCCTCCGCGGCGCTCATTCAGGCTCCGCTTGGCGAAATGCGGCAAGGCGCTCGGCTGACGGGACCACGTAGTAGGCGCCGCTGACGGCGCGGGCGAATCGGGTGAGCTCGTCGCGAGCGTTCCCGTCCAGGCCAACCATGCTCTCGAGCATCGCCGCGAGGGGACGCTGCGAGGCACAGAAGCCAACGAATATCGTGCCGTGCGCCACCAAGGTCCCGTATCCGATGTTGCGCCTGAAGATCTTGCCGAACCGGTCCTGATTGGTGCTCGCCACATGAGAGCCCGATGGCGACGGGTCGAGTTCCGTGCTCTCCAGCTTGGTTCGGCCGATGATGCGCTCCTGCGCATCCACCGCCAGTCCCTCCCAGGCTCGAGCGTCGTGCTCCCACTGCTGGAGGAGCAGGATGGTCCCGGCCTCACCCGGCGTGCCCGGAGGAAGGAGCACCACGGCGGTCGCTTCGACCAGCGTCGGGTTCTCCGTGCCGTCCATGAACCCGGTCAGGTCGAGATCCCGGTGGTATGGCCAGCCGACCATCTCGTGCATGAGCGCTGCCTGTCCGGCGAGCGCAGTCACGACATCCCGGGAGAGGTCGAAGACCACGTCGTACGCACCACCGGCTAGCCAGACCACGACGTCATGCTGGGTGGCTGCAAGGGTGTAGCCGTCGGCTCCCGTGACCGGGTCGTCGAACCCCGTGACACCGGGCGGTGCTGCGTCGGGCGCGATGGCGGCCCATAGCTCAGGCCGGAACCCGGCCACCAGGTTGACGCCGCCGATGGTGGTGCGTGGCTCGCGGAGCCCCGCCACAACGGAGACGAGCCCCGCTCGATTGCCTCCCTGCAGCAGGTCGAACTCGAGGTACGCGTGCGACATCGTACCCAGCGCGAAGATGCCGGTCTGAGGGATCGCCACGGCGAGAGGGTATCGCGATTACTGCGCGAAGGTCGGGGCACCCGCCCGCGGAGAGGTGCTCCGGCGAGCGCCGAAGTCGTGGAACCTGATCGGCTCGAGTACCGTCCGTACGGCATGCGTGCCGCCTTCGCTCCGCTCTGGTTAGCCGCCCTCCTCGTGGTCGTCGTCCTGGCCGCGTGCGCGCCTGGCGCCTCGCCCCGTGGTTCGGGGACCGTCGGCGGCGCGGTCAGCGGCAGGGTGACGGCCGGGCCAATCTGTCCGGTCGAGCAGCAGCCGCCCGATCCTGCATGCGCCGCTCGCCCGGTGGCGGGCGCCGTCCTGCTCGTGCAGGATGCGGCTGGACGCGAAGTCGCGCGGGCGACCTCGGCGGCGAATGGCTCGTTCAGCGTGACCCTCGAGCCAGGCGCCTATCGGCTGGTGCCGCAGCCGAAGGAGGGGCTGATGGGGACGCCAGCGGCGATGGAGTTCCGGGTGGACGTCGGTGTGCCAACGGCACGTCTGCAAGTGACCTACGACACCGGCATTCGCTGAAGGCTCGTCAGCGGTGGTGGCCGGGCCGCCGACTAACGAATCGCTGGATAGGCCGTTAGTACTGGTGAGCCGGGGCTCTGTGTTAGCGGGTGACCGCTAGGGCAGCCACAGAGACCCCGGCATCGCCTTGTCCGGGGGTGGGATGGGTTCAGCGCGGTGGCTGCCGGGGCTCCCAGTCCGGGTCGACCGGGGCGGTCGGCCCGACGTCGTTGACCGTGGGCAACAGGATCGAGCCAAAGAGCGCCATCGCCAGGGCGAAGACCGCCAGCATGGTGGTTCCTGCCATGTCGCCACTGAGCAGGTAGTAGGCGAGCGCCAGCAACGCGATCCCCGCGGGGAAGACGAAGAAGCGGATCGACATGCCCGCGATTCTATCCGACCGAGCGGCTGGCCACGGTCCGCCGGAAGCGTCCGCGGCTTGCGAGTGAATCTATGTAAATCTGCGCATTCATGTGAGCCAGCCACAATCGGTCCGATGCGGCGCGGTCGCCGTTGGTCGATCGCCGGGAAGTGGCGCGTGCGGCCTGACGAGCGGCCGCCCGCCCGCGGTCTCGTCGCTCACCGCCAGGCTGGCCCGGCGGATGGCCGGATCGACGATCGCGGGTGACGACTCGACCGCCTCGGGAAGCATCGGGGGCGCGGAGGGGTCCATCCCGGGCACTGCCGCCCGGGCGGTCACCACCGAGCCGTCTGGATAGGAGAGCCAGAGGCCCCGCATCAGGGCGATGAAGTGTTCCGGCATGCCCGGGACGAGCAGGTCCACCTGGCCTTCGCGGCTGCGACGGTACCCTCGCGGGCGTTCGTCGGCCTGGACCCGATCCACGAATGGCCGCTCCATCAGCTCGCGGACGGCGACCTCCACGTCGGGGTCCGCCTCGACGTCGATCGTTCCATCCCGGAAGACCGCCCTGCCGATCACCGTCCCCTCGTCCGGCGGAACGCTGCGCAGCAGATCGAACACGATTCGGTCGGCGGTGCGTGGGTCCCCACGGCGATTGATCACGGCGGGAGGGTAGCAGGAGCGGAAGGGTCAGCGGTGCTCCGGCGTGTCGCTGCCGATCGCGGCCGGGCGAGGCACTGGCTCCGCTATCATCGGCGCCGTGAGCTTTGCGACGGCCGACGAGAAGCCCTACCGCGAGATGGTCGCCGCCCAGTCGGACGAGCAGATCGACGCCTGGGCGGCCGACCTCTTCGTCGACTTCGCCAAGCGTATCGGGGTGGGAACAGCGATTGCCGCCTTCTGCCGGGTGACCGGCCTCGACGCCAGGGGCTTCCAGCGTGTCTTCATGGTCGGCGGTGGCCCGGACCACGTCATCGGCATCGACACCGCAGGGGAGTTGGCGGCGCCGATCTTCGAGCTCCCCCGGGCGATCGCCGGACTCCGCCGCACGGATCCGAAGGCGCGCCAACGGCTGATCGACTTCCTGGTCGCCCAGCGCGAGGTCATGGCCTACACCCCGTAGGCCCGTCGCGTGCGCCCGGCGACGGGCGGCGCTACTCCGCGAGCCCCGAGCGAAGGATTGCGATCGCGTTCTCGAGCTTGAGGCGGGTGATCGTCAGGTACTTCGCCAGGTTCAGGCGGTTGCCGTCGGGGATCTGCTCGATGACGTCCGGATGGCGGAGCAGGTCGACCAGCTCGTCCACCGCTCCCGCCAGCTTTGCCTTGGTATCCATCAGCGAGTCGTCGGTCTGCCGGGCCACGGCCACCGCGCCGGCCGTGGTCCGCGCCCGCCGGCGCTTCGTCGGGGCGGCGTCCGGCTCGTCCGCCTCGCCACCGGTAATGGCCCGCAGCTTGGCCAGGCTGAGCTCGCCGGCGGCGACGCGTTTTGCCAGCCTGCGCCGCAGGCGCTCATCGGTCAGCTTCATCAGCTCGTAGGCGTGGCTGATGGTGTCTTTGCGCACGGACACCAGGTCACGGACTTCCGGTGGCGCGTCGGCGAGGCGCAACCGATTCTCGACGTATCCCTTGTCCTTGCCGATCTTCTGTGCGAGCTGCCGTACCGAATAGCCGAAGCCCGTCATCTTCCTGTACATCGCCGCCTCCTCGAGCGGGGAGACGTCCTCGCGCTGGAGGTTCTCGATGATGGACACCTCGAGCGCGGTCTCCTCGTCGAAATCGGCAACGATGGCGGGAATCGTGTCGCGTCCTGCGAGGCGTGAGGCGCGCCATCGCCGTTCGCCGGCGATGAGCTCGTACTGGCTGCCGACCGGCCTGACAAGGATCGGTTGCAGCACCCCATGCTCGCGGATGCTGTCGGCGAGCTCGGTGAGGGAGTCCTCCTCGTATGAGAGTCGCGGCTGGGCCGGGTTCGTGAGGATCCGACCGAGCGCCACCTCCCGGATCTGTGCGTGCGTCGCGCGTGACTCGATGAGGGACACGATCCCCGGCGCGAGCTCGGTGGTCGCCGCGTCGTCGAAGAGCCGATGGATGTTTTCCCGTATGGCAGGGCGCTTGCTAGCCAAGCTCGATCACCTCCTGGGCCAGGTCGCGGAAGGCGCGGGCCGCATTGGAGGCGGACGCGTACTCGGTTACCGGCTTGCCGGTGAGCGGGGCTTCGCCGAGCTTCACCGTGTTCTTGATCATCGTGTTGAAGACCCGCTGGTCGCCGAGCTCGCGCAGGTTCTCGAGCATCTCTCGGGCCAGGACGGTGCGGCCGTCGTAGAAGGTCGCCAGCAGGCCGAGGATCTCGAGGTCGTGGTTGAGCTTGAGCTTGATGGTGTTGATCACCTTGATCAGCGCGGTCAGGCCCTTGATCGCGTAGTACTGCGTCTGCACCGGGATGATCACCCGGTTGCTCGCCACCAGGGCGTTGATGGTCAACAGGCCGAGGGTCGGTGGGCAGTCGATGATGAGCACGTCGTACGTCCGCTCCGCCCAGCCGTCGATCGTGTCGCGCAGGATCATCTCCCGGCCGATGGCGGTGAAGAGCTCGACCTCCGTCGAGGCAAGCTCGAGGGTGGCGGGTGCGACGGAGAGACCGGGCATCTCGGTTTGGCGCACGATCGATTCGAGAGGCGCTCGGTCATCGGAGAGGACGTCAGACATGGATTGCCGAACGTCGGAGAGCGAGATCCCGAGTCCGACGGTGAGGTTCGCCTGCGGATCCATGTCGATACACAAAACGCGGTAGCCGAGCTCGGCGAGTGCCCCAGCCAGGTTGATGGAGGTGGTCGTCTTCCCGACGCCGCCCTTCTGGTTCGCTATCGCAATTACCTTGGTCAACGCAGCACCTTTGCAAGCCGAAAGGGCGGGGAGGGTCGCGGACTGCGACCTGGCGATGATACCTGCGCCGTGACGCGACGGTCCATCGGAGTTATCCACAAGGTGTCCATCGACCGTCGTCTTTGTGCAAAGACGACGACCTATACTCGCAGTTGTCCACCAGCGAAGGGGACGGGCCCATAGCTCAGTGGTGAGAGCATCCGGCTCATAACCGGCGGGTCGCAGGTTCGATCCCTGCTGGGCCCACCATCCGCAGCGGAGGACTTCGAGTGTCGACCGCCGACAAGAACGCGCGCCTGGTGGAGATGCGCAGGACGGCGCTCGAGGGCGGGGGAGCGGAGCGCATCGCGCAACAGCACGCCCGTGGCAAGCTCACCGCCCGCGAGCGGCTCGAGCTGCTTCTCGATGAAGGATCGTTCGAGGAGTTCGATGCCTTCGTGACACATCGAGCCACCGACTTCGGGATCGACGATCAGCGGTATCTCGGAGACGGAGCGGTCACCGGTCACGGACTCATCGACGGACGCCTGGTGTTCGTCTACGCGCAGGACTTCACCGTCTTCGGCGGGTCGCTCTCCGAGGCACAGGCGGAGAAGATCTGTAAGGTGATGGACCTCGCGCTGGAGAGCGGCGCGCCGATCGTCGGGCTCTCCGATTCGGGGGGCGCGCGAATCCAGGAAGGGGTTGTCAGCCTGGGTGGCTACGCCGAGATCTTCCTGCGCAACACGCGGGCAAGTGGGGTCGTGCCACAACTCTCGCTGATCCTCGGTCCGTGCGCAGGCGGCGCGGTCTACTCACCGGCGATCACCGATTTCACGATCATGGCCGAGGGCAGCTACATGTTCGTCACCGGACCGGCGGTGGTGAAGAGCGTGACCCACGAGGAGATCGACCTCGAAGGGCTGGGCGGGGCACGGGTCCACAACGAGACGAGCGGGGTGGCGCAGTTCCTCGCAGCCGGAGAGCCGGAGGCCATCGACCTGGCCCGTCGATTGATCGGTTACCTGCCGCGGAACAACGTCGAGCTACCGCCAGTGCGCGTCGACTGGGAGGAGCCGGCGACCGACGCGGACGGACTGGACGAGCTGATCCCGGATTCGGCGGCCGAGTCGTACGACATGCACGGAGTGATCGAGGCGGTCGTGGATCGCGGATCGTTCCTCGAGGTGCATGCGCTATTCGCCCGCAACGTGATCTGCGGCTTTGCCCGAATCGAGGGGCGCAGCGTCGGCGTGGTGGCCCAGCAGCCGGAGGTGCTCGCCGGTGTGCTCGACATCGACGCGTCCGACAAGGCCGCGCGGTTCGTCCGTACCTGCGATTGCTTCAACGTGCCGCTGGTGACCCTGGTCGATGTGCCGGGATTCCTCCCCGGCGTCGAGCAGGAGCATCGGGGAATCATCCGACACGGGGCCAAGCTGCTCTATGCCTACTGCGAGGCGACCGTCCCAAAGCTGACCGTGATCACCCGGAAAGCCTACGGAGGCGCGTACGACGTGATGAGCAGTAAGCACGTCCGTGGCGACCTCAACTTCGCGTGGCCCACAGCGGAGATCGCGGTGATGGGGGTCGAAGGAGCGGTGAACATCATCTTCCGCGACCGAATCGCGGAAGCATCCGATCCGGAGGCAGAACGGGCCACCCTGGTGGCTGAGTACCAGGAGCGCTTCGCCAATCCGTACGTCGCTGCCGCGCGCGGATACGTCGACGAGGTGATCCTCCCATCGGAAACGCGACGCCGGATCGCCTCCGGGCTGCGGATGCTCGAGGGAAAGCGACAGGCGCTGCCTCCCAAGAAGCACGGCAACATCCCGCTCTAGATGCAGCTGTCCGTGCGCAAAGACACGCGACTCCGGGGATGATCCCGCCGTTTCGGCGGATCCTCATCGCCAACCGCGGTGAGATCGCGGTCCGCATCGCCCGCGCCTGCCGCGAGCTGGGGATCGAGAGCGTGGCGGTCTACTCGGACGGTGACGTCGAGGCCGTGCATGCCGAGGTCGCCGATGAGGCCATTCGGATCGGGCCAGCCCGCGCCTCCGAGTCATACCTGTCGGTCGCGGCGCTCATCGACGCGGCCCTGCGCGCCAACGCGGAGGCGGTCCATCCGGGCTACGGGTTCCTCTCGGAGAACGCGGGCTTTGCCCGGGCGGTCGAGGCCGCGGGGCTGGTCTGGATCGGGCCGCCGCCGGCGACCCTCGCGTCACTCGGGGACAAGCTGGCGGCCAGACGTGCGGTCGCAGCGGCTGGCGTGCCGATCGTCCCGGGGCTCGTGCTGCCGCTGGGCGAGGCTCCCCCCGAGGAGCTCGCAGGCGTCGGCTACCCGGCGATGCTCAAGGCAGCCGCCGGGGGCGGGGGACGCGGCATGCGGCGGGTCGAGCGGGCCGGGGATCTCGAGGGGTTGCTCGCCGCAGCGCGCGCCGAGGCAAAGGCCGCGTTCGGCGACCCGACGCTCTACCTTGAGCACCTCGTCTCGCCCGCCCGCCACGTCGAGGTCCAGCTCCTGGGTGACCAAGGAGGCGGCCTGGTCTGCCTGGGGGAACGCGACTGCAGTGTCCAGCGGCGCCACCAGAAGCTCGTCGAGGAGACGCCGTCTCCGGCGGTGACGCCGGCCATCCGGGAGGCGCTCTTCGAGTCGGCTCGGCTCGTGGCCGCAACCGTCGACTTCCACAACGCGGCGACCGTCGAGTTCCTGCTCGGTGCGGATGGCCAGCACTACTTCCTGGAGATGAACACCCGTCTGCAGGTCGAGCACGGCATCACCGAGCTGGTCACCGGCCTGGACCTGGTGGCATGGCAGATCCGGATCGCCGCCGGCGAGCGCCTCCCGCCCGAGGTCGCCTCCGCCACCCCGCGTGGCCATGCCATTGAGGTCCGCCTGTACGCCGAGGATCCGTATGACGGCTTCCGGCCGGTGGGCGGCGCGGTCACCACCTGGCGTCTCCCGCAGGGGCCCGGTGTCCGGGTTGATGCGGCGGTGAAGCCGGGGCTGCCTCTGCCCGTCGAGTACGACCCGTTGCTGGCCAAGGTCATGGTGCACGCTGCGGATCGACCGGCGGCCCTGCAACGCATGCGGCGCGCCCTCGACGAGACGCTGGTCGGAGGGTTGCAGACCGACCTGGGCTTCCACCAGTGGCTGCTCGACGAGGCGGGGTTCGCCGCCGGCGCCTACGACACCGGTCTGGTCGCCGACCGGTGGGGCGGGGGAGTCACGCTGGCTCGGGAGGATGCATCACTTTTGGCCCTCGCGGGACTCGCGGCGCGAACAGCGGAGGCGGCCGCTCCCGAGCGCTCACCATCGGGTCAGGCGGAGGCGGCAGATGCCGAAGGCGACTCCCCCTGGGCGCAGCTCGCCCGACGCGAGGCGCTCCGTTGACCGATGGCGACGGAGCAGGGGCGCCTGCGGCTCGAGCAGCGAGCCCACGTCGCGGGCAGCTGCAGGTGCTCGTCGGCCCGGACGCGGTCGAGGTCGACCCGGCAGACGGATGGCGGGTCACCTGGGTGGATCGAGCCGGCGGGATCGCACGCCTCACAGACGGCCATCGGTCGGTCGACGTGGTCGTCGAGGGCGCCGGTGCCGACTGGGTGGTGACCCTGCGGGGCCGCCGGGTGCCGGTCACCGTCCGCAGCTGGCGAGAACAGCTCCTCGCGGAGGCATCGGCGGTGGGGGCGACGGCGCACCGCGGACCGCTCGAGATCCGTGCCAGCCTCCCCGGTCTCGTCGTCGCCGTGCAGGCAACGCCGGGAGCCGAGGTGGCGGAGGGCGAGGCGCTTGTGAGGATCGAGGCGATGAAGATGCAGAACGAGGTGCGGGCTCCCCGATCCGGTCGGGTGGCGGCCATCCTCGTCGAGCCCGGGCGAACGGTCGGCACCGGCGACGTGTTGCTGCGGCTCGAATAGCCGTACGCCATCGGTACAATCGCCGCCTCATGAGCCCACCCGAGGAGGCACCCGCTCCCCGTCACGACCGGACCCCCTCGGGGATCGAGGTCGATCCCGTCTACGGGCCGAGGCCGGACGGGGATGAGCAGCCGGGGATCGCCCTCGGCGAGCCAGGCGCGTTTCCCTTCACGCGCGGGATCCACCCAACTGGCTACCGTGGCCGAGCGTGGACGATGCGCCAGTACGCAGGCTTTGGATCCGCCGAGGAGACGAACGCAAGGTTCCGATACCTGCTCGCCTCCGGCCAGACCGGCCTCTCGGTGGCGTTCGACCTGCCGACCCAGATGGGCTACGACAGCGACGACCCGATGTCGGACGGCGAGGTCGGCCGGGTGGGCGTGCCGATCGACAGCCTGGCGGACATGGAGCTCCTCTTCGGCGGCATCGGCCTCGATCGCGTCAGCACCTCCATGACCATCAACGCCACCGCGGCCATCCTGCTCGCCCTGTACGAGGCGGTCGGCCGCCGGCAGGGGATGGATCCCCACGCACTGCGCGGGACGATCCAGAACGACATCCTCAAGGAGTACATCGCGCGCGGGACCTATATCTTCCCGCCCGAACCTTCGATGCGCCTGGTGACCGATACCTTCGCCTACTGCCGGACCGAGCTGCCCAGCTTCAACACCATCAGCATCTCGGGCTACCACATGCGCGAGGCGGGTTCCACGGCCGCCCAGGAGGTGGCGTTCACGATCGCCAACGCGATCGCCTACGCCGATGCCGCGTTGGCCGCGGGCCTCGCCTTCGACGACTTCGCGCCGAGACTCTCCTTCTTCTTCGCCGCGCACAACGACCTGCTCGAAGAGGTGGCCAAATTCCGTGTCGCCCGTCGCGTGTGGGCCACCGTCGCCCGTGACCGGTACGCGGCACGGGATCCGAAGAGCATGGCAATGCGCTTCCACGTGCAGACCGGTGGCTCCACGCTCACGGCGCAGCAACCAGAGGTCAACGTGGTACGGACCACGGTTCAGGCGCTCGCCGCGACCCTTGGCGGGGCCCAGAGCCTTCATACCAACGCCCTCGACGAGGCGCTCGGCCTGCCCACTCCGGAGACGGCACGCCTCGCTCTCCGGACACAACAAGTGTTGGCGTACGAGTCTGGCCTGGTGGCCCCGGTCGACCCACTCGGCGGCTCCTACTTCCTCGAGGCGCTGACCGATGGGCTCGAGGAGCAGATCCGGACCCTGCTGGGCGAGATTGAGCGCCGCGGCGGGACCCTGGCTGCCCTCGAGGCTGGCTATCAGCAGGGAGAGATCGCCGACGCGGCCTATGCCGTCCAGCGCGCGGTCGAGAGCCGCGAGCAGGTGGTGGTGGGTGTGAATGCCTTCGCCGATGGCACCGCTCAGCGGCCGGCGCCGCAGCGCATCGACCCCGAGACCGAGCGACGCCAGGTGGAGCGGACGCGAGGGATTCGAGTGGCCCGGGACGCGGCGGTCGCCGCCGATGCCGTCGATCGCCTGCGCGATGCGGCGCTTGGGACCGAGAACCTGCTGCCGCGGATCCGCGCCTGCGTTGAGGTCAGCGTGACCCTGGGCGAGATCGCCGGAACGCTGCGCGAGGTATGGGGCGAGTACCGGCCGTGAGTGATACGGACCCCGTGCGGCTCGGCCCAATCGACCACGTGGCGGTGGTGGTGCGCTCGATCGAGGCGTCGCTGCCACGCTACCGCGAGCTCTTCGGCATGGATCCGCTCGACGATCCGATGGCGATGCCCGCACAGGGCGTGCGGGTCGTCTTCCTCGCGAGCGGGCCGGCGCCGGCGGCGATGATCGAGCTCATCGAGCCAACCGACGCCGAGAGCGGGGTCGGCCGCTTCCTGGCCAGCCGCGGCGAGGGGCTCCATCACGTCTGCCTGCGGAGCACCGACCTGCCACGCGACCTCGCCGCCCTCCTCAGCGCTGAGGCGGAGCTCATCGATGCGACGCCGCGGCCCGGCGCCCACGGCTCGGTTGCCTTCATCCACCCACGAACGTTGAACGGGGTCCTCTGGGAGCTGCTCGAGCGCGGCTGACATCGGCCCGGCCGCATGGCCGCGGCTACCATGCCGCCATGCCCGAGGAGCGGCGACTCGTCACGGTGCTGTTCGCCGACGTGGTCGGTTCGACCTCGCTGGGCGAGTCGCTCGACCCCGAGGACCTCCGCCGCCTGCTGGCGCGCTTCTTCGAGATCGCGCGACAGGTGGTCGAGTCGCACGCGGGGACCCTGGAGAAGTTCATCGGGGACGCGGTGATGGCCATCTTCGGCCTGCCGCAGGCGCATGACGACGATGCTCGCCGGGCGATTGACGCTGCGCTGGAGCTGGTCGCGCTCGTCCGCGAGGATCCCGTCCTGGGCGATCGGCTCCCGATCCGGCTCGGGATCAACAGCGGCGAGGTCGTCGCCAGCCGCGAGCGAGACCAGGGCGACTTCATCGTGACCGGCGATGCGGTGAACGTGGCTGCGCGCCTCCAGCAGGCCGCCGAGCCCTGGGAGGTGCTCGCCAGCGGACGAACGGCGAGTGCCGCGGGAGACGCCTACGACTTCGGGCCGCCCGTCGAGCTCCAGCTCAAGGGCAAGGCCAGCGCCGTCACGGCACGGATGGTCATCGGCCCGTCTTCGGCTGCACGACCGCGCACGCCGCTCGTCGGGCGAGATGCGGACCTCGCCCAGCTCGAGCTCGTCGCCCGTCGTGCGTTCAGCGAGCGGCGGCCTTACCTCGTCAGCCTCATCGCGCCGGCAGGCACCGGCAAGAGCCGCCTCGTCGAGGAGTTCACCTCCCGGCTGGCGTCCCTGGAGCCGACGGCGCAGGTCCTCATCGCCCAATGCCTTCCCTACGGACAGCGGTTGACGTACTGGCCGATGCGGAGCCTGCTCCTGGGTCTCCTCGGCATGGAAGAGGACTCGGCTGCACCGGACGAGATTCGCCAGCGCGTCCGCGCCTGGCTGGAGGAAGCCGGCTCGGAGCGTGCGGACGAGACCGCGAACCTGCTGGCCGCCACCATCGGCGCATCCGACACGGACGTCCTCGACCGTGGCGCGCTGTTTGGTGCGTGGCGCGACGCCCTCGAGCTGGCCGCCGCCCGGCGCCCGCTCATCCTCCTCGTCGAGGATCTCCATTGGTCGAGCGACAGCCTGCTCGACCTCGTCGAGTTCATCCTCCAGCCGCGCGCCGACGCCCCGATGCTGATGCTCGCGCTCACACGGCCGGAGCTGCTCGAGCGCCGGCCGGCCTGGGGCGGAGGGCGGCGCAACCATGTCTCGCTCGCGCTCCAGCCGCTCGATGGCGAATCGATCCAGCACCTCGTCGAGAACTTCCTCGACGGCCCGGCCCCGGAGCTGGTCCCGATCGTCGTACAGCGCTCGGAGGGGAACCCGTTCTACGCCGGCGAGATCGTCCGCTCGCTCGTCGAGCGAGGGGTGGACCTGCGAGATCCGGCGGCTCTCTCGCTCGCAGCCGCTGGGCTTCCGGACACGGTGCAGGCGACCGTCCTCGCCCGACTCGACGACCTCGACCCCACCGCCCGACGAATCATCCAGCTCGGCTCGGTCTTCGGCCGGAGCTTCAACGTCGGGGGCGTCGTGGCGGTCGACGACAGCCTGGCGAACGAAGCCTCTTCGGCCGTGGAGCGTCTCCTTGATCGGGAGCTGCTCCGGCCCGCCGGCCAGGGCGAGCTGGCGTTCCGGCACATCCTCATCCGGGATGTTGCCTACGGGACCTTGCCGCGTGCCGAGCGAGCCCGGCATCACGCGGCCGCCGCGCACTGGCTCGAGGCGGCCGCCGAAGGTCGGGAGGATGAGCTCGCCGAGCTCGTCGCACTCCACTATCGCGAGGCGGCTGTCCTGGGCGAGGCGGTTGGGGAGGGCGATCCCGGAACGCGGGAGCGCGCGGTCGCGTGGCTCAGGCGGGCGGCAGAGGTCGCTGCGGGTGCTCGAGGAATAGGCGAGGCGGTCGCGCATCTCCGGGCAGCGACTACGCTCGCCCCAGCAGACGTACAGCCGGAGATCTGGCGGCGGATCGGCGAGCTGCTGGGTGCCGGGGATCAATCGGCGCAGGCCTTCGCCACCGCCTGGCAGCTCGGGCTGGTCCAGTCCCTCTCACCCGACTTCCTGCTCGACTGCCTCGCCTACCAGCTGATGGTGACCTGCCGATGGTTCGCATCGGTCGCCCGCCAGCCGTCCGTCGAGGCGATGGAGCGCCTTATCGAGCAGGGACGCAGCTGGCTTCCAGAGGCCGGCCCGCGAGCCCGGGCGCGATTCCTCATCGCGCTGAGCTTCATGCCTTTCTGGCTGCGGAACGCGGGCTTGCGACCGCTGACCCCCGAGGATGGGACCGACGCGCGACGCAACGTCGAGGAGGGCACCCGGCTCGCCGAGGAGCTTGACGATCCCGGGTTGATCAGCGCTGGGCTCGACGCGATGACCTCGCTCGAGCAGTCGATGGATCCCGCTTCGGCGCGCGAGCTCTCCTACCGTCGGGAGAGGATGGGCGGACGCCTGCCGCTCGACGAGCGCCTGGACGCCCTCAACATGATTGCCTGGGCGTCGACCGCGCTCGGCGATCTCCACCGCGCCAAGGAGGCGGCAACTGCCGCGATGGCGCTCCTCCAGCCCGGGCAGAACCCGGGCTTTGCGCTGGGGGCTGGATCGTGGAACGCGTACGCGGACGCGATGCTCGGGAACTGGCCGGAGCTCGTCGCGAGCCTGGAGGACCTGCGAAACCAATGGATCGAATTCGAGCGTCCGGCGGCGAGCTACAGCCTGCAGGGTCTGCTCAGCGGCATCGACTGGGCGAGGAATCGCGGGGATGACGACCTGCTCGAGCGGTGGCGGGCGACCGCCTCGGAGATCATCGAGCAGTTCGATCCGTCGCACCCGGTCGCGCGCCTCCAGGTGATCGTCGACCTCGCGCTGGACGGCGTCGCGGGCATGGTCGGCGAACACGCGCGGTATCCGGAACGGCGGCACTACGTCGAGCATGCACTGGCCGTCTGCGCCGATCGCGCCCACCCGGTCCCGATGGCCTCCGTCGACGAGATCATCGCGGAAGCCGTCGCGTCGGGGATGCGCATCCTCGAGGCTCAGGCGCGTCGCCTGCGGGGCATCCTCCGCTCCGACGAAGCGGAGCTCGCCGAGAGCCTGCGCATCTTCGAGGAGACCGGCGCTGCCAGGTACGCCGCAAGGGCGCGCGTGCAGTTGGGCACGCTGCGCCGTGATGCCGCGCTCGTCTCAGCTGGCAGCGAGGAACTCGATCGGCTTGGCGAGCTCGACCGCCTCGCCACCCTGGGGCTAGGAAGGGAGTCGCCGCGCTGATCGCCTCAGCCGCGGACGCCGGCGGCGCGCAGGAGCGGGGGAATGTGTGAGGGCGAATCCGCCACAGCGATCCCGGCCGCCTCGAGCGCGACCCGCTTCGACTCGGCCGTGCCAGTGCCACCGGAGATGATCGCCCCGGCGTGACCCATTCGCCGCCCGGGGGGTGCGGTGCGACCGGCGATGAAGGCCGCCATCGGCTTGCGCACCTCGCGCTCCACGAAGGCCGCTGCTTTCTCCTCCTCGTCACCGCCGATCTCGCCGATCATGACGATCGCCTCGGTCTCGGGGTCCTGGTTGAACATGTCGAGCACGTCGATGAAGCTCGTGCCGACGATCGGGTCGCCGCCGATGCCGACGCATGTCGACTGGCCGATGCCTGCGTCGGTCATGGCCTGCACGACTTCGTAGGTGAGGGTTCCCGAACGGCTGACCAGTCCCACCGGCCCGTCGCGGTGGATGTTCCCCGGGATGATGCCGACCTTGGCCTGCCCCGGGGACGTCGCGCCGGGGCAGTTGGGGCCTACCAGCCGCACGCCCTTCTGGCGGAGGACGTGATAGATGGCGAGCATGTCGAGGGCGGGAATCCCCTCGGTGATGCAGAAGACGAGGCCAATCCCCGAGAATGCCGCCTCCAGGATGGCATCCGGGGCTCCCGCGGCCGGAACGAAGATGCAGCTCGTGTTGGCGCCCGTCTCGCGGACGGCGTCCGCCACGGTGTCGAAGACCGGCACCCGCCCGTCGAGCGCCATCTGCCCTCCCTTGCCGGGGGTCATGCCGGCGACGATCTGGGTGCCGTATTCGAGCATCGCCCGCGAGTGGAAGTCGCCCTCCCGCCCGGTGATCCCCTGGACCACCAGCCGGGTCTCCCGGTTGACGAGGACGCTCACCCTGCCTGACCCTCGCGTGCCGCCGCGACTGCCTTCGCCGCGGCGTCGTCGAGCGAGTCGGCGGTGATCAGGTTGGCCTGCGCCAGGATCGACTGCGCCTCGGTTGAATTGGTGCCCACGATCCGGACCACCATCGGCACGTCGCGGGTCAGCGTCTGGCGGGCTTCGACGATGCCATGCGCGACCTCGTCGCCGCGGGTGATCCCACCGAAGATGTTGACGAGGATCGCGCGCACGTGCGGATCGTTGAGGATGATCCGGAACGCCGCGGCGACCCTGTCTGCCTTCGCCCCGCCGCCGATGTCGAGGAAGTTGGCCGGCTCACCGCCCGCGAGCTTCACGAGGTCCATGGTGGTCATCGCCAGGCCCGCACCATTCACCATGCAGCCGATCGTGCCGTCGAGCTTGATGAAGTTGATGCCCGCTTCCCGCGCGGCGATCTCCGACGGCTCCTCTTCGTTGAGGTCGCGCATCACCTCGAGCTCGGGGTGGCGGAAGAGTCCTGACTCGTCTAGGACGATCTTGGCGTCGAGCGCCAGCAGGCGCCCATCGCTGGTGACGGCAAGTGGATTGATCTCGGCGAGGTCTGCGTCGGATTCGATGAATGCGCCGCACAAGCCGCGCATCACGCTCACAAAGTCGCGGCGAAGGTCGGCCGGAATCCCCAGGAAGAAGCTGACGCGACGGATGTTGTGGTCCCGCAGGCCCAGGAGTGGGTGGAGTGGGAGCCGGAGGATCGCGTCGGGGTTGGTGCGTGCGGTCTCCTCGATCTCGACGCCGCCCTCCGCACTGGCGATGACCACGATTGCGCGCGCCGCGCGGTCGAGGATCAGTCCCAGGTAGAACTCGCGGGCGATATCGACGGCCGGCGCAACCAGAACGGTGCGGACGGTGATCCCCTGGATCTCCATTCCCAGGATCTCTGCCGCTCGCTCCTCGGCCTCGGACGGCGTCGCCGCCAGCTTGACGCCGCCGGCCTTGCCGCGTCCGCCTACGAGCACCTGGGCCTTGACCACCACGGGTCCACCGATCCGCTGCGCGGCCCCGCGCGCCTGCGCCGGTGTCGTCGCCGTCTCGCCCGCGAGCAGCGGTACGCCGTGTCGGGCCAGGACCTCCTTGGACCGATATTCCTGGAGCTTCATCCGGTCTCCTGCGCTGTCATGCGTCCTCGCCGGCGCGCGCGCTCGACTGGGGCAGCAGCCGGAGAGGGGCAGACCGAATTGTACGGCCACGCCAAGCGGTGCCTGGCGGCGGGCGGCAATCACGTTGATCGGCTTAGACTGCGCGCCGTATGCCGGCATCCGTCCACGACGACCAACCGCAGTGAGCTACGCCGTCACCCTCATCCCAGGCGACGGCATCGGCCCGGAGCTCGCGGATGCCACCCGCCACGTCCTCCAGGCGACCGGCATCGGCTTCGACTGGGACATGCAGCAGGCCGGCGAGGCGACGATCGCCAGCGAGGGGACGCCGCTGCCGGAACGCGTGATCGAGTCGATTCGGCGCAACGGGGTGGCCATCAAGGGCCCGATCACGACGCCGGTGGGTTCAGGGTTCCGCAGCGTGAACGTCGGGCTGCGCCAGGCCCTGGAGCTGTACGCCAACGTGCGGCCTGCGCGGTCGATGGCGGGCGTGGTGACCCGCTACGAGAACGTGGACCTGATCATCGTGCGGGAGAACACCGAGGACCTGTACGCGGGCATCGAGCACCGCGTGGGACCCGATGCGGCGGAGAGCATCAAGATCATCACCCGCGCCGCGAGCCAACGGATCGCGCGCTACGCGTTCGAGTACGCGGTGCGCAACGGTCGCCACAAGGTCACCGCGGTGCACAAGGCGAACATCATGAAGCTCTCCGACGGCCTCTTCCTGGAGAGCTGCCAGCAGGTCGCCGCCGACTACGAGGGGCGCGTCGCGTTCGAGGATCGGATCGTCGACAACATGTGCATGCAGCTCGTCCAGAAACCCCAGCTCTACGACGTGCTGGTCCTGCCGAACCTGTACGGCGACATCGTCAGCGACCTGTGCGCCGGCCTGGTGGGCGGGCTGGGGGTGGCTCCGGGCGCCAACATCGGCGAGAAGGCGGCGGTGTTCGAGCCGGTGCATGGCTCGGCTCCAAAGTACGCCGGCCAGAACAAGGCCAACCCGACCGCATTGATCCTGAGCGCAGCCCTCATGCTGCGCCACCTGGGCGAGATCTCCGCCGCCGATGCCGTCGAGAGCGCGGTCCGCGGCGTGATCGCCGAGGGGCAGACGGTCACCCAGGACCTGGGCGGGACGGCCGGAACCCGCGAATTCGGAGCTGCGGTCGCCGCCCGACTGCGAGGCTGATCCTCACGGCGGCGCTAGAATCGGCCGCGACCGTCCTCGGCCACCGATGAGCTGTGGACGGTGCCCCATCGGCTCAGCAGGAGAGGCATGCGGGTGACCCTGTTCAGATACCGGATCAGCTGGGCTGAGCTGGCCTGGATCGGCCATCGGCTGTCCGGCCTCGGCGTGGTCGTGTACCTGTTCGCCCACATCGTCGAGACCTCGATGGTGACGCTGGGGCCAGGGCCGTACAACGTGGCGCTCAGCCTCTTCCACAACCTGCCGGCGCGGCTGGGCGAGATCCTGCTCATGGCGGCGCTCGTCTACCACTCGCTCAATGGCCTGCGGGTCATCGCCATGGACTTCTGGCCCGGGCTGACCTCGCTGTACCGGCCGCTCACCTACGCGGTGATCGCCGCGACGGTGATCGCCATGGTCCCCCTGACCATCATCATGATCACGCCGTACGCCCCCTGGGGCCACGCGTGAGGTCCAGCGCATGAGCCGCCAGCGGACGATCTACGTGTCTGGCGTCGACCCGTCGCGCCAGGCGCATGCCCGGCCCGCCAACCCGGGCTTCGAGCGGTTCATGTGGTACTTCATGCGCCTCTCCGGGCTGGCCCTCGTCATCCTGGCACTGGGCCACATGATCATCATGCACGTGCTCGTGCAGCTGAGCGGCCAGGAGGTCAATTTCGCCTTCGTCACCAGCCGCTGGGGGACCCCGTTCTGGCGGATCTACGACTTCCTGCTCCTCGTGCTGGCGCTCGTGCACGGGGTGAACGGCACGCGGGTCGTCATCGGTGACTTCGTCAGGCGCGGGGGCCTGCGGACCGCCCTCCTCCTCGTCCTGGCCTCGGCGACCGTCGTCTGGCTGGTGCTCGGGATGGTGGTGATCATCGGCTTCGACCCGGCGACCGCTGGGGCGAGCAGCGTCAGCCCGTTTGCGAAGTAGCCCGATGCTACCTGCCCTGAGCGTTTCGACTCCCCCGGGCCTCAACGTCCACGAGCTCGATGCGGTGATCGTGGGCGCCGGCGGGGCGGGCCTGTACGCCGCCCTGGAGCTCAAGAAGGACCTTGGCCCAACCGCCAGGGTGGCGGTCATCAGCAAGCTCTACCCGAGCCGCTCCCACACCGGTGCAGCGCAGGGTGGGGTGTGTGCCGCCCTGGGCAACACGGAAGAGGATCACTGGGAGTGGCACTGGTTCGACACCGTCAAGGGCGGCGACTACCTCGTCGACCAGGACGCGGCCGAGGTCATGTGCCGTGACGCGGTCGAGACCATCATCAACCTCGAGCACCTCGGGATGCCCTTCGACCGGACCCCGGAGGGACTGATCGACCAGCGGCGCTTCGGCGGTCACTCGCGGAACTACGGTGAGGCGCCGGTCCGCCGTTCCTGCTACGCGGCGGACCGCACCGGACATGCCATCCTCCACACCCTCTACCAGCAGTGCATCCGGCACGAGGTCACGTTCTTCGACGAGTTCCAGGTCCTGGACCTGTTGATGCCGGATGGAGCCGATGGCGCCGTGACCGGGGTGATCGCGCTCGAGCTGGCGACGAGCGAGATCCACACCTTTCGGGCGCGGGCCGTGCTGTTTGCCACCGGCGGCTTCGGGAAGATGTTCAAGGTGACCACCAACGCCCACACCCTGACCGGCGACGGGGTTGCCATTCCGTACCGGCGCGGGCTGCCGCTGGAGGACATGGAGTTCTACCAGTTCCACCCGACCGGCATGTACAAGCTCGGCTTCCTGCTCTCCGAGGCGATGCGGGGCGAGGGCGGGTTCCTGGTCAACGACCTCGGCGAGCGGTTCATGGAGCGTTACGCGCCCACGATGAAGGACCTCGCCAGCCGCGACGTCGTCTCGCGCTCCATCTACCTGGAGGTCGCAGAAGGGCGGGGGATCGGCGGCAAGGACTACGTCTACCTCGATGTCCGCCATCTCGGTGACGAGGTCCTCAACAAGAAGCTGCCGGACATGACGGGGTTCATCAAGACCTACTTCGGGCTCGACCCGCTCCACGACCTGGTCCCCATCCAGCCAACGGCGCACTACGCCATGGGCGGGATTCCGACCGATGTCGACGGCCGTGCGCTGGGCGCGGTGATGGACGGCCGCCAGGCGGTGGTGCCCGGCTTCTACGCGGCGGGGGAGTGCGCCTGCGTCAGTGTCCACGGGGCGAACCGGCTCGGCACGAACTCGCTGCTCGACCTGCTGGTCTTCGGCCGCCGCGCAGGGGTGGCGATGGGCCAGGACCTGCGCAGCGGCGACGTCGCAGATGGCCTGCCAGAGGCAGACCCGGCAGCGGAACGTGCCACCCGCGAACGGGTTGCGACGCTGCTCAATGCCGCCGCGGGCGAACGTCCCGCCGTCATCCGCGCCGAACTCCAGGAGCTCATGTTCACGAAGTGCGGCGTCTTCCGCACCGAGCAGCTGCTGCTCGAGGCGCGCGATGCGGTCGCCGCGCTCAACGAGCGGGCGGGACACCTGCTCGTCGAGGACAAGGGCTGCCGATACAACACCGACCTGGGCGAGGCTCTTGAGCTCGGCTACCTCATCGACTGCGCGGAGGCGACGGTCGCTTCGGCACTGGCCCGCACGGAGAGTCGAGGCGCGCACGCGCGCGAGGACTTCCCCGACCGCGACGACAAGCAGTGGCTGCGGCACTCGCTCGCCTTTGCCGACCCGGCGGCCGGGCAGCCCCGGCTGGAGTACAAGCCGGTCTCTGTGACGCGCTTCGAGCCCAAGGCTCGGGTCTACTAGGAGTCAGGCCGATGCAGGTCAAGCTACGCGTCCGCCGCTTCAACCCGGAGCTCGACGATGCCGCCCATTGGGAGGACTACGTCCTGGAGGCCGAGCCGTCGGACCGGGTCCTCGACCTGCTCCACCAGGTGAAGTGGTACCAGGATGGGACGCTCACCTTCCGACGGTCGTGCGCGCACGGCGTCTGCGGCTCGGACGCGATGCTCATCAACGGCCGCCACCGCCTGGCCTGCGAGTACCTGGTCAAGGACGCCGGACGGAGGATCACTGTCGAGCCGCTGCGCGGCGTGCCGGTAGTCAAGGACCTGCTCGTGGACATGACCGACTTCTTCGCCAAGTACCGCTCGGTCATGCCGTTCCTCGTCAACGACGACGTGCCAGAGGATGGCAGGGAGCGTCGCCAGACCCAGGCCGATCGAGCGCTCTACGAGGACACCTCGCGCTGCATCCTGTGCGCCGCCTGCACCACCGCTTGCCCGGTCTTCTGGACGAACGCCGACTATGTGGGGCCGGCAGCGATCGTCAACGCCCATCGGTTCATCGTCGACAGCCGCGACCATGCCCACGAGGAGCGCCTGGAGCTCATGGCCGACGCCGACGGGGTCTGGCGCTGCCGTACCGTCTTCAACTGCGTGGAGGCCTGCCCCCGCGGCATCAACATCACCCGCGCCATCCTCGAGGTCACCCGGGAGATCCAGCAGGTCCAGCGTGACTGAGGCCGGGGCTGGTGCTGCGGCGCGCGCGGGTCATCGGCGTCTCCTGATCCATACCGATGGCGCCGCCCGAGGCAACCCCGGTCCGGCCGGCCTGGGCGCAATCCTGCGCGACGCGGAGACCGGGGAGACCCTCGCCGAGCTGGCGACCTTCCTCGGCGTGCGGACGAACAACTACGCGGAGTGGACCGCGGTCGAGGCGGCGCTCGAGGAGGCCCGCCGGCTGGGTGCCAGGCACGTGGACCTGCGGATGGATTCGGAGCTCGTCGCGCGCCAGATCAGCGGGATCTACCGGGTGAAGCATCCCGACCTCAAGCCGATCCACCAGCGCGTGATGGGGCTGCTCGCCGGGTTCGAGGGCTATAGCGTGGGCCATGTGCCCCGCG
The DNA here is from genome assembly GCA_030774475.1 of Chloroflexota bacterium. Taxonomy (GTDB): domain Bacteria; phylum Chloroflexota; class Limnocylindria; order QHBO01; family QHBO01; genus CF-82. The sequence goes on along the minus strand of JALYLB010000199.1, from coordinate 19,654 downwards.
CCCTGAACAAGGATGCGGACCGGCTCAGCAACGTGGCTATCGACCAGCCGCGGACCGGGTCGTAGGCGGGGGCCGCAGGGGCAAGCAGGGGCGCATGGAGGGCTGGGTGCGCATCCTGGCTGGCCTCGCGTTCGGTGCCCTTGTCGCGATCCTCGCCCGCCTCATGTTGCGGGTCATCTTCGACGTGGCCGCGTATGCGGACCGCTTCGACGCCGGCCTCTTCGTCCTCGGGACGCTGATCGTCACCGTGGTGATGGTGACCGCCGCATCCGCGTCACTGCCCGCTTCGCTCGGGGCAGCGCTCCTTTCCACTGGAAGCATCCTGGGGTCATGGATGGGGCTGCGCTTCGCTGCCGACGCGCCCGCCACCGACGCCTTCGGCCGCCTCATTGACGAGCTCCGCGCGACCCTGAATGAGAGTTACCTCGACGCGGGCGCCGTCGTCATCAGCGGCGCGTTCGTCGCCATTGCGATCGTGCGGCTGCGCATCTCACTCGCCGCCGGCCGGCAATGACGTTTTTGAGCCTGGGTCGGCCCGGGGAGCGCGGTTCCGAACGGTTGTTCGAATCGGTACAATGGCGATCCCTGGAGGCGGCTGGACGGCCGCGGACGCGATCGCCGAAAGGCGGCGTCCGAGGAAAGTCCGAGCTCCATAGAGCAGGTTCGCGGGTAACGCCCGTCCGCCGTGAGGCGAGGACCAGCGCCACAGTGACGATGCCCGAGCCGCGAGGCTCGGGAGTGAAACGCGGCAAGCTCGAGCCGGAGCAAGACCGAATAGGAGGGCGAAAGGCGGCGTTCGCGCCGCAGCAGGCGGCTCGCTCAGCCCTCGGGTAGGTCGCTCAGATGGATGGCCGTCACCGGGCCGATGGCGACATCGGCGCGGGACAGAACTCGGCTTACAGGCCGCTCTCCAGGGACCTGCCTCTCAGTCGTGGGCCCGCCACGACCAAACCCTTCCCTGAAATCGGGGGCGTGCCGAGCGGTCGCCGCAGGCTGTTGCAACGCCAGCCAAGGTGACCGGCCGGCACGCCATCAGCGTCACTCCTCGTCGGCGCGCCACACGGTGGTCGCCGTGCAGGCATTGCAGATCGGGCGCGCCTCGTCCATGGTGCCCAACGGGAGCGGATGCTCGAGACCGCCGAGAAGGCATGTCACCTGGACGATGCCGCTGTGCGGGCCGGGGGCGATCGCCACGTGTCGCACGCGACAGCGTCGGATCCGCCCTTCGCGAGGGATCGGAGCTCGTCCCGTGGCGTTGATCGGTTCCAGTGCCATTGATGTCATCCCTGCTCCGGAGTCGCACAGCGACAGATTGCCATCAAGAAGCCTATGGAGTGGGGGACCCTACCTCAATGGCGCGTTGGTACCCCCTCCGGACCACCACCGCGCCCTGCCGAACCGGCGAATGGGACGTTAGACTCAGGGCGCCGCTCTCTCATGTTCCGGTTTGAGCGCGCTCGATGGAGGAGCCCGGTTGTTCGGACGGCGCAAGCGCGAGCAGGCGGACCGCGAGGAGGCGGACCGCGAGGTAGAGCGCCGCGCCCTATTCGAAGAGCTGGCCAAGCGGCCGGAGAGCGTCTGCCCCTTCCTGGGCCTGGCTTCGGAGCGGGCAGGGTATCGGCCCGAACCCAACGCCGAGCACCGCTGCTACGCGTTCGGTGACCCTGCGCCCCTCTCGGACGAGCAGCAACGGCATGTCTGCCTCGAACGGGGATACTCGAACTGCCCCCGCTACCTCCGCGGCGTACTGGTCATCCCGACCGAGGAACTCGAGGCGCTCCGCCGGCCGCAGGCGGCCGCCCCTCCCCCTCCGCCGCCTCCGGTGCGAGCCGCTCGCGGCGGTCGAGGTCGCGGCTGGCTCATCATTCCTCTGCTGCTGGTGTTGATCGCCGCGGCAGCGGGGGGCGGCTGGTACGCGCTCAACAATTCCGGAATCGCCATCCTGCCGTCCAGCGCTGCGAGTGCCACCCCAAGCCCAAGCATCGAGCCAAGCGCGTCGTTGACCGCCTCCCCGTCGGCATCTGCGAGCGCCGTGGCGACGGCGACCGGGCTGGCGAGCCCAACGCCGCTGCCCACGCCCACCGCCGGGGACGTCTTCATCGGCTACGAGGTAGGAGTCGGTCCACAGAGCTATACCCTCTTCCAGGTCGACGGTCAGGGCAACGTAACGCAGACAAGAGTGGTCCCATTCATCCGCTTCTCCCACGCCAGCGTGCAGCGGGTCGACGCCCCCAACGGCACCCGCTACTGGCGAACCCTGGACGGCGACCTGGCCGGCTGGTCGTACATCTTCGGGCGCTCGGGGGACTTCCAGATCCGCAAGGTCTACCGCGCGCCGGACGGATCCCGGCGAGCCACCATCCTCCCCGACAGCCAGCTCTGAGCTGCGCGCGACCCAAGGGCGGCCGCCCCCTGATCCGGCGCCGAGTCTCTGGTAGCGACGCCGCGCACTAACCCGGACAAGGGTTCCGAACTCGCGTCGCAGCCGGCGTCTCGCGACTCGCCAGACCTCCGAGGAGCCCTGTAACCGGGCACCCCAGACCCTCGATCCACCGCCGTTTTCCTCGGCGGTACCAATGGCCCATGCGAATCGTGCCGAAATCCCTTGACGGGGAGGTAACGCCCTGTAGAATGGCGGCCTGTGGGTCCAAGTGGGGCCAAATGGGGAGCAGTGGTAGAACACTCGCATGGCACCGTCACCCTTCCTCACCGGCGAATTCCGGCACTCGCTCGACGACCGTGGTCGCATCGCGATCCCGGCGCGCTTCCGCGTGCGACTCGCCGAGGGAGCGACGCTCTCCCGCTGGCTCGATCACTGCCTCGGCGTCTTCCCCGCGGAGGAGTGGACGTCGCTGGCCGAGAAGATCCGCGCCCTGCCGATGACCAACCCGGCGGCCCGGGAGTTCGCCCGGTTCATGTCGTCGGGCGCCGTCGACGTGGAGCTCGATCGGCAGGGGCGGCTGCTCGTGCCGTCGTACCTGCGCGAGTACGCCGGCCTCGCGGAGGGCGAGGTCGTGGTGGTGGGAGCCCTCAACCGGCTCGAGATTTGGGCGCCATCGGCATGGCAGCCCTATCGGGCGAGGATCGAGGGGGCCCCGGAGGAGCTGGCTGCTCATCTGCAAGACCTTGGGATCTAGGGGGCGCGATGTCATGACGCACCTCGCGCCGCCCCATTCGATGCGTCTCCGGGCCGATCGGCCCGCCATCCGACCAGAGAGGTGCGGTCCATGGGAGAAGGGCACCTGCCGGTCCTCGTCGAGGAGGTTCTCAGCCTCCTCGCGCTCGGGACGGGCAGCTCCGTGGCTGACTGCACCGTCGGTGGCGGTGGGCACGCCGAGCGGATTCTGGAGACCACGTCTCCGAATGGTCGCCTGCTCGGCGTCGACGCCGATCGGGCGGCCATTGCGGAGGCGTCTCGCCATCTGGCGCGGTTCGGTGATCGCGTCGAGCTGCGCCAGGCCAACTTCTCCGCCCTCCTCGACGTCGCGACGCAGGCGGGCTTCGTCCCGCTTGATGCCGTGCTCTTCGACCTGGGCCTCTCCAGCTATCAACTCGCCGACCCGCAGCGAGGCTTCAGCTTCGCCAGTGAGTCGGCGCCGGACATGAGATTCGATGAAGAAGGTGATCTTTCGGCTCTCGATCTCATCGATGCCACCACGGAGCGAGAGCTCGCCGGAATCCTCTCGACGTTTGGTGAGGAACGCCGTGCTGGCCGCGTCGCGAAGGCGATCCTGGCGGCGCGCCAGGAGGGGAGGCTGATGACCGCCGCCGACCTGGCGCAGGTCGTCGCCTCCGCGGTGGGCAGCCGCGGCAGGGCCGATGCCGGCCGCATCCACCCGGCGACGCGCACGTTCCAGGCGCTGCGCATCGCGGTGAATCGTGAGCTCGAGGTGCTCGGCGCGGGCCTGGCCGGCGGTCTCGCCGCCCTCCGCCCCGGCGGGCGGATGGCCGTCATCAGCTACCACTCAGGCGAGGATCGGATCGTCAAGCGCTTCATGGTGCGCGAGAGCCGGGACTGCGTCGAGGATCCGCTGCCGCCAGTCTGTACCTGCGGCCACCGAGCGCAGCTGCGCCTGGTCACCAAGGGCGTCGTGACCCCGACCGAAGCCGAGGTCAGAGCCAACCGCCGTGCTCGCAGCGCCCGGCTGCGGGTTGCCGAGAAGCTCGCAGCCGCGAGCGCCTAACCCCGTTTCGCTCCATCGGAGGAGAGCACCCAAATGAGCAGAGGACGACCCCGCCATCAAGCCAGCCGGCGCAGGACCTACAGCGTCCGCCAGCGCGAGCTGCGCGACCGTCGGGCGCGACTCCCGGGCGACGAGCCGACCTCGCTCGAGGAGAGCGTCAGCTTCGAGATCGAAGAGGGACTCGACTTCGAGTCGCCGACTTCCTGGGGGGTTCGGCTGCACGGTCGGCCCACCGCCGCCTGACCGATGGCGGTCATCGGCGCACGTCCCGCAACCGGGATCGGGATCCTTGGTCGCCATTCCCGGCCGCGCCCCGTCCGAGCCACGGCGCGTCCGCCCGGGCGCCATGCGGGCGCTGGGCGCCGGCAGCGGCAGGCGAGCATCGCCGGATTGCTGGCGACCATCGCCGCGGCCGCCGGGCTCGGGCTCTTCTACCTGTCGCAGTCGACCCACGTCGCGGCGATCGGGTACGAGATCGATTCGCTCCAGACCCAGATCGCGGCACAGGACGCAGAACGGCAGCAGCTGAACTTGGCCATCGGGGAGGCCAAGGCCCCGAGCGAGATCCTCCGGCGCGCGACGCGAGACCTCCACCTCGTCCCCATCGACCCGAGCCGCGTCACGTTTGCGGCTCCTGCGGGCGGCGCCACCGCCAGTCCATCGCCCGACACCACCAAGTAAGCATCCGGGCGCCCGCTCAGGGGCCCGCCGGAGATACCGCATGCTCGCCAGGACCGATAGCCGTGCCCGTGCCCTCTTCCTGCTGGTCGTCATGGCGATCGTGGCAGCGGTCATTGGCGGGCGGCTGGCCTGGTGGCACGTCGCCGAGCACGACCGTCTATCGGCGATGGCGGCCGCACAGCTGGCCCAGAACGAGGAGATCCCGGCCGAGCGAGGCGTCATCCGCGACTCCCGCGGGCAGCTGCTGGCGACATCGGTCCAGGTCTACTCCGTGTACGCGACCCCGCCGGAGGTGACCGATCCCGAGAGCGACGCGGCGATCCTCGCGAACCTGCTTCACCTCTCGCGCGAGGACCTGCTCACCCGCCTCACCGGCGGCAGGGCCTGGGTCTGGCTCGAGCGACGAGTGGAACCGGCGGTCTCAGATCGGATCCGGGCCCTGGCGCTTCCAGGGATCGGCCTCCTGGCCGAGACCAAGCGCGAATATCCGACCGCAGGGGCCGCGCCCGGTTCCACCCTGGCCGCCCAGCTCATCGGCTACGTCAACCTCGATGGGAAGGGCCAGTACGGCGTGGAAGGCGCGGAGAACCAGATGCTGGCCGGCCGGGCCGGCCACCTCGTCGCCCAGGAGGACGTCGACGGGCGCCAGATCGCCGATTCCGTTCGGCTCGCGGTCGCTCCGGTCAACGGCTCCGACCTGACCCTGACCATCGACTCGGGTGTGCAGCAGGTGCTCGAGGCGCAGCTGTACAACAGCTACGTCAGGAACCAGGCCCACGGGGCGACTGGGATCGTCATGGACGTCCGCACCGGCGCGATCCTGGCGATGGCCAGCTTCCCGACCTTCAACGGCAACGCCTACGCGACCACCGATCCCACTCTCTTCGACAACCCCGCGGTGGCGCATGCGTACGAGCCGGGATCGGTGATGAAAGCCTTCACGATGGCCGCGGCCCTCGACGCCGGGGCGATCACCACCTCGACCAGGGTCCTCGACAACAACAACCTCACCATCGCCGGCGTGCGGATCCAGAACGCGGATCGCTTCGATCATCCGTGGGGCCACGGCAAGATCACGCCGCAGCAGGTGCTGCAGCTGTCGAACAACAACGGGGCGGCGCGGATCGGGCTGAAGCTCGGTGGCGAGAAGCTGTACCAGGCGTTCCTGCGCTACGGCTTCGGCCAGCGGACCGGGATCGACGTGGCGGGCGAGGTGAACGGCACCGTTTGGGACCCGAGCAGCCCGAACGCCACCGGTGACCTGACCACCGCGCAGAACGCCTTCGGACAGGGTCTGACGGTGACCGCGACCCAGCTTGTGGCGGGCTACGCCGCCATCGCCAACGGGGGAATCATGGTCACCCCGCACGTCGTCGCCGGCTGGACCGATGGCGCCGGGACCTTTCACCCCACCCCGCTCCCCAAGGGCGAGCGGGTGATGCGCCCCGAGACGTCGAAGACCGTCATGCAGCTGCTCCTGGGAGCCATCGACGGCGGGATCGCCAAAGCCGCCAGGGTGCCGGGCTACGAGATCGCCGGGAAGACCGGGACCGCCGAGATCGCCGGCCCGGTCCGGGTCAGGAACGCGAGCGGCACGCTCGTAACCCGCCTGGAGTACAAGGCCGGCTGGATCGACTCGTCGTTCATCGGCGTCTACCCCGCGAGCAATCCGCAGCTCGTGACGCTGATCCTCATCCACCGTCCGGCGACCTGGGGCCGGTACCAGGTCGTGCAGCGCCCCGAGAGCCTCTTCCACCTCCTGGCCCCCCAGATCCTCGACTACCTCGCCATCCCGCCGGATCGATCCTCGGCGACGGTTGCGGCCCGCTGAGGCTGATAGACTCCGGTGCGAATCTCCGCAGGGTGCCGCGTGCCACCGACGATCCGCATCGAGGACCTGCTGGCCATCACCGGCGGCCACCTCCTCGCCCCGACCGCCGTCACGAGCGTCGCGGGCGCCAGTGTCGACTCTCGTCGGACCGTCCCCGGCTCGCTCTTCGTGGCGCTGCGTGGCGAGCGCACCGACGGTCATCGGTACCTCGAGGAGGCCCTCCTGGCCGGAGCGGCGGCTGCCCTGGTCGACCATCCGGTCGCCCTGCCGCCGGGACGCGATGCAGCCCTGATCCAGCTCGCCGATCCGCTGCTCGCGCTCCAGGAGCTGGCGGCCTGGTGGCGGACCCGCTTCACTGTCCGCGTGGTTGGCATCACCGGCTCGACCGGCAAGACCCTGGCCAAGGAGGTGGTCGCCGACGTCCTGTCGCGCGGGTTCCGCGTGCTTCGCAACGAGGGAAACCTGAACTCGGAGACCGGCCTGCCGATGACGCTGCTCAACCTCGAGCCGGCGGACGAGGTGGCCGTCCTCGAGATGAGCATGTACACGATGGGGGAGATCGCCCGCCTGGCCGAGATCGCCCGACCGGAGGTGGGCGTGGTCCTGGCCGTGCACCCCACCCATCTCGAGCGAGCCGGCAGCATCGAGCGCATCGCCCAGGCCAAGTCCGAGCTGCCGGCCGCGCTGCCGGCGGGCGGCCTGGCCGTCCTGAATGCTGACGATCCACGGGTGGCGGCCATGGAGAACGCCACGCGCGCCGCGGTGCGCACCTTCGGCCTGGGGGCCGGCGCCGAGGTGCGGGCCACGGACGTGGTGTCCCATGGCGCGGCAGGCACCGAGTTCACGCTGGTGGCGCCGTGGGGGACACGCCGACTGCGGAACGGGACGCCCGGGCGCCACCTCGTGCCGCACGCATTGGCCGCGGCGGCCGTCGCCGAGTGGTTCGACCTGCCGCTTGACGACGTGGCCGCCGCGCTCGCCACGGGCAGCCGCGCCGAGCATCGCATGGCGATCGGCGAGACCGCGGGCGGGGCAATGCTCATTGACGACACGTACAACGCCTCGCCGATCTCGGTCCGCGCCGCGCTCGAGTTCCTGGCTGAGACGCGCATCGCCCCGGGACGGAGGCGGCTCGCGGTGCTGGGCGACATGCTCGAGCTGGGTCCCGACGAGGAAGCGCTCCACCGCGAGATCGGGGCCCTGGCCGCCACCGTGGTCGACGGGCTGGTGGCCGTCGGCCCCCGGGGCGCCTGGATCGCCGAGGCGGCGCGCGCCGCAGGCCTGCGGAGCGTGGCCACGGCCGACGACGCTGACCAGGCCCTTGCCGTGGCCGAACGCGAGCTGGCACCCGGCGTGGGCGACGTGCTGCTGGTCAAGGGCTCGCGGGGGATCGAGCTCGATCGCTTCGTCGAGGCGCTCGCCTCGGCCCCCACTCCATCGGTCCTCGGCCGCGGAGAGGCTCGATGCTGACCATCCTCCTCGCCGTGCTGCTCGCGTTCGGTGGGGTGGTGGCGCTCGGCCCTGTCTACATCGGCCTCCTGCAGCGCCTCGGATTCGGCAAGCAGATCCGGGTCGATGGACCACAGGGACACCTCAGCAAGGCCGGCACCCCGACCATGGGCGGGATGCTGTTGGTGGTGGTCGTCATGTTCCTGGCCATGGCGATGCGGATCGAAGACGTGAGCACCCTGACCCCGATGCTGACGCTGGTCGGCGTCGGCATCCTCGGCGCGATCGACGACTACGTGAATGTCCAGACCGGGTTCGGGATGCGCGGGCGCTGGAAGCTCATCTGGCAGACGGTCGTCGCCCTGCTGGCCGCCTGGTACATCCAGCGCCACTTCGCGATCACCAGCATCAACATTCCGCTGGTTGGATCGGTGCCCGTCGCGCCCCTGATCTTCATCTTCTTCGTGGCCTTCGTCATCGTCGCCATGAGCAACGGAGTCAACCTGACCGACGGGCTCGATGGCCTTGCCGGCGGCGTGCTTATCTTCAGCTTCGTCGCGTACCTGCTCATCGCCCTGGTGGGGGTGCAGGACCTGAAGGCCTCCCAGCCGAACCTCGCGGTCTTCTGCGCACTGGTCATCGGCGCGCTCATGGGCTTCCTGTGGTTCAACGTGCACCCCGCGCAGCTGTTCTTGGGCGACTCGGGAGCGCTGGGGCTGGGCGCCACGCTGGCGGTGGTGGCCACGATCTCGGGCCAGCTGTTGCTGGTTGCGCTCATCGGCGCGGTCTTCGTCGCGGTCACCCTGTCGGTCGTCCTCCAGGTGGTCTCATTCCGTCTCCGCGGGCGACGGATCTTCCGGATGGCGCCGCTGCAGCACCATTTCGAGCTGATCGGCTGGGCCGAGGAGAAGATCACCATCCGGTTCTGGATCGTCTCGGCGCTGGCGGGCCTCCTGGGCTTCTCCGTCTTCCTCGCCAGCGTGAACGGCCTCTAGGTGAGCCGATGATGACCGGCGTTCGCCAGATTCGATCGCGTGCCGACCTGCAGGGGCGGCGGGCGCTGGTGCTCGGACTTGCCCGGTCTGGGGTGGCGACAGCGCGCTACCTGGCCGATGCCAGCGCCGTCGTGACGGCCTACGATCGCCGACCCCCTACCGACCTGTCCGACGCGGTCGCGTCGCTCGAAGGCCGGTCGATCCGCCTGGCGCTGGGGGTGACGGAAGCCGAGGCGCAAACGCTCGTGGCCGATGCAGAACTGCTCGTCACCAGCCCCTCGATCTCGCCGCGCTTTCCAACCACGGACCCGTGGCTGCGGGAGGCGTTGGCCGAGGCGGAGGCTCGCGGGGTCGAGCTGATCAGTGAGGTGGAGCTCTTCCTGCGGCTCACCAGGGCGCGCGTCCTCGCGGTGACCGGGACCAAGGGGAAGACGACGACCACCGCGCTGCTAGGGGCGATCTTCGAGGCAGCCGGAGGCCCCCACGCGGTGGGCGGGAACATCGGGCAGCCACTCATCGAGCGCGTCGACGAGCTCGATGACGAGACGTGGGCGATCCTCGAGCTCTCCGAGCTCCAGCTGCCCACCATCTCTCGGGGAGCCGAGATCGCGGTCTACACCAATATCGGAGCCGACCATCTCGATCGCCACGGGTCGCTCACGGCCTACCGCGCGGTGAAGGCTCGCCTCGCCGAGCTCACGGCGGCTGGTGGGGGAGCCATCGTGCTCAACGCGGAGGACCCGGGCTCGCGCGAGCTCGGCGCCAGGCTGCCCGGCGATCTGCGCTGGTATGGGGTACACCAGGGAGGCCAACCCCTGGAGGCGCGACAGGAGGGCGACGCGCTCATCCTCTCCGGTGAGCCGCTGCTCCCGGTCAGCGAGGTCCCGCTTCCAGGCGAGCGGATGCGCCTCGATGTGCTCGCCGCCGCGCTGGGTGCGCACCTTGCCGGGGTGCCGCGCGCCGCGATCGCCGAGGGCATCCGGACCTTTGGAGGGGTCCCGCACCGCCTCGAGACGATCGGCTGGCGCGATGGCGTGCGGTGGGTGAACGACTCGCAGGCGACGATCCCGGTCGCAGCCATCGCAGGACTCGAGGCCTTCGCCCCGGCGCCGGTGGTCGTTATCGCCGGGGGACGTGGCAAGGGCCTCGACCTTGCCGAGGTGGCCGATGCGATCGCCACCCGGTGTCGCGCGGCGGTCCTCATCGGTGAGTCCGCCGCCGAGCTGGAAGCGCTCCTCGCGAGGCGTATCCCGGTGCGCCGGGCGGCGTCGATGGACGAGGCGGTCGAGATTGCGGCCGGCCTGGCGCTCCCCGGGGACGTCGTGCTCCTCTCACCGGCGGCGGCCAGCTTCGACATGTTCACCGACTACGCGGCCCGCGGCGACGCCTTCCGCCGCGCGATGGCGGCGCTCCCCGCCGCGGCGAACCGGCCATGACCGCCGCGGCGATGGCGACCTCGGCGACCCGTCGCCAGGAGCGGAGTGGCGTCCAGCGAGACCGGCACCAGCCGTCGTACCCGCTCCTCGTCGCGGTCATCGGCCTGGTGGCCGGTGGCGTGGTGATGGTCTACTCGGCCTCCTCGGTCCGGGCCTATTTCGCATCTGACGATCCGGCGACCTATGGCGTCCAGCAGCTGGTGTACGCGGCCATCGGCCTGACCGGCATGTTCGTCGCCAGCCGAATCGACTTCCGCTGGTTCCGCTACCTGGCGATCGTCGGGTACCTCGCGACGATGGCGCTGCTCGTCGCGGTGCTCATCCCGGGGATCGGCAGCGAGGTGGCGGGATCCCGGCGTTGGATCTACCTGCCCGTGGTCGGCGGCTTCCAGCCCGCCGAGCTCGCCAAGCTGGCGGTGGTCCTCTACCTCGCCCACTGGTTCGACCGACGCGGCGCTGCGGCCCGATCGTTCTGGAACGGCCTCGTGCCGTTTGGGCTGCTCGTCGCGCCGGGTTTCGTGCTGATCGCCATGGAGCCGGATCTCGGGACGGCCGGCGTCTACGTGGCCGCGACCCTCGCCGTCTTCTTCATGGCAGGAGCGAACCTCATCTACCTGAGCGCCATCGGCACCGCTGTCGGCGCGGCGGTCACGGTGATGGTCACCAGCACGCCGTACCAGCTGCAGCGCCTCGAGAACTTCCTCGACCCGTTCCGTGATCCGCTGCACTCCGGCTACAACGCCATCCAGTCGCTCATGGCCCTGGCGCTGGGCGGTGTGACCGGGATGGGATTGGGTGCCAGCCGGCAGAAGTTCCTCTACCTCCCGGCGCCGTCCACCGACTTCATCTTTGCCATCATCGGCGAGGAGTGGGGCCTGGTCGGGACCCTCGTGGTGGTGGGTCTCTTCCTTGTCATTGCCTACCAGGGCTATCGGATCGCGATCAACGCCCCGGATACGTTCTCCGGGCTGCTGGCCTGCGGGATCACCACCTGGCTGGTGGTCCAGGCCTTCATCAACATGGCGGTCGTCACTGCCCTGGCGCCGGTCACCGGGATTCCGCTGCCGTTCGTCAGCTATGGCGGCTCGGCGCTCACCATCAACCTCGTGGCGGTCGGGATCCTGCTCTCGATCAGCCGCGAGACCACGCAGACAGGATCCATTGTTGATGCGGTGTTTGGTGTCGGGCGGCGGAACCGGCGGGCACATCTACCCCGCGCTGGCCGTCGCACAGGCGCTGCGCGACGCGCGGCCCGAACTTGATCTGAGCTACGTCGGCGGCGTCCGCGGCCTCGAGGGGCGGCTGGTCGGTGCCAGCGGCCTGCTGGCCTATGACCAGCTGCTCGTCCGCTCGCTGCGCACCGCGCGACGCGACATCCACCTCGTGCTCGATCCGATCCGCGTGGGCCTCTCCATCCCGCAAGCCTGGACGCTTCTCGGGCGCCTGCGCCCTTCCGCCATCTTCAGCACCGGCGGCTACCTGGCCCTGCCCCTCGTGCTGGCGGCAGGGGCCCGCGGCATCCCCACCCTGGTCTGGGAGGGGAACGTGATCCCGGGCCGTTCGACACGGGCCGTGGGCCGGTTGGCGACCCGCGTGGCCGTCTCCTTCCCACCCACGCTGGCTGCCTTTCCCGGACGCTCGTTCGTCTCCGGCACCCCAATCCGATCGCTGGCCGGGATCGACCGCACCGCCGCCCGGGAACAGCTCGGGGTCGCGTCGGACGACCGGTTGATGCTCGTGTTCGGCGGCTCGCAGGCGGTGGCGACGCTCAACGACGCGGTGTTCGGCGGGCTCGATCGGCTCGTGGACCGATGGCGCCTGCTCCATGTCGCCGGCGAGGCCGGCATCGATGCGGCGCGCGAGGCGCGCGATCGGCTGCCCTCGGAGCTGCGTGAGCGATACCGGCCTGAGCCCTTCCTGACGGACCTGATGGCGGACGCCCTCGTCGCCGCAGACCTCGTCGTCGGGCGCGCCGGCTCTTCAACCTGCGCCGAGGTCGCGGCGGCCGGGGTGGCCTCGATCCTCGTCCCGTATCCCCATGCCGGGTCGCACCAACGGGCCAACGCCGCTTGGCTCGGTGACCGGGGCGCCGCCGTCGCCATCAGCGACGAGGCATTCACCGCCGACAGGCTGGTCGGTGAAGCCGAGCGGTTGCGCGAGGATGCCGTCCGCAGCCCGATCGCGGCCGCGGCACGCTCGCTGGGTCGCCCGGATGCCGCGCGCGTCCTGGCGGACGAGCTGCTGGCCATGGCCGATCGGCGGCCGTTGCCCTCGTTGGCCGGGGAGGCGGCGTGACCGGCACTGATGTCGCGCGGCCGGACGCGGCCGTGCTCGCGCGCCTGGATGCGCTGGCCGCGGAGCGGGGGATCGAGCTCGAGCGCGACGTCCCGCTGGGCCCGCTCACCACCCTGCGGGTCGGAGGCCCGGCCGATCGCCTGGTCCTGGCCGGGGACCGTGATGGGCTGCTCGCCGCCCTGCGCCTGGCGCGGGACGCGGCGGTCCCGTGCTTCGTGCTCGGTAATGGCTCGGACGTCGTGGTGGCCGACGCCGGGATGCGCGGGCTGGTGGTGCGCAACCGCGCCCGATCGGTCTCCGTCGAGGGGACCGCCGTGCACGCCGACGCGGGGGCGGCGATGGCCATGCTCGTGCGGCGAACGGTGGGCGCCGGCCTTGCTGGGCTCGAGTTCGGGATCAGCATCCCCGGGACGTTGGGAGGAGCGGTCTGGGCCAACGCGGGGGCGCACGAGCAAGAGATGGCGGCGGTGGTGACCGGCGTCGGCGCCTGGGACCCAGGTGCGGACCGGGTGATTGCCCTTGGGCCGGAGGCATGCGCCTTCGCCTACCGCGAGTCACGATTCAAGCGTTCAGGCGAAGTGATCCTGGACGCCGACCTCCGATTGAAGCCAGGCGACCCGGAGGCCTCCGCCCGGCTGGTCGCCGAGCACCAGGCACGGCGCCATGCGACCCAGCCGCTGGCCGACCAGAACGCGGGCAGTGTCTTCCGCAACCCGCCGGGCGACCACGCCGGCAGGTTGATCGACGCGGCAGGCCTCAAGGGTCACCGCATCGGCTCGGCGAGCGTGAGCACCCTCCACGCCAACTTCATCGTCACCGACCGTGACGGCCGGGCGGCCGACGTGCGCGCGCTCGGCAACCACGTCCGAACCGTCGTCGAGGAGCGCTTCGGGGTGGTCCTCGAGTATGAGATCGAGTTCGTGGGCGACTGGGCCGCGGAGGCCTGCGCATGAGCCGCCGGGTCCGGGTGGGGATCGTCGCTGGGGGCCGATCCGCCGAGCACGAGGTGAGCATCGCGTCGGCGGAGTCGGTGCTGCGCGCGATTGACCGCGAGCGATTCGAGCCCTACCTGATCTACATCGGCCGCGACGGGGCGTGGCACCTTCCGGCCGGCCCGGCGCCACTCCTCGGAGATGGATCCCTGGCCGATCTTCTCGGCGCGGAGACCCCGACCGGGCAGGTCGCCCGCCTGCGCAGCGGGGCGACCGATGAGCGGCTGCCGGTTCCGGTTGGCGATGACCCCTCAGCACTCCAACCACGCCAGGCGGTTCGCTCGCTGGCCGAGGCGATCGACGTTGCCTTCCTGGTGCTCCACGGACCGTTCGGAGAGGACGGGACGCTCCAGGGCTTCCTCGAGATGGCGGGCATCCCGTACACCGGGGCGGGCGTCTTGGCCAGCGCCGTGGCCATGGACAAGGTGGTCTTCAAGGACCTCATGCGCGGGCACGGACTGCCGGTGGTCGACTACGCGTGGTTCCGCCGGACCGCCTGGCGCGACGGACCGGAGCGGGTCCTGCGCGCGGTGCTGTCCGCGGTCGGGGAGCGAAGCGTCGTCAAGCCGGCACGGCTGGGGAGCAGTGTCGGGATGACCCTAGTCCACGATGCGGCCGAGCTGCCCGCAGCGCTCGAGGAGGCGTTCGGATATGACGCCAAGGTGATCGTGGAGCGCTATGTGCCCGGTGCGCGCGAGCTCGAGGTCGGGGTCCTCGGCAATGACGCACCAATCGTCTTCGAACCGGGAGAGGTCCGCAGCCATCACGAGTGGTACGACTACGAGGCGAAGTACGTTCCCGGCCTGGCGGACGTCGACCCCCGCGCCGATCTCGATCCGGCCCTGGCGACCCGGCTCAAGGACCTGGCGCTGGCCGCGTATCGGGCGGTCGACTGCGCCGGGCTCGCGCGGGTCGACTTCCTCGTGCCACCGGGAGCCGTGTACATCAGCGAAATGAACACGCTGCCCGGCTTCACCTCCACGAGCATGTACCCCAAGCAAGCCGAGTTGGCCGGCATCGGCTTCGACCGGCTCATCGAGCGCCTCATCGGGCTGGGGCTCGAGGCCGCCGGTGAAGGCCCTGCCCCCGACTCCCGCCCTCTCGCCGGCGAGCTGCCATGAGGCTCAAGCGGGTCCGATCACGGCCGCAGGGCGCCGGATCCCGCGGTGCTCCGCGCGGCTCTGCGTCTCGGGGAGCGGCCCCGGCCGCGACCTCCGGTCGGGCCGCGAAAGCGTCGCGTTCTCCTCGTGGCGCGAGCCCGGCGCGCGGGAAGGGAGGTGCCCATGCCCGGCGACGCGGACCGCACCTCGGCGTCCCGAATCCACGGCGGATCCCCGCCGCGCGGCGGCTCGCCGCCCTGCTGCTTGCGGCCATCCTGGCAGGAGCGCTGGGCATGCTGATGAACGGTCCGTGGCTTCGCGTCAGCTCGGTTGCCTGGGCCGGTTCGCGCTACGTGACCTCTGCCGACGTGACGCCGATCCTCGATCCACTGAAGGGAACGAGCCTGCTCCTGCTCGATGATCGGAGCGTGGCCGATGAGCTGGCCGCGCTTCCGGGCGTGGCCTCGGCGACGGTCGAGCCCCGCTTTCCCAACGGGGTCGATGTCCAGCTCACGGAGCGGGTGCCCGCGCTCATCTGGCAGACGACCGGCGGGCGGCTGGTCCTCGACGGGCACGGAACGGTCTTTGGGGAGCTGGGCCTCACCGCGTTGATTCCCAAGGAGATGGCCCCCCTGCCGCTCATCGACGACCGGCGAGCCGGGTCGCACGACCTGATCGTCGGTGACCGGATCCCCGACGTGGAGCGCTCGACCGCGGCGCAGCTCGGGGCGCTGGACCCCAAGCTCCTGGGCTCGAGCGCCCGCTCGCTGCGGGTGGCGATCGACGACCGATGCGGGTATCTGATCACCCCGGTTGGCAGCGCCCGCTGGACCGCCGCGCTCGGTTTCGACGGCATCGCGTCGAGTGGCTCGACCGGCGAAGGGCCGACGATCGACGCCCAGGTGGCAGCCCTCCGGACGCTCTTCTCGGCCCATCCTGAGACCTCGATCGGCTGGGTGGATGTCCGCAACCCGGGGAAGGTATATTGGCGGGCGAGCCGCTCAGGCTCCGACACGTGCTGACCGCCATCCACGGCGCAATGGTCCCCGCTATCGGTACCGCTCCTGATGTGGCTCCCCCTGATCGGCCTTGCCCTCGGCCTGGTGCTCGGCCTGGTGCTCAACGTCAACGTGAGCCCGGACCTGGCCCGCTACAGCGCGGTGGGCATCCTGGCCGGGCTCGACTCGGTGCTCGGCGCGATCCGGGCGGAGCTCGACGCTCATTACGACAACCGCGTCTTCCTCTCCGGCTTCGTGACGAACGCCTTCGTCGCGGTGGTCCTGACCTTCGTCGGGGATCGGCTGGGGATCGACCTGTACCTCGTGGCCCTGTTCGCCTTCGGACTGCGCATCTTCCAAAACGTCGCGTTGATCCGGCGTCACTTCCTGTAAGGTCGAACGATCCGGCGCCCGCGGGGCGCGAGGTCAGGAGGTAGCTTGGACAGGGAGACGGTGCTGGTCGGCATCGACGCAGGCACGACGAAGGTCACCACCCTCATCGGCGAAGTCACCCGGACGGGCGACGTCAATGTCATCGGCTATGGCATCGCGCCGTCGGCTGGGATGAAGAAGGGGATGGTCGCCAACATCGACCAGACGGTGAACTCGATCGCGGCGAGCATCGAGAAAGCCGAACGTCTCTCCGGCTACAAGATCAGCTCGGCGTTCGTGGGCGTCGGCGGCAGCCACATCACCAGCCAGAACAGCCGCGGGGTGGTGGCCGTCTCCGGACACAAGCGCGAGGTGAGCCGCGAGGACGTGGGCCGCGCCACCGAGGCGGCCAAGGCGATCCAGGTCCCCTCCAATCGCGAGCTGCTGCATGTCATTCCGCGCGGCTTCATCGTCGACGGGCAGGACGGGATCAAGGATCCGCTGGGGATGAGTGCCGTGCGCCTGGAGGTGGAGACGCACATCGTTGCAGGGGCGGCGACTTCGGTCCAGAACCTGTCCAAGTGCATCACCCAGGCGAACGTCCAGATCGACGAGCTGGTCATCAGCTCCATCGCCGCGGCGGAGGCGGTGCTCACCGATACCGAGAAGGACCTGGGCGTGCTGGTCGCCGACATCGGCGGCGGAACGACCGACATCGCCATCTTCGCCGATGGCGCCATCTACCACTCCGCGGTGCTCCCGGTGGGAGGAATCAACGTCACAAACGACGTGGCGATCGGGCTGCGCACCAGCCTGAACCTCGCCGAGGAGATCAAGATCAAGCACGGCACCGCCAACCTGGCGGACGTCCAGCCCGAGGAGCTGCTGAACATCGCGGTCCTGGGCGAGGATGGCGGCCAGACGATCCAGCGCCGCCGGCTCTCGGAGGTGATCGAGGCGCGGATGGGGGAGATCTACTCGCTCATCGCCGAGGAGGTGAAGCGGTCCGGCCATGCAGGCATGCTGCCCGCCGGCGCGGTCCTCACTGGCGGCGGCGCCCGGCTGGCGGGTGCCGCCGAGCTCGCTCGCGAGGTGCTCCAGATGCCGGTCCGCATCGGCGCGCCGCAGGGTGTCGGCGGACTGATGGACCAGCTCGCCAACCCGTCGTTCTCGGCGCCCATCGGCCTCCTGCTGTGGGGCGCGAACCACGTCGGCGCCGAGCCGATCGGCTACGTCACCGCCTCGCCGTTATCGGGCAGCTTCTCGCGGATCGGCGACTGGCTGCGCGGACTCTTCCCGGGGTGACGATCGACTGACCGATGGCGCCCGTCCGGGCGCTCCTCCCGCTCCTGGGCGACCTCTGGCTGTGGGTCGACTGTGGAGCGTTGCTCGCGCAATCCACCGACCGTTTGTCGACTGTGGATAACTCGCCGAAGGGCTGTGGAAAAATCACCGACGCGGCCCGAAGCAGATCGGTAGAATCGATCAAACCCGAGGCGAGACGGGTTGACAGCACCACACCCGCCTGCAGGAGACCCTTCCGATGCCGCTCCGCTCGGACGCAGAACACTTCGCATTGATCAAGGTCATCGGCATCGGTGGCGGCGGCAGCAATGCCGTGAACCGGATGATCCGCGCCGAGATGATGGGCGTCGAATTCATCGCCGTGAACACCGACGCGCAGGCGCTCCTGCAGAGCGATGCGCCGCACAAGATCCGGATCGGCGACAAGCTGACCCGTGGCCTAGGCGCAGGTGCCGATCCAGGCGTCGGCCAGCGTGCCGCCGAGGAGGACAGCGAGAAGATCTACGAGGCGCTCAAGGATGCCGACATGATCTTCATCACCGCCGGGATGGGCGGTGGCACCGGGTCCGGTGCGGCTGCGGTGATCGCCGAGATCGCCAAGGACCTGGGCGCGCTGACCGTGGGTGTCATCACCAAGCCGTTCAGCTTCGAGGGCGTCCGTCGCAAGCTCGTCGCCGAGCAGTACTCCGAGGGACTCAAGGAGAAGGTCGACACCCTGATCACGATCCCCAACGACCGGTTGCGCGAGGTGGTCGACAAGAAGACCTCCATCCTGGACGCGTTCCGGGTGGTCGACGACGTCCTGCGCCAGGGCGTGCAGGGGATCAGCGACCTGATCACCGTCCCGGGCCTCATCAACCTGGACTTCGCGGACGTCAAGACGATCATGCGTGATGCAGGCAGCAGCATGATGGGGATCGGCACCGCGACCGGCGAGAACCGAGCTGTTGAGGCCGCCCGGGCGGCGGTGATGAGCCCGCTGCTCGAGGTCAATATCCAGGGTGCACGCGGCATCCTGTTCAACGTCACCGGCGGGTCCGATCTCGGCCTGTTCGAGGTCAACGAGGCCGCTGAGGTGATCAAGGAGGCCGCGGATCCCGAGGCGAACATCATCTTTGGCACGGTCATCGATGACCGGATGCGCGACGAGGTCAAGGTCACCGTCATCGCCACCGGCTTTGACGGCGCCCGCAAGGTCAAGCAGTCGGGCCGCCAGGCCGCGGCCGAGCAGGCAAGCGGGCTCGAGGCCTCGCTCGACGAGCGGAGCCGCGAGATCCTCGCCGAGATCGAGCGCGAGCGCCAGGAGCGGGCTGCGCTCGAGGACCAGATGGACAGCCCGTCACCGTTCGCCAAGACCGGGGAGCAGCGTGAGTCGCGGGTGACCGAACGCCAGGCGCTGCCGGTGCGCTCGTCCGGACTTGACCGGCCGTCGTACGGCGAGACCGACCTTGACATCCCGAGCTTCCTCCGCCGCAAGAGCGACTAGCGGGCGGCCCCGAGTGGCGGCCCCGCCCTCAACAAGGACCGAGGAGCCCCGGCGATGGCCGGGGCTCGCGGCTATCTGAAGCGCCGTGCTGCCCGTCGAGGAGCCGCCGGTAACCGCTGAGCTGATCCGCGCGCGGTCGGCGTCGCTCATTGGACGTCTCGGCCAGGTCGCCGCCGGGGCCGGACGCGACCCGGGCGGCTTCCGCATCGTGGCCGTCACGAAGGGGTTCCCGCTCGATGTGGCGCGCTCCGCCGTCGCCGCAGGGCTGTCGCGCCTCGGGGAGAACCGGGTCCAGGAGGCACTCCCCAAGATCGAGGCGCTTCCCCGCGCCGAGTGGCACCTGGTCGGGCACCTCCAGTCGAACAAGGTCCGCCCGGCGGTGCGCGCCTTCTCCTGGATCCACTCCGTCGATAACCTGGACTTGTTGCGCCGGATCGACGGGGTCGCCCACGACGAGGGTCGCGCCCCGGCCGTCCTGCTCCAGGTCAACCTCAGCGCGGAGGCCCAGAAGGCGGGCTTCGAGGCGGGGT
>JALYLB010000198.1 GCA_030774475.1 Chloroflexota bacterium | reverse complement strand
GCTCTCGGAGGAGCCGGCCTTCCCCGTCACCCGTTGCCCGCCGAGCTTGCCCGCCAGGGATCAGTCGCCGGGGCGCAGCGCCAGGTGCAGCTCGTCGAGCTGCTGGGGGCTGATCGGCGAGGGCGCGCCCATCATCAGGTCGCTCCCCGACTGGGTTTTGGGGAAGGCCATGACCTCGCGGATGTTCGATTGGTTGGTGAGCAGTGCCGCCCACCGATCGAGGCCCAGGGCGATCCCACCGTGCGGCGGCGCCCCGAACTCGAGCGCGTCGAGGAGCGCCCCGAACTGGTCGCGCATGCCCTCGATGGAGTGACCCATCAGGGCGAAGGCCCGCTCCAGCAGGTCACGTCGGTGGATCCGGATGCTCCCCCCGCCCAGCTCCCAGCCGTTGAGTGCGAGGTCGTACTGCTGGGCGTGGATCCCGCCCGGATCGCTCTCGAGGCGGTCCTCCTCCTCCGATACCGGCGCACTGAACGGGTTGTGGGTCGCGTCCCAGCGCATGCCCTCGGCGTCCCAGGTGAACATGGGGAAGCGGTGCACCCACGCATAGGCGAGCACACCCGGGTCGCGCATCCCGAGCCGCTCCCCGAGCTCGAGGCGCAGGTGCCCGAGGGCCTCGGCCGCGGTGGTCCGGTTCGCATCGGCCACGATCAGGATCAGGTCCCCCGGCTCGGCAGCCGTAGCGGTGCGGATCCTGTCCTCGCCCGTCCCCAGGAACTTGGCCGCGGGGCCGTGGAGGGCCCCATCGGCCTCGACGGCGAGATGCACGAGCCCGCCGGCACCGTGCCGCCTCGCAAGCTCGGTGAGCTCGTCGATCTGGCGACGGGAATAGCTTGCCGACCCAGGGACGCGAATGCCGTAGACGGCCCCTCCGGCGGCAAGTGCCTCGGCGAAGACCAGGAATTCGGCCTCGGCTACCGCCTCGGCGAGGTCGACGAGCTCCATCCCGAAGCGCAGGTCCGGCTTGTCGGTGCCGTAGCGAGCCATCGCCTCCTCATACGTGAAGCGCGGGAACGGGGTGGCTAGCATCGGCCGATCCGGTGCGGCAATGCGGCTCACTGCGGTCACCATGGCCTCCACCGCGGCCATGACGTCCTCTTCCCGCACGAAGCTCATCTCCAGGTCGACCTGGGTGAACTCCGGCTGCCGATCGCCGCGCAGATCCTCGTCACGGATGCAGCGCGCGATCTGGTAGTAGCGGTCGTAGCCCGCGACCATCAGCAGCTGCTTCAGCTGCTGCGGGCTCTGGGGCAACGCGTAGAAGGTGCCCGGCTGAAGGCGCGATGGGACCACGAAGTCACGCGCCCCCTCGGGTGTGCTGCGGATGAGCATCGGCGTCTCGACCTCGACGAAGCCGTCACCCTCGAGCGCCTGGCGGACGGCGCTTGCGAGACGCGCCCGCAGCAGGATCCGCTCCCGCATGGGCGGCCGGCGGAGGTCGAGGTAGCGGTGGGTCAGGCGGACTGTCTCGTCGAGACCGGCCTGCTCCTCGTTGATGTAGAACGGCGGCACCTTCGAGGCATTCAGCACCGACAGCTCGTCGGCGGCCAGCTCGATGACGCCGGTCCCAAGCTCGGGGTTGGTCGTGCCTTCAGGCCGATGGCGGACGATCCCGGTTGCCTGGACGACCCACTCGTTGCGTGCCTCGGCTCCGGCGAGATGTGCGGCGGGTGACTCATCCGCGTTGGTGACAACCTGGGTGATCCCATACCGGTCTCTCAGGTCGAAGAACGTGAGATGGCCGTGGTCGCGTCGGCGATGGACCCACCCGGCGAGGGTCACGCGCTCGCCGACGTGTTCCTCGCGGAGCTCGCCACAGGTGTGCGTGCGGAACGACTGGCCCGTCGGCATGGGAGCGTGCATCGTAGCCGAACGGTTCGTTTGGGCGACCCCATCACGATCCGACGGCGCCCGCCACCTCGTCGAGCATGAGCTCCTTCTGCTCACCTGAATCGAGATCCCTGAGCGCTATCCGCTCTCCCGCCGTCGCACCCAGGATGACCGCCCAGCGTGCCCCGTTCTTGGCGGCGCTCTCAAGCTGGCGTCCGAGCTTCCGATCGCTGCCGTCCGGCCGGACACGTAGTCCAGCGGCGCGCAGGGCGGTGGCGGCCCTCAGGCGATCAAGCGGGCCTGCCGGCTCCGCGGAGACGATGGCGACCAGCGGCAAACCCGGCGGAGGCGAGACGCCCTGCTCGGCGGCGGCGATCACGGTTCGGTCGAGGCCGATCCCAAAGCCGATGCCCGGCGTCGGCCGACCGCCAAGCTGTTCGACAAGACCGTCGTACCGGCCGCCGCCACCGAGGGCTTGCTGCTGACCCTCCCTTCCCGCGACGAACAACTCGAAAGTGGTGCGCGTGTAGTAGTCGAGGCCGCGGACCAGCCGGTGATCGATCACGTACCGCAGCTCGAGGGCGTCGGCGAGTTCGCGAACCGCCGCAAAGTGGGCGCGGCAGGGCTCGCACAGGTGGTCGAGCGACGTGGGCGCTCCCGCAGCCAGCTCGGGATCGAGCTCCTTGTCGTCGAGCACCCGGAGCGGATTTACCCGCAACCGTCGCCGCGAGTCCGCGGACAGCCGTGACTCGTGCTCGCTGAAATAGGCGATGAGCGCCTCGCGATAGGCGGGCCGGCAGACGGCATCGCCGATCGAATTGAGGTGAGCGACGACGTCGCGCACGCCGACATCGGCGTAGAAGTGGAGGGCGAGCTGCAGCAGCTCGGCGTCAACCATTGGCCCGGCATCGCCGATCACCTCCACGTCCCACTGGGTGAACGCTCGATAGCGCCCTGCCTGTGGGCGGTCGTAGCGAAACATGGGGCCGAGCAGCCAGAGCCGGAGTGGGCCGGGGCGCACGTGCAGACCGTGCTCCAGATAGGCACGTACGATCCCGGCGGTCGGCTCCGGACGGAGCGCCCATTCCGAGCGCGCCTCGTCGCTTCCCGCCGCTCCCGAGACCCGGAACATCTCCTTCTCGACGGCGTCCGACGACTCGCCCAGGCCGCGAGCGAACAGGCTCACGCTCTCGAAGAGGGGGGTGTCGATCCTGTCGAACGCGTACCGAGCGGCCAGGTCGCGAGCAACGCCCTCGACGTGGTCCCAGGCGGCCGCCTCTTGCGGCAGGAGATCTCGAGTTCCCCTGGGCGCGGCGATGCGGCTGGCCATGGCGGGCAGTGTACCGATGCACCCGGTGCCCGAATCGGGCGCTGTGCCCGAATCGCGCGCGTTGACCGTACAGGGTCGTGGATACTCCCGGCATGGGAGGGGCACGATCGGCGGCAGGTTCCTGGGTTCTTCCCGGCGCCTGGTTCGCGGCGCTCTTCCTCGTCGCCCTCCTCATCCGCCTGCCACTGGTCCTCCTCCCTGGCCACGGGGGAGATGTGGGCCTCACGGCCAGCTGGGCCGAACGCATCGCGACGACCGGGCCCGCGACGTTCTACGACAACGCGACCAACGTCTACCCGGCGATCCTCTACGTCCTTTGGCCTCTCGGGATCGCCTTCCAGGGAGCGCCGCTCGAGCTCGTCGTCAAGGGGCTCTCGATTCCGTTCGACCTGGCCCTGGGGATCGCCATCGCCGCGATCACCTTCCGCTTCGCGTCGCGCGGGGCGGCGTTTGCGGCCGCCGCACTCTACCTGCTGAATCCCGCCGTGCTGCTCGCCGGCCCGGTCTGGGGACAGTACGATTCGGCCGGCACGCTGGCGTTCATCCTGGCGCTCGCCTCGACCGCGAGTCGCCGATTCGCCCTCGCCGGCGCCCTCGGCGCGGTCGCGGGGCTGCTCAAGCCCCAGTTCGGGCTCGTCCTGCTGCCGGTGCTGGTCGTGGCCACGATGGACGCCCTCAGGGAGCGACACTGGCAGGCTCCGCTCCGCGTCCTGGTGACTGCGTTGGCGGTCACCGTATTCATTGCGCTGCCCCTGCGCCTCGACCCATTCCGCTACGCCTCTATGCTGGCCAGCGTCACCAACCACCTGCCCGACGCCTCGCTCTACGCCATGAACCCTTGGGGACTGCTCATGGGCTTCGAAACATCCGAGGCTGGCTTTGGGCCCGTGGGGGGAGTGCTGCTCGTCGCCGGCCTCGCGCTGGCGGTCCTCCCGCTCATTCGCCGATCGGACCTGACCACTCTCCTGGCGAGCGGGGCGTTCGTCATCTTCGCCTTCTACTTCCTGCCGACCCGCGTGCACGAGCGCTATCTGTTCCCCGCCATGGCGGTGCTCGCGCCGCTGGCGGTTACCGGCCTGCCCAAGCTGGTGGCGTACCTCGGCCTGAGCCTCGCCTATGCGGCAGCGATGCTCTACGCGCTGGTGATCGTCACCCCCTTCGGGCTGCCCGATGCAATCGAGAAGCCGCTCCTCACCCCATTCGCGGTGTGGACCATGGGGATCGCGCTGATGGGCTACGCCCTCGGCTGGGTGGTGATGTACTGGCGGTCGCCGTGGACGCCGGGGGCGCCATCGGCTCAGGAGGCGGCGGAGCCTAGCTGACGGCGCGGGTCACGCTCGTCACGTCGTGGAGGCGCTCGATGCGGGTCAGGACCCGCGAGAGCTGCTGCAGGCTGGTGACCTTGAGGGTGGCCGTGATCGAGGCCATCCCATCCGGATGGACGCCGACGCTGGCGGCAACGATGTTCACCTTGAATTCGGCGACCACGTTCGTGATCTCATTGAGCAGGCCGGGCCGGTCGATCGCCTCGATCCGCACGGTGATCGGATAGGTCTGGAGCCCGGCGGACTCCCACTCGACGTCGATGAGCCGTTCGATGTCCCGTTCCGACAGGACGGAGGGACACGTGGCCCGATGGATGGTGACGCCCTTGCCGCGGGTCACGTACCCCACGATCGGGTCGCCGGGAATGGGCGAACAGCACTTCGCGAAGCGGACCAGGAGATCGCCCACCCCCTTGACCCGCACGCCGGTCGTCGATGGGGCGGCCGGTGGAGCGACCTCCGGCAGGGTGATGGCAACGTCGTCGTGGACCTCCAGCTTGCTCACTACCGACGAGGGCGACACGGCGCCGTAGCCGATGGCGGCATAGAAGTCGTCGAGCTCGCGGTAGTGGAGGCCCGTCGCGATCTCCATCACCTTGTCGCCGTCCGCTGACGCCAGGGTCTCGTGAGCGATCCGCCGCAGCTCGCGGTCGAGCAGCTCCTTGCCCTGCGAGACGTTCTCGTCACGCTCCTGGCGCTTGAACCACTGGCGGATCTTCTCCCGGGCCTGGTTCGTCCGCACGAGACCGAGCCAGTCGCGAGACGGGCCGTGTGCGGCCTTGGTGGTGATGATCTCGACGATGTCGCCGTTCCGCAGGCGGTAGTCGAGCGGCACGAGCCGGTTGTTGACCTTGGCGCCGATCGTTCGATGCCCGACATCGGTATGGATCCGGTAGGCAAAGTCGAGCGGACCTGCGCCGGCGGGCAGGTCCTTGACGTCGCCCTTGGGGGTGAATACGAAGACCTGGTCCTGGAACAGGTCGAGCTTGAGACCCTCCACGAACTCCGTCGCGTCGGAGACCTCGCGCTGCCACTCGATCAGCTGCCGCACCCAGGCCAGCTTCTCGTCGTACCGCCGGTCGCCGCGCGAGCCCTCCTTGTAGCGCCAGTGCGCGGCGATCCCGGCCTCCGCCACCTCATGCATCTGGCTGGTTCGGATCTGGACCTCGAGCGGCTTTGCATCGGGGCCGATCACTGCGGTGTGCAGGCTCTGGTACATGTTTGCCTTGGGCACCGCGATGTAGTCGTCGAACTGGCCCGGAATCGGCCGCCATAGCGAGTGGACCACGCCAAGCGCCGCGTAGCAGTCTTTGACGTCGCGGACGAGCAGCCGCACCGCGTGGATGTCGTAGATCTCGTCGAACTCGGCTCCCTTGCGCTCCATCTTCTTGTAGATGCTGAACAAGTGCTTGGGACGGCCCGAGATCTCCGCCTCGATCCCGACCTTCGCGAGCTCCTTGCGCAGGATGCCGATGCTCTTGTTGATGAACGACTCGCGGACCCGTCGCTGGTCCGCGAGCATGTCCGCAAGCTTGCGGTACGTGTCCGGCTGGAGGTACTTGAAGGCGAGATCCTCGAGCTCCCACTTGATCTGCCACATCCCGAGCCGATGGGCGAGGGGCGCATAGATCTCCATCGACTGGCGCGCGATGCGGACCTGCTTGTCCGGGCTCAGGTACTGGAGGGTGCGCATGTTGTGGAGCCGATCCGCGAGCTTGATGACCACGACCCGGACGTCCTCGGCCATGGCCATGAACATCTTCCGGATGTTCTCCGCCTGCTGCTCCTCCATGGTTCGTGCCGAGCCGAACTTGCTGAGCTTGGTAACGCCATCGACCAGGCGGGTCACCTCCCGGCCGAACCGCTTCTCGATGTCGGCCAATGAGACGTCGGTGTCCTCGGGGGCGTCGTGGAGCAGCGCGGCAGCGAGCGTCTCGGCGTCCATCTGGAGCTCAGCCAGGTAGAAGGCGACCTCCAGCGGGTGGGTGATGTACGGCTCGCCCGAGGCGCGCTTCTGACCCTCGTGGGCGGTGGCGGCGAGCTCGTGCGCGCGTTCGATCAGGCCGACGTTGAGGCTCGGCCGGTGAAGGCGCGCCTCGGCTACGACGTCTTCGATGCTGTGCGTTCCGGGCCCGGCCTCCGAGGAGCGCGCAAGGCGCTGCACAACGGCGGCAGGGGCCGCACGCAGGCGTGCGAGGTCCATGGATGGCCGATGGTAGCACGCAGGCCCTTCGATTCCATTTG
>JALYLB010000197.1 GCA_030774475.1 Chloroflexota bacterium | reverse complement strand
GCGCCGCTCTCTTATCCCCGCGGCAAACGCCCGATCAGCCTGACCGCCGCCGGGGCGATCAAGACCTCCCATTCATTCCGGATGCCGAGCAGGTCGCCGTCCGCCTGGAGCGGGATCGGGCGGCCGTCGGTGGCGCTGATCGTCACGCGTTCGGCCGGAATGCCCCGCGCGGCCGGCGTCGCATGCAGGAACCATCGAGCCGCCTCGAGGGCGAGGAGCGGCGCCGGTCCGGGATAGGCACGCAGCATCAATCGCCCGCCATCGGCGCGCGCTCCGGGATTCACGATCATGCCCCTCCCGTAGAACGGGGTCGTCCCCGCCACCAGCAGCTCGAAGGGGCCGTCGTGGACGAGCCGGCCATCGGCCTCCACCCTCGCGCGGTGACGCCGGACGAGCTCCCCGCCGGAGCCGACCACCGCCGCCGCCCAGCCCCGGAGCCGCTTCGCGCCGCCCGCCGCGTAGCGGCCGGCAACCGCCGCGTCCCAGCCGGCACCGGCAAAGAGGGCAAGCCGGCCATCGACCGCGACCAGGTCGGTGGGGCGCCGTTCGCCGCTGGCGAGCACGGTGACCAGCGCCTCCGGCTGGCGGGGAAGGCCAAGGAGGTGGGCCGTGGCGTTGCCGAAGCCGGCCGGGATGTATCCCAGCGTCACGTCCCGCGGAGCGGCGACGTTGAACGCGATCCCCAGGGAGCCGTCGCCGCCGGCTATGATCGCGGTCCGGTACGGCCCCATCCGCTCCTCGAGCCAGCCGCGCAGCGTCTCCTGATCGCGGGTGGCGACGACGTGCAGGTCGGCATGCAGGACCCGCCGCGCCAGCTCCACCGTCTCGCGAACCCGGGGGGAGCGGGCGCTTGCCGCATCCTCGTTGAGGAAGATCGCGACACGGTCATCCGACGGGGGGCTCACGGGAGCCCGATTCTAGCCCGCGATGTGCCGGCCGCCGGACGGCGGCTCCGCCATCGGTCCTACGGAAGCTTGCCCAACGCGTCAGGAACCACGCTCTCGCTCGTTGCGCTGAGCAGGAACAGGACGTCGCCGTGTGCGTAGAGGTAGAGCTTGACGTTCTGCTCCTCCGGGTCCGCGGCCACCTGGACATGCTTGCCACCCAGGGTCGCGCCCTGCCAATCGAGGGGCACGGAGCGGTGCTGATTGCTCGAGTCGGTGAACACCTTGATGAGCCGAGCCTCGTCCGCGCCCGTCGCCTGGAAGACGAACATGGCAAACCCTCCGTTGGTGCTCGGGTCGAACCCGAACCCGAACGCGACGCCGATGTCTGCCGGGGCCACGCCGAGCGACTGCAGGAATGCCACCGACGCGGGATCCGCGTTGGAGCTGCTCAGGAAGTCGCTGCCCCGCATGCTGGTCTTCTCGAGCGTCATGCCGGCGACCTTGTCCGGGATGAGCGCCTCGAGCGCCGGTAGCGCGGACGGGGCGCGCGAGGCCGATGCGGCCGCAGACGAGCTCGGGCTGCCTGAGGCGCCGGGCACGGCCGGCGCGTTCGGCGAAGGCGTGATGGTGGCCGTCTGCGCGCAGGCGGCCAGCGCAAGGAGGAGGAGGCCCGCTGTGCCCGCAGATCGGATGCGAGTCATGCGGGGATTGTTGGACTCTCCGCTACGGCAGATGCGAGAGTGCCTCCGCGGCGGCCGCCGGATCGTTGGTGAAGACGATGAAGACGAGGTCCTGGGTCGCGTAGATGTACTCCGTGTTGCCGCTATCCGTCCCGGTCTGGACGCTTTTCCCACCGACGGTCATGGTGGTCCAGGTGGGCATCTGCGACGCCATCGCCGTCTGAAGGGTGCTGAGCAGGGTCGTGTGATCCACGCCTGCGACCCTGAAGGCGAAGATCCCCGAGCTCCCGCCGGTCATGTCGAAGGCGTACGCAGCGGAGACGTCGTTGAGCGACTTGCCGACGCTGTTGAGCCATGCGACCAGCTCGGGATTCGAGGTCGTCTGGTTGACGAAGTCGCTCCCCTTCATGGAAAACTTGGTGAGCGTCTTGCCGCCGAGCGTGCTGGGGAGCAAGGCCTCGAGCTCCTTGGCGTTGCTCGGCAGCGTGATCGACGGCAGGGCCACGACCGACGCGGCTGCGGTCGGGGTTGGGCTGGGCGTTGGGGTGGGGCTAGGCGTTGGACTGCCACTGCCCGATGTGCTCGAACAGGCGGCCAGGATGAGGCTGAAAAAGGCGATGAGGGCGGCGGCGCGGACGCGGGTCATGGTGGGGGCGCCTCTTTCGTGTGAGGGGTGCGGTCGTGGCCCGACGGGCGCGGGCAGCCCGCGCAGGATACCGCGGGCATCGGCGAACGGGAACAGGCGAATGAGCTCGACGCGCTACTGGAGCGCGGCGCTCCGCTGGCGCTTGATGAACCGACCGTCCCCGGGCTGGCCGAGCCATTCTTCGCCATCGACCAGGATCTTGCCGCGACTGAAGACCACGTCAGCCCCGCCGGTGACAGAGCGCCCCTCGTAGCAGGAGTAGTCGACCGCCATGTGATGCGTGCTCGCCGAGATGGTGTGGGTTCGCTTGGGGTTGTAGATCACGAGGTCGGCATCGGCTCCCACTGCCACCACCCCCTTCTGCGGCATGCCGAACAGGCGCGCCGGCGCCGTGCTGATGAGCTCGACCCATCGGTTTGGCGTCAGCCGCCCGGTCACCACGCCGCCGTCATGAAGCAGGTCAACGCGGTTCTCGACGCCGGGCAGGCCGTTGGGGATCTTGCGGAAGTCGCCTATCCCCAGGTCCTTCTGGCCGTGGAAGTCGAACGGGCAATGATCGGTCGAGACGACCTGCAGGTCGTCGTGGATCAGGCCCTGCCAGAGGGCGTCCTGGTGATCGGCGGGGCGCAGCGGCGGCGAACAGACGAACTTCGAGCCCTCGAAGCCGTTGCCCATGTCGTCGAGCGAGAGGAGCAGGTACTGGGGGCAGGTCTCGGCGAAAGCCGGCAGACCCTCGTCCCGCGCCCGCCTTACCTCGTTCAAGGCCTCGCGAGCCGAGAGGTGGACGATGTAGACCGGGGCGCCCGCCACCTCCGCCAGGCGAATCACCCGGTTCGTGGCCTCGCCCTCGAACACCGGGGAGCGGGAGGTGCCGTGGTAGTACGGGTCGGTCTTGCCGGCCAGGAAGGTCTGGCCGGCGACGACGTCGATCGCCATCCCGTTCTCGGCGTGCATCATGATCAGCCCGCCGTTGCGCGCCGTCTGCTGCATCGCCCGGAAGATCGCCCCGTCGTCGCTGAAGAAGACGCCGGGGTAGGCGGTGAACAGCTTGAAGGTCGTGATCCCTTCGTCGACGAGCTGGTCCATCTCCGACAGCACGTCGTCGCGGACGTCGCTGATGATCAGGTGGAAGCCGTAGTCGATGCAGGCCTTGCCATCCGCCTTTTCGTGCCAGGCGTCCAGCCCCTGGCGCAGCGACCCGCCGCGCGGCTGCACTGCGAAGTCGACGATCGTGGTCGTCCCGCCGAACGCCGCCGCCCTGGTCCCGGTCTCAAAGGTGTCCTTGGCGAACGTCCCACCGAAGGGAAGCTCCATGTGGGTGTGCACGTCGATCGCGCCAGGGACGACCCACTTGTCGGACGCGTCGATGATGCGGTCCGCGGGCAGGTCGATCTCCTGACCGATGAGCGCGATGCGCTCGCCATCGACCAGGATGTCGGCGGGCGTCGTCGCCTCCGCGTTGACGATGGTGCCGTGCTTGATGAGCGTGCGCATGGCGGTCCTCCGAGTGGCTGGTCGGCGCGAGAGGGAGTGGCGGCTGCGGAGGCCGATGGTACCGCTCCCCAATCGGCACGGGCGTGCCGAGGTCGGACGACCTCGGAACTGTCGCTTCATCGGCTGAGCCGATGATTCGCCGCGCAGACGAGGTCAACGCTCCCGTCTTATCGGCTGAGCCGATGAGTGAACGCGTAGGGCGTCTGTGCGCCACCCCTGGGGTTCCAACTCATCGTGTGAGCCGATGAACTGCCGCAGAACTGGGCCTCCACGGGCCTCGATCCGAGGTTCGCGCGCTCACTCATCGGCTCAACCGATAACGCACCACGGCGGTCGAGCGGGGGCGATCTCGGAAACGGTTACGCGCCGCTTTTCGTGCAGGTGCGGCCGGGGCGCCGTTGCCACCACGTAGACGACGGCGCGACCGGCGGGCTATGGTGCCTGCCGCATGTCCCGAGCCACCGGTATCGCTGCCTATCGGCTCGTGTTTGGGCTGCTCGGCCTGGCGGCGGTCGCCGCCCAGCTCGGCGACCTGCTCTCGCGCGGGGTCCTCGATCCGCTCCACTTCTTCAGCTACTTCACCATCGAGAGCAACCTGCTGGCGATCGTGGTGTTCCTCACGCTTGCCGCTCGCGGCAACCAGCCACGCTCGCGGACCATGGAACTGGTGCGTGGCGGAGCGGTTGTCTACATGACGGTCACCGGCGTCGTCTTCAACGTCCTCTTGGCGAACACCAATGTCGACACCGCGATCCCGTGGGTCAATGACGTCGTCCACTCGGCCCTGCCGATTGTGGTGGTCGCCGACTGGCTGCTCGACCCGCCAGGCGTGCGGCTCACGTTCCAGGACAGCCTGGCGTGGCTGCCTACCCGCTGACCTGGCTCGTGTACACCTTGGTGAAGGGACCGATTGTGGGCAAATACCCCTACCCGTTCCTGGACCCGGCTAATGGCGGCTATGGGACGGTAGCGGCCTACTGCGTCGCGATCTTGGTCGGGATGCTGGTCCTGTGCGTGGCGGTCATGTGGATCGCCAACGCGGCGAACGGGCGCACGGAAGCCCAGCACGCGCCCACCTGACCGATCAGTGCCGGCGGGCCGTGCCGCGGCCGGGCCGGGCGAGCCTGGGTCCTCCCTCGCGGCCGAGCCAGACACGGAGCAGGACGTTCACCCACATCCGATACGGCCGCCAAGCTTCCGCGATGGCTGCGAAGCGCGCGTCGTCGGGAGGCTGGTCGAGCCGATAGGCACGGCGAACCGCCTCCCGGCTGAGCGGATCCGCGAGCGGCAGCTCGTCGGCGAGCCCGGCCCCACGCAGCAGGACGTGCTGCGCCGACCACTCGCCGATGCCCCGGATCTCGCGCAGCTCGCCAAGCGCGCCGGCCACTGGCATTGACCGAAGGTGCTCCGCGTCCAGGGTCCCGCTGACCGCCGCGCGGGCAACCGCGCGCAGCCGCTCGACCTTCTCTGCGGGCAGCCCTGGGTAGCTCTGCAGCTCGACGAGCCGAGACGGCAGCGGGAATGCCGCGAGCTCCGCGCCGCCGATGACGAAACGCTCGCCGTGCTCGCGGGCAATGCCGGAGCGCATGGCAGCCGCCTCGCGCTGGCTGATCCGCTGCCCGATCACCGCCGCCACGGCAGCCTCGTACGGCGAATAGAAGCAGACCGGTCGCAGGTACGCGAATCGCTCCTGGAGTGCGCCGATGACCGGATCCCGCTCCCCGACCGCGGGGTACGCGCTGCCGTCGTGGTCGACCGAGAAGACGCGCGCCACCTGGCGGGTTACCGCGTCGAGATCGGCACCACCCTGCACGACGCCTTCGAGCGCGCCGTCTGACCCCTGACGGAGCGCGACGGCGGTCGAGCCCTGCCAGCCATCTACGGGGAAGGCCATGAGCAGCTCGTCATCGGTCGTGCCAAAGGTGCCTCGTCCCGGTGTGAAGCCGCCCAGGAAGTCACGGGCGGCGGCCAGGCTGAATGGCCCGCGCGGCTCGATCCGCAGGTTGACCCGGTCGGACTCACCCGACGCGACGGGATCGGCGGGAACGCTCAACTCGCCGGCGAGCTCGCCCGCTCTGCCAGATACGTGTAGCCCGTCAGCAGCACGCCGAGCGCGACGATTCCCAGGATCACGACGAAGAACGGATCCGAGCTGAGCACGTAGAGGTACGCGAGCACCGCAAGGAAGAAGATCCGGACGACGAGGGTCGTGGGATACAGGACCTCGAGCCGATGGCGAATGATCTGTGTCACGAGCGCTGCAAGCCCGAGCAGGAGCATCCCCGCGAGGCGGGGGAAGACGTCCCCGTACTCCCCGTTCGAGAACAGAAGCTTGAGCGCGAAGCCGGGGACGATAAGAAGAGCGAGGCCCGCCACCGTCAGGTAGGTCGCCAGGTAGAAGAGGCTCAGGCGTGTCCTGGTCATGGGTCCGTCCTCGAGCTCACGGGCTGAGCGATTCGGGGAATGATGTCGCGGCCGTATTGGTCCAGCTGGTCCTCCTCGTCGCCGTTCATGAGGTAGACGTTGAACTGGTCGACCCCGGCGTCGGCCAGCTCGGCAATCTTCGCGAGGTGTTCGGCTGCCTCGCCAAGGACGCAGAAGCGATCCGTAACGTCGTCGCCGACGAACGCGGCGTTCGATGAGCCGACCTCGGCGTGGTGGTGGTAGTCGTACCTCGTGCGATCCTGGACGTACCCGGTCAGCGACGCTGGGAGCTCCTCGCGCGGGTAGCGGTTGACGAGGTCGACCACGTGGTTGCTGACCAGCGCTGGGAACCACCTGGTCCGCTCGCGGCCGACGTCGCGCGGACCTACGTGCGCCGGTGCCGCTGCCTGCACTCTCACCGACCCGCGGGGCCGACCGGCGGCCGTCTCGGCATCGCGCACCTGGGCGACGAACCAGCCGATGAGGTCGGGGTCGGCGAGCTGGAGGATGACGCCATCGGCGACACGACCCGTCATTGCCAGCGCCATCGGTCCGTAGCCGGCGACCCAGACGGGAAGGCGCCAGCGACCGGTCCACGGCAGCGACAGCTCGGTGCCCTCGTAGGTCACGCTCCGCCCTTCCACGAGGTCGCGGATCACGACGATCGCCTCCTCGAGCGTGGCCATGCTGGTGGGGGGCTTGCCGAGCACCCGTCGTGCGCTGTCACCGCGGCCGATGCCGAGGTCCATCCGTCCACCGCTCAGCTCGTCGAGGACGGCGAGGGTCGAGGCGGTGACCGATGGCTCGCGCGTCGCCGGGTTGGTCACGCAGGTCCCCATGCGCATCGCGCTGGTGGCCTGGGCCATGAGGGTCAGCGGGACATACGGTTCGCGCCACAGGACGTGGCTGTCAAAGAGCCAGCCGTAGGTGAAACCGGCAGCCTCGGCGCGGCGCGCGAGGTCCACCGTCCGACCCAGGTCGTGCTCCGGCTTGAGGGTGAACCCGAAATCCACTTCGCTGGTGCCTACCGCTGACCGCGCCACGTGGCGGCGGTAGGCTCGCGGCGCGCGCCAGCCATTCTGGCGTTACGACCATCGGCGCGCCGGCTGACCGTGCCAAGGGCCGTTTCGATGGTCAGATGGCCAGAATTCGTTGCGCCCCGTCCATCGGGGGCAGCGGATGGCGCGAATCCCGACAGCTCGATGGTCATAACGCAAGCATTCCTGGCACCAGGGTTGTGGTCGATGACGAGGCGCGCTCGGGGATCGTCGCTGCGGGCTTATGGCCGGACGAGGTCGCCGTAGGCGTCGGGGCGCCGATCGCGGAAGAACTGCCAGGTCTGGCGAACCTCGTCGATCTTGTCGAGGTCGAGGTCGCGGACCAGCAGCTCTTCCTCGTGCGCGTCGCCCACATCGCCCACGAACTGCCCTCGCGGATCGCAGAAGTAGGACTGTCCGTAGAAGTCGTCGTCGCCCAGGGGCTCGATCCCGACCCGGTTGATCGTTCCCACGAAGTAGCTGTTGGCGAGGGCGTGGCTCACCTGCTCGACGCGCCACAGGTACTCGGACAGGCCCCGCGACGTGGCCGATGGGATGAACACGATCTCGGCCCCGTTCAGGCCCAGCGCCCGCGCCCCCTCGGGGAAGTGGCGGTCGTAGCAGATGTACACCCCCACCTTGCCGACCGCGGTGTCGAAGACCGGATAGCCCAGGTTGCCGGGGCGGAAGTAGAACTTCTCCCAGAAGCCCTTGACGTGGGGGATGTGCGTCTTGCGGTACTTGCCCAGGTAGCTGCCATCGGCATCGATCACCGCGGCGGTGTTGTAGTAGATCCCGGTGGTCTCCTCGTCCTCCTCGTACATCGGGACGATCAGCACCATGCCCGTTTCGCGCGCCAGCTCCTGCATGCGCTTGGTGGTGGGTCCGTCAGGGATGTGCTCGGTGTAGGCGAAGTACTGCGGGTCCTGCACCTGGCAGAAATACGGGCCGTAGAAGAGCTCCTGGAAGCACATCACCCGGGCGCCCTGCTTGGCAGCCTCGCGGGCGAACTTCTCGTGCTTCTCGATCATCGACTCCTTGTCGCCAGTCCAGTCGGCCTGCAACAGCGCTGCGCGGATGGTTCGCGCCATCGGTTCCTCCTGTGTCGGTCAACTCGGAAGGCCGATACAGTACACCTGCCCGAGTCCGGCTCAGCTGAACTCGTTCCCTCGTCGGATGAGCACCACCAGCACGAAGGTGTACGCCGCGAGGGTGATGCCGGCAATGACGACGCCGGCGATTGAGCTGGCTCCCACCACGCGGCGGTACTCCTCGACGGTGAGGCCCGAGTTCGACAGGTAGCTGGCCGGGATGCGCTGCGAGGCGGCCAGTAGGTTGCTGACCAGGATGAGCAGCCACAGGAGGACCCCCAGCACGCTCATCACGATCCCCAGGATGCGTGCCCACCCCCAGCGCTTGAGGATCCCGATGCCCGACAGCAGGTGCGCCAGCCCGACGGCCAGCGCAATGCCGCCGAAGACCAGCAGCACGACGCCCCCGACGCTGACGAGCACGCGCGTCTGTTCCGCAGAGAGCCCCGATTGGCTGAAGAGGTCCTGCATCTGGCCGATGGCGGCGCCCAGGAAGACGAACAGCAATCCGAACAGGCCGACCAGCGTTGCGATGACCAGCTGGATTACGGCCGCGGCCACGAGGGCACCGGAGGGTCCGCTGCGCGTGACCTGCGCAGGAGTCGGCGTCGCGGCGGGTGCCGGGTCAGCTGCAGAGGTTGCGTCCGGCGTGGTCAGCGACTGGGTCGGTTCGGTTGGCTCGGTCACGTCCATCTCCAGGTGCTCGCCCAGCCAAGGCTACTCCGGGCTGGCAATCAGACCCGGGTCCACCTAGGATCCGCACCAATGCATCGGACCTGGCAGACCCCTGCCAAGATCGCGTTCATCGGGTCGCACTCGGTGCGCAAGACGAACGCCGTCCACGCGTTCGCCAGCACGATCGGACGGGCTGGCAGGAGTGTCGAGGTCGGCCGCGAGGTGGTCCGCTTCAACCCGCTCGGCCTCAACGAAGGGGCCACGCCCGAGGCTCAGCTCTGGGTCCTGATGGCCCAGATCCAGCAGGAGCTGGAGCTGCGGCATCGCGCCGAGGTGCTCGTCGCCGATCGGTCCGTGGTGGACAACTTTGCCTATCTCCTGCGGGTGACCGATGGCGCCGATCCGTTCGGGGTCGAGCCGCTCATCCGCGGCTGGGCGACCACCTACGACCTGTTCGTGCGGCTCCTCCCCGACGTTGCGCTTCAGGCCGACGGCGTGCGCTCCATCAACGATGCCTTCCGCAACGAGATCGAGACGATCCTGGACCGCATCATCCCGATCTACATCCCTGCTGACCGGCTCCTCATCGTGAATGCCTCGTCCGTGACTGAGTCATTCGACTGGTGGGCTGTTGCCGAGCGCCTCGCCCAGCTCGTCGGGGAGCCACTGCGTGACGCGCCAGTCCCGGTCGCCACCAACGACGGCGAGCTCTAGGGTGGCGGATCCGCGGGAACGGACCCTGCGACGAGCCTCGGAGCTGGCCATGGAATTCCTGGCCGGCCTCGACGAGCGCCACGTGGGTGCGGAGGCCGATGACCGCAGCCTCGTGGCGCAGCTTGGCG
>JALYLB010000196.1 GCA_030774475.1 Chloroflexota bacterium | reverse complement strand
GCGAGCGCAAGCTCGTAGGCGGCCGCGTCGACGGGCGCCATCGGCTCATCCGTTCGCAGCTCGAGGGGCACGAGGAGCCCATCCTCGCCGTCGACCACGACCTCCGGGATGCCGCCCACGTCGCTCGCCACCACCGGGCAGCCACAGGCCATAGCCTCCAGGTTGATGATCCCGAACGGCTCGTAGACCGATGGGCAGCAGAAGACCGCCGCGTGGCTGTAGAGCTGGACCTTGGTGCGCAGGTCGACCATCTCCGGGATCCAGATGACATTCCCGTGCTCCGCCCTGGCAGCCGCCACCCCCGCCTCCATCTCGGCCGCGATCTCGGGGGTGTCCGGCTGGCCTGCGGCCAGTACCACACCGATGCCGGGATCGAGGTGCCGAATGGCGCGCACCAGGTGGATGATCCCTTTCTGGCGCGTGATGCGGCCGACGAACAGCACGTTCGGCCGAGCCGGGTCGATGCCGCGCGCCTCGAGGGCGCCGGTTTCGGACGTCGGAGCGTACTCGTCCGCATCGATGCCGTTGTGGATGACGTGGACGCGCTCGGCAGCGACGTCGAAGAGTCGCAGGACGTCCGCGCGGGTGTCCGAGCTCACCGCGACCACGGCATCTGCTATCTCCAGCGCGGTGCGCTCGATCCAGGTCGAGACGTCATACCCGCCGCCCAGCTGCTCCCGCTTCCAGGGCCGCAGCGGCTCGAGCGAGTGCACGGTGATCACCAGCGGGATGCCGTACGCCAGCTTGGCCAGGATCCCGCCCAGGTGCGTGTACCAAGTGTGGCAGTGGACGAGGTCCGCTGTGACTGGCTCGACGACGAAGCCGATGTCGCGACTCAGCGTCGCCCACAACCCGCGCAGCGGCTCCGGCGCACGGGCGGTGTCATGCGCCGATGGAAACGCCTCGACCTTCAGGCCGGGCTCGTCGGTAGGGGTGCCGGCGAAGCTCCGCACGTCGACGCCGATGAGGTGTCGCAGCTCCCGGGTCAGGTACTCGACGTGGACCCCGGCTCCCCCATAGACGTGGGGCGGGTACTCGTTGGTGAGGAGCAGGACCTGCACGTGTGGAAGCCTACGCGGGACGACCGCGCCGGGCGCCGGGACTCAGCCGGGGAAGTCGGTGAGCTGCTCCACCATTGCCGGCATGCCGAACAGGTAGCCCTGACCGAAGGTGACGCCAAGCTGCCGCAGCATCCGGCGCTCCGCCTCGGTCTCGATCCCCTCGGCGATGAGCACGCAGTCCGCCTGCCGGGAGAAGTAGACCATGCCGGCGATCATCGCCTGCCGCACCGGATCCGCGTCGACTCCGCGCACGAGACGGAGGTCGATCTTCACGTATCGCGGGTGGAGCTCGATGATGTGCCGCAGGGAGGCGAAGCCCGCTCCCGCGTCATCGACGGCCACGCTCACCGGCTCCGGGATACGCGCCAGATCGTCGCGGACCACATCGTAGTCGCTGACCTCGATCCGCTCGGTGAGCTCGAGGACCAGCGGGCGCCCCGCATCGGCCAGCAGGGCGGGATCCGCGAGCTTGGGGAGCAGGGTCGGCGATACGTTGAGGCTCAGCCAGCGACCGATAGGCAGGCGTTTGCCGGCCTCGACAGAGGCGCGCAGGCAGCTGAGCTCGAGCTCAGCGCCCAGCCCGACGGCATCGGCATCCGCGAATCGGCGCTCTGGAGGGACACCATCCGCGAAACGAGTCAGCGCCTCGTAGCCGACCGGGGTCCGCGACTCGAGCTCGACGATCGCCTGGAAGTGCGGCGTAAAGGCGTGCGCGTCGATCGCGTGTCGGATGGGACTGGCTGCGTCCGCCGTCGCTCGCCGCCCGATGAGCGCGGGGAGGAGCAGCGCGCCGGCCACAGCGGCGTACTCGGCGAGCGGGGGCAGCCATCGGGTTACCGCATCGACGCCCACCTTCGCCGTTGTTCCCGCGGACAGCAGGCCGAAGACCTTCCCGCCAGCGCCGAACGGGACGTAAGCCGAGCACGAGAGGCCCTTCTCCAGCCAGCGGCGGGTGTAGTCGTCGTCTCCCGGTCCCGGGGTCCACTCATCGATCCACGGGCCGGTCGCGCTCTCGCGCAAATAGGCGGCGCGCGCGGCCGGCAGCGGATGCCCGACCGCGACCGGGCCGCCCGGAGGAAGGTGCCCCGCGATCGGGACGACCGAGCCGTCCGCCTCGAAGACGAGGATTGAGGCCATCTCGACGTGGCGAATTCGGGCGACCTCGGCGCAGATCGCCTCCGCGGTCTCCTCCGGCGTCGCGGCAGCCTGGAGCCGATGGAGGGACTGCACGACCTCCTGCCGCTCACGCCAGGCGGCCTCCAGGGCGAGCTCGGTCGTGCGCTCGCGGGTCACGTCGAACATCACGCCATGGACGGATCGCCGGCCATCGGCGTCGTCGACGACGATCGCCTCGTCCCGGATCCGCAGCCATCGTCCGTCGCGCGCGTGAATCCGATAGGTCAGGGTGAACGGCTCGCCAGACTGCTCGCCGGTGGCGAGCGCGGAAAGGACGCCACCCCGGTCACGGCTGTGGAGCCGGTCCCGCCACAGGTCCATGCTCCATTCGTCGGGGGTATAGCCAAGAACCGTCGTCACCCGTGGGCTGACAAACCGCGTGCCGTTCCCGATCTCGTTGACGTAGGCGATTCCCGGGAGCCGCTCGATGAGGGAGCGATAGCGGATCTCGGCCTCGCTGCGTGCCGCCTCGGCGGCCTCCTCGCGGGTCAGGTCCCGGACGAAGCCAGCGTAGGAGCGCTGCGGGCCGTTTCCCAGTGCGATGATCGTCAGCTCGACGGGAAACTCGTGCCCGTCGCGATGGAGCGCCGTCATGCGCAGGCGCTGGCCGAGCAGCCGGCCGTGGTCCCGGTTGGCCCGCCGGAGCCCGCGCTCGTGGCGCAGCCGTTGCTCCTGCGGGATGACGAGGTCCGACAGGCGACGGCCAATGGCCTCATCGACCGTCCAGCCGAAGGTTTCCTGCGCTCGGTGGTTCCACGCCGAGATGAGACCCGAGGGATCCATCAGGACCACCGCGTCGATGGCGGCGTCGAACAGCTCCGCCACGACGGTGGCAGATCCCAGGAGCGCGCTTGATGGTTGGACGCGCAGCTCCGCGCGTACGGGCTGGCTCATCGCCAGGCAGTGTACGGAGCGCATCTGGTCGAGGGTATGGCCCCTGCGTACCAGTCGAGTACCCCGATCGATCGGTCTCGGACGCCGGAACGTCCGGCCATCGGAAGAGCCTAGCGCTCCTCCGGCGACCTCCGCGAACGACCGCGCCGGAGGTGAAATGGCACGTCGATGACGACGGTATTGGCCCGGAAGAAGAGCCGGAACTTCAGTCGCAGGGCCGACTGGTTGTGAAGCACCGATTCCCAGAAGTGTCGCGGGACGAGCTCCGAGAGGATCACGGTACTTGGCCGTCCTGGATCCATCTGCTCGCTCGCCTCCAGGTAGGCGAGCAGCGGCGCGATCAACGCCCGATACGGAGACTCGACGATGACCAGCTTGAAGTCGATCCCCGACTCGTCCCAGGCGCGCTGCATGGCCTCGACTGAAGCACTGTCGGACGCGACATGGATTGCGGTGACGTCGTTGGAGATCGACGTCGCGTAGGCAAGTGCGCTGACGGCCGCCTGGTCGAGCCGGCTGATCGGCACCAGCACTCGCGGAGGTCGGGCCGCCTTCAGCTTCTGGAACGCGCGTCGAGGGTCGATCGCCAGCGCCGCGTCGAATGCACGGTAGTGGCGGCTGATCGCCCACATCATGGCGATAAGCAGCGGGATCAAGAGGAGGATGATCCACGCGCCGAGCAGGAATTTCGCAGAACCCACGATGATCGCAACCAAACCGGTGGCGATCGCACCCGCCCCGTTCAGCGCCGCTCGCCACCGCCAGCCCGGCTCCTCTGCCCGCAGCCGCCACCAGTGCCG
>JALYLB010000195.1 GCA_030774475.1 Chloroflexota bacterium | reverse complement strand
GCGATGGCCTCGGTCGACGTGCCGGCGTAGCCGCGGGCACCAAACTCCTTGGTTGCGGCGGCGATGACGCCCTTGCGGCGTTCCTCGGAGCTGATCCTGGTCTGCGTCGCCTTCACGTCGCGTAGCTTAGTGAGTACTAAGTCAGTCTGTCAAGCCCGCGACGGGACGACACCTGTCGCCGCAATGTCTCGAAGGAGGGCCGCCGACCCGCGTGGCTGGCGGTCGAGGTCGAAGAGCCCGAATTGGACGGTGAATCCCTTCGCCCACTCGTAGTTGTCCACCCCGGTCCAGTGGAAGAGGCCGTGGATATCGGTACCCCGTGCCAGCCGCTCGGCGACGATTGCGAGGCAGGCGGCGAGGTAGGCGGACCGCCACGCGTCGTCTTTGGTGCCGATGCCGAGCTCGCAGATGACGAGCGGCTTGCCTGGAAGCTCGCTCGCGAGGCGATCGAGAACGAGTCCCAGGCCCGGACTCCATGGAACGTAGCCCATCGGTCCCACCTTGCCGTCCGCGGGATAGGGCAGCGTCTCGCCGCGCCCATTGACGGCCAGCGCGTGGTAATACGAGAAGCCGATGAGGTCGAAGGCATCCCGATACTCGGGCACCTCGATGGGCGCCCGCCCGGGCACCTGGAGCAGACCCTCGCGGATGGCCCGGATCCAGACGGTCCAGCGGATCTCGTCCTCGCGCCGGGCGGCCTCCGCCGCCTCGGGCGTGTCATCGGCGGGGTAGATCGGGGACAGGTTATGGATGGTCGCGACCGGCTTGCCGGTCTGTCGCAGCACGGTCCACGCCGTCAGGCCGGCGAGATGGACGCCCTCAATGGCTTCCATGGCCGCCGATGGATCGTTCACGCCGGGCGGAAGGTCGCCACCAGCAAAGGCTTCCAGCGCGTACGCCGTGGGCTCGTTGATCGGCTTCCATCCGACCACCAGGTCGCCGTAGGTCTCCGCGATGAACTCGAGATGACGACGCCAGTAGTACGACCGCGCCCGCTCGTCGCGGAAGCCCATGCCTTTGGAAGCGACCCAGGCCGGCAGCACGAAGTGGTGGAGGCAGACCCAGGCCGAGATCCCCGCCTCCCGTGCGGCCTCGAGAATCAGCCGGTAGTGCGCCACGGCGGCCGGGTCGCGACGTCCCTCCTCCGGTTCGATGCGGGCCCACTCGATCCCGAGTCGGTGATGGCGCAGTCCAAAGCTGGCGTACAGACGCAGGTCGTCGGCAAATCGAGTAGCGAACCCGTTGCCCTCTCCGCTGCGAGGCACTCGACCCGCGCGCTCCCATGCGAGCCAGTCGGAGGCAGGCGCGGCGCCTTCCGCCTGAGGTGATGACGCGGCCGTTCCCCACCAGAACGAGTCGGGAATGTCTCTGGCTATTCCCGCCTCCTTGTTGCGTCATCCGGCCAGGCTAGAAGCTGGCGGATACCTCGTCGGGCGCCTGGTCACCGGCCGAGGCCGCCAGGAGCGAGTCGATCGCCTCGAGCAGGTCCCTGAAGTCGAACGGTTTGCGGATGACCGGGGCCAGGTCTCGCAGCCGGTCGGCCTCCTCCCCGCTGACGCCGGTCAGGAGAAGCACCGGGATGTTCCGGTAGTCGGCGCGTTCGCGCAGCGAATG
Organism: Chloroflexota bacterium; assembly: GCA_030774475.1. Classification (GTDB taxonomy): domain Bacteria; phylum Chloroflexota; class Limnocylindria; order QHBO01; family QHBO01; genus CF-82. The sequence goes on along the minus strand of JALYLB010000195.1, from coordinate 4,689 downwards.
GACGATCTGCGCGCCGTCCTCGTCGGGAAGCATGTGGTCAAGGATCAACAGCTCGGGCAGCTCTTCGCCCGGCTCGACCAAGCGACGATAGAGCTGCTCGGCGTCACCGAATCCTTCGCCGTCGTGCCCAACTTCCTCGAGGACGGACAGGATCGCATGACGGATGAGCGGCTCGTCGTCGACGACCCAGATCCGCGCCATGTCCGCACGATACTCCGCGCGCCCCCGATCAGTCACCCCATGCCGCCAGGTTGGCTGCGGCTCTCGGCTCTTCGACCGTAGGATTGCATCGGTGGCCACCGCAGAGCAGCCCGTCGATCGCGTCGAGAGCGTCGCCGCAGTGCTCCGCTCGCACAACATCGAGGCGATCGTCGTGCAGACGGGCGATGAGGCACGCGACGTCGTGCTGGGGATGCTCCCCGAGCAGGCGGAGGTCTACTCGGGCAAGTCCAGGACCCTCGAGCAGATCGGCGTTGCGGAAGTCCTCTCCGGATCAGGACGGTACGACGCGCTCCGCCCGCGGATGCTTGCCATGGACCGTAAGACGCAGGCGCGCGAGATGCGCAAGCTGATGGCCGGTCCCGACTTCATGCTCGGGAGCGTCGCCGCGGTCACCGAGGAGGGCACGCTCGTTGCCGCCTCGGCCACGGGCAGCCAGCTCGCGGCGTACGCCTCCGGGGCGGGGCGTCTCATCCTCGTTGTCGGGAGCCAGAAGATCGTGCGCGACCTGGACGCTGCCCTCGTGCGGATCCGCGAAGTCGTGTTTCCGTGGGAGAACGAGCAAGTCCGCGCTCGCCTGGGCGTCGACACGATGCTCGAGAAGGTCCTGGTCCTCTATGGCGAATGGAACGCCGGACGAACGACCGTCGTGCTCGTCCGCGAACCTGTCGGTATCTGACAACGACCGTTGGAGGCCCGCCACAGCCCCAACAGACGGGGCTCTCCACCGCCCGCCCGGCCCGGCGGCTGACTAGTCCACCCAACCACGCACTGTGGAGAATGATGTGGACAACTTGGTGGACATACCCCTTTCCGCGGGCCAGATCGGCTCATAGACTTCGCCGCCGACGCCTATCCTCGATTCTCAGCAATCATCATCCGGAGGCGACGTTCCCATGCCCCTACGGTCGACACCGGCCCATGTCGCCGTCGATTCACCCCCTGACTCCGGCGACCCTCCGTCCGCGGAGGTGGCGGACTTCATTCGCTTCTGCCACCGCCGGCGGCCGGCGGTCTGGCCTGAGCTGTACGACGTGATGTGCGGCGTCGCAGCTCGCCGCGAGTTCAGGGGGTGGGGTCCGGACCAACTGGCTGAGCGCGGGATCACCTTCGCGCTGCCGGCCATGCCGCGGCTCGCGGCCTGGGTCCGCGATACCGTTGGGACGAGTGTGGACCCGATCGAACACCCAGCGGGAGCAGCCTCGGGCGCCTGATCTGGGCCTCTGCTCGCACGTTCATAGCGTCGATTCGTGGCAGTCGGGGGGCTGCTGTCGCCGCTCCATCGGGTCCTCGAAGGTTATCCACAGACCCAGGACCAATGGCGGGCGGCTATCCACATTCGTGGCGCGCAGGCACCGAAACAGCCGCCGTTAGTAGGAATGGCGGCGCGCCATCTCCTTCTCGATCAGGCGCTCCATGACCATGTACTTCTCGATGCGCCGGCGCAGCTCGTTGGCCTCCGGGGTGTAGAGGTGCACGAAGTTCTGCAGCTCCAGCGAGAGCTTGCGGCTGAACATCCGGGCGTGGTCGAGGTTTCGGCGGAGGAGCACCTGGTCCATGCGTCGCAGGTGCTCCTCGTTGAGGAGATCCTCATCCCTGAGGAGCTGCCGATCGAGCTCCATCTGGGGAGTCTGGAGCTGGACCTTGGGCGCGGGCCGCGCTTCGTCTGCCATCGGCGGCCAGTCTAGCGTCTCAGGTTGCCGGTTCGCGGCAATGCCGGACTCGAACATCTGTTCTACCAATGGTCCGATTGCGCTCGGCAGATGCCGCGCCATAGTCAGGTTCACGGGCGTACTCGCCGCTGAATCCATCGGCCACGACGCTCGACGCTCACTGATGTGCCACCTTGCGTCTCCCGATCATCGGGCGCCTTTTCCTCAGCCGCCGGCCCGAAGCCTGGCTCGCCTACCTCGGGGTCGGCCTGCTGGCCCCGTCCGTGTACTTCCTGCTGCCAAATCCAGCGATTAAGTTGGTCTACTTCTGTGGGCTCAGCACGTCGGCGGTCGTGGCCATCTGCGTCGCGATCCGGGTGCACCGGCCAGCTCGAACGCGGTCCTGGCTGATGCTGGCGGCCGGACTCGGGACGATCAGCCTGGGAAACATCTTCTGGGCGTGGCTCACGATCAGCACCGGTGTCATCCCATTCCCCTCGATCGCCGACGCGGCATTCCTCGCCGGGTACGTGCTCGTCGGAGCGAGCCTGCTCAGTCTGTTCCGCGGGCGGGTCCCTGGCGGGGACACGAACGGGATCATTGATGCGCTGATCGTCACCGTGGGTCTCGGCATGGTGAGCTGGGTGTTCTTCATGCATCCGAGCCTGCACGACACCAATCTGCGTTCCGTCGGAACCCTGGTCGCCGTCGCCTACCCGCTCGTCGACGTGCTGCTCTTCGGCGTGGCCGCACGACTCTTCCTCACCGCCGGTCCCCGCCCCACCGGATTTCGTCTCCTCGCGCTCGCCCTCGGGGCCAACATCCTCGGTGATGTCGTGAATGCCACCCTCTCGCTGAGCCCGAACTATCAGGGCAGCGACCTCGTCTTTGCCAGTTGGACCATTGGATTCCTTGCCTTCGGTGCCTTCGCACTTCACTCGACGGCTCGCGCCGTCGAAGGGCGAACGAGTACATCGGTTGGCACACTCCGCACGTCCCGCGTGGTCCTCCTGGCAGCCGCAACGCTCATGGCCCCGCTCGTGATGGTGATCGAGGCCGTCCGCGGCGAACCGGTCGACGTGGTGGTCGTGGCGCCCGCCAGCGTCGTTCTCTTCCTGCTCGTGCTGTCGAGGCTCGTGACGGTGGTGCGGGACCTGCGGGCCACCCTGGGCGAACGGGAAGCACTCGAGACCCAGCTCACGTTCCAGGCGCTCCATGACCCGCTGACGGGTCTGGCAAACCGGCGCTTGTTCACAGAACGCCTGGCCGAGGCCATCGTCGCTCGGCGCGACACCGGGGTCATCTTCCTCGACCTGGACGACTTCAAGACGATCAACGACACGCGTGGCCACCCGGCCGGAGACGAGGTGCTGCGCGCGGTTGCCGACCGACTGCGCGGCTGCATTCGATCGACCGATATGCCAGCCCGCCTGGGTGGCGACGAGTTTGGCGTGCTGCTGATCGACTGCCATTCAGCCGAAAGCGCCACGCGAACGGCTGAGCGATTGATTGGCGCGATGTCGTCGCCGCTGCTGGTCGAGGGCCGGACGATCCAGATCGGCATGAGCATCGGCGTGGCGCTCGCCGTTGGAGGAGACCTGAGCGTCTCGGACATCATGCGCAACGCCGATATTGCGATGTACATGGCTAAGGGGCAGGGCAAGGGTCGTTACGAGGTGTACCGATCCGAGATGGGGACCCACATCATCGATCGCGGCCTGGCCCGGGACGACCTCGAGGCCGGCATCGCTCGCGGAGAAGTCGAACCCCAGTACCAGCCCATCGTCGACCTGGCGACTGGTGACATTCTTGCGATCGAGGCGCTGGCCCGCTGGCGTCACCCCCGGCGAGGCTTCGTGATGCCCGCCGAATTCATCCCGCTCGCCGAGGCCACCGGACTGATCGTGCCGCTCGGCGCAGCGATCCTGAACCGCGCGATTGCGGAGGTCATCGCATGGCCCGACGGCCCGAGGGGCCCGCTGGCGCTGCATGTCAACCTGTCGGTCCATCAGCTTCGAGCTCCAGGCCTTGCGCCACTCGTCGACCAGGCGCTCCGCTCATCGGCCTTCGATGCGTCCCGGCTCGTTCTCGAGATCACCGAGTCGAGCCTGCTGGGCGATCACGAGACCTCCGTCCTGAACGATCTCAAGCGCCTCGGGGTGCGACTGGCGATCGACGACTTCGGGACCGGCTTCTCGTCCCTCGGCTACCTGCGTCAGCTGCCGGTCGACATGATCAAGATCGATCGATCGTTCGTGTCGGCACTCGCCATTGACAGTCGCGATGCCGAGATCGTGCGCGGTGTCCTCCGGCTCGCGGAAGGCCTCCAGCTCGAGGTGGTCGCCGAGGGGATCGAGGACGAGCTCCAGCGCGTTCGCCTGGTGGGACTTGGGTGCGCCTCTGGCCAGGGGTTCCTCTTCTCCCCGGCCCTGCCCGAGAAGCTGATGCGGATCTTGATCGAGAAGGGAAGCGCGGCGGGAGGGCGGGCATTGTCTGCTCGCGGGCCGGCGGTCGAAGAGGCCGGGCGTCCTGAGCCCGTCTTGGTTCCGGCCCGAGCAGCGTAACCAGCCGCCGGTTGCACGCCCAGCCGCGTTCTCGGCGGAACGCGGTGGATGCTATGGTCGCGCCGCAGAAGTGACCCGGAGTCACCCCCAACGGCGGTCCCCGTAGCTCAGTGGACCAGAGCGGCTGCCTTCTAAGCAGCGGGTCGCAGGTTCGAATCCTGCCGGGGACGCCATAACAAACTCTTCGGGCAGCGCCACCGTGAGCCCAAGTTCGCGTGCGTCCGGCGTCAGATGTGCGGCCACGAACTTCGGAC
>JALYLB010000194.1 GCA_030774475.1 Chloroflexota bacterium | reverse complement strand
TCGTCGTGGCGAGGATGTGGTAATCGAGGATGTAGGGGATCGTCGGAGTGAGGTCCCGGTAGTCCTTCTCGTGCGCCTCGGCGTAGCTCTCCTTGTAGAGATAGAACTCGAGCTCGGAGGCGCACAGCGGCGTGTAGCCCATCTTCGCCGCCCGCTCGTACTGGGCAATCAGCACCTGGCGCGGCGAGGCGACGACGTCTGAGCCGTCGTGGTTGGCGACGTCGCAGATCACCAGCGCGGTGCGGTCGAGCCACGGGATCCGGCGCAGCGTCGCCATGTCGGGGACGATTCCGAAGTCGCCGTAGCCGTCCTCCCAGTTGGCCATCTCGTAGCCGGGGACCGGATCCATCTCCATGTCGAGGGCGAGCAGGTAGTTGCAGCCCTCGACCCCCTCCTCGACCACCTCGTCGAGGAAGTACTCGATCTGGATCCGCTTGCCGAACAGCCGCCCCTGCATGTCGGTGAAGGCGGTGACGACGGTGTCGATCGTGCCCGCCTCAGCCTCCTTGCGCAGCTCGTCGAGCGACAGCATGCCGGCATTGCCGCCCGGGCCGCCGGGGCGCTCGGCGGCCTTTGCGTCGTCGGGAGTCATGGCCGGAACCTAGCTCTTCGCGCCCGCCGCGATCAGTCCGCGGTGACCTCGTCTTCTTCGAGAGTCCGGACCGGCCCCTGGTACTTGTTTTTCGCCGAGATCAGGTACCAAACCCCGAAGATGAGCGGGATCAGGATCGCCAGCGGGGTGTAGTTGACGACGCTGGTGTCGAACCCGTCGTTCCACGGCAGGCCGGTTGGCGTGTAAGGCAGGTCGAGGCTGAACACGACCAGGACCACGAACGCGATCGCGAGCACGTTGACCACCTTGTAGCGGCGGCCCAGGTTCCACGGCCCGGGATCAAAACGGTCGCCCGCCCGCAACCGCAGGTACACCGGGATGATGTATGCGAGGTAGAGGCCAACGGTGCAGATGCCGGTGATCGCGTAGAAGGCGAACGGGACGTTGTTCTTGCCAAACAGCGCCGGGATGGCGACCACCAGGGACCAGAACGAAATCGCCATCACCGCGTAGAGCGGCACCTTGTCGCGAGTGACCCGCTGGAACACCGCCCAACCCGGGATCGCGCGGTCGCGCGAGAACGCGTACCAGGTGCGCGAGGCGCTGGTCAGGCCGGCCGCGCCGCAGAAGATCTGACCGACCGTCGCGATGATGATCACCAACTTCGCCGCCCATGAGTTAAGCGCCGTGGTGAAGATGGCGGTTGGGAAACCGGCAGCGTCATTGACCGCCTTCACGTCTGTTGCCGCGAACAGGAAGGCGAGGAGCACAAACCATCCGATGATCGCCGAGAAGAAGATCGAGCGCCACAGACCCTGGGCGGCGGCAATGGCGGCGCCGCGGGTCTCCTCCGCCGTGTGCGCCGAGGCGTCGTAACCGGTCTGGGTGTACATCGTCAGCAGGAACCCCAGCGGCAGGACCAGAAACCAGAAGCCGAGGCCGCTGGTTGTTCCGCTGTGCAGACCCGAGTTGTTGATGCGCTGGCCGAACACGAAGCTGGCGTTTTGGTGGTGGTCCGGAACGAAGACGAGCAACCCGATGATCACCGCGACGCCGAGCAGATGCCAGCCGACCGAAATGCTGTTCAACAGCGCCAAGACCCGGTCGGCGAAGATGTTCAAGACCGTGTACAGCACCATGATCAGGAAGAACAGCAGCCAGGTCTCGGAGAGGACGTGTGCGGTGTCGCCGTAGTTGATGCCGAAGATGTTCACCTTGTAGAGGCCCAGCAGCACGTTGAGGAAGAGAGCCGCGCCGTATGCAACCGAGGAGACGATTCCGATCAGGCCGACGATGTTGAACCAGCCGGTCATCCAGCTCCAGCCCTTGCCGCCAAGGTCGTGGGCCCACCAGTAGGGCCCCCCGGCGGTCGGGTACCTGGAGGTCAGCTCGGCCATCGAGAACCCCACCATGAGCACGAAAAAGCACAGCACCGGCCAGCCGATCGAGACCGCCATCGGTCCACCGTTCTGCCAGGCGAAGGAAAAGGTCGTGAAGGTCCCGGCGAGGACCGAGATGATCGTGAACGAGATCGCGAAGTTGGTGAAGCCACTCCAGGTGCGCGAAAGCTCCTGTCTGTAACCGAGCTCGGCGAGCTCGCGCTCGTCGTCCGTTGCCCCCGAAGGCTGCTGCGGCGGCGTGACGTCGGTGGGATCAGTGGCCATCCGTGCTCTCCTCTCCTCCCAGTGCCGAACCGTCTTTTGTGCGATTCGGCATATGTACTGCGTGACCATATGCTCCTCGCGGGACATATGTCAATGGTCGGTTTGGAGTACGGGTGACTGTTCACTCAGACGTAACAGTGGTCGGCGCAGGCGTGGTCGGTTGTGCCGTCGCCCTGGCGCTGGCGCGGCGCGGCGCCTCGGTCTGCCTGCTGGAGGCCGAATCGGCGCCCGGCCTGGCGGCCAGCGGGACCAACTCGGGGATCCTCCACACCGGCTTCGACTCCGTCCCCGGCGAATTGGAGACGGAGCTGATCCTGCGCTCCGGCGCGCTGCGCGACGCGGTTTTGGAGGCGTTCGATTTGCCGATCGTGCGCTGCGGGGCGGTGCTTCGTCCACGCAACGATGAGGAGCGGGCGGCGGTGCGTGAGCTGGCGGCCAACGCGGCCAACAATGGCGTCCGCGTCGCGCTCAAGGAGCACGGGTCGCTGTCGGTGCCGGGCGAGGCGATCGGCGATCCGGTCGCGTACACGGACGCCCTCGCAGCGGCCGCGACGCGCCATGGCGCCGAGCTTCACACGTCGGTTAGGGTCGCTGGTATGAAGCGCGAGGGGGAGCAGCTTCTGGTCGAGAACGATGGCGGCGATGAGGTTCGGTGCCAGGTGGTCGTCAACTGCGGCGGGCTCTACGCCGACGAGGTCGCCCGCCTCGCCGGCGACGACAGCTTCGAGGTCTACCCGCGCAAGGGCGAGTTCCTGGTCTTCGATCCGCCCGGCGAGCCGCTTGAGGAGATACGTCTGCCGGTCCCGAGCAAGCGCACCAAGGGGGTGCTCGTCTTTCC
>JALYLB010000193.1 GCA_030774475.1 Chloroflexota bacterium | reverse complement strand
TCGCTGCCCGGCTCGCCTCCGCGCGGCTGCGCGGGCTGATGACGATCGCCCGCGCGGGGGCCGACGAAGCCGAGGCACGCGCCACGTTCCGCCGCCTGCGCGAGCTCCGCGACCGCCTCGCGGCGTCGCTCGGCGCCGAGCTGCCGGAGCTCTCGATGGGGATGACGGCTGACGCCGAGGCCGCCGTCGCTGAGGGTGCCACCATGGTCCGCGTCGGCACCGCGCTCTTCGGGCCGCGCCCCGACTGACGGGCCCGGGCCGCCGCAGCTCGCTGCTATCCTGCCGCGTTGATGAGCAACGTCATGACGAATTTCGTCATGCTCCTGGGCGCGGCCCTCTGGGTCCTCATCCTGCTGCGCGTCGTGATGAGCTGGACGAGTCCGCACGGGGGCGGAGGCTTCACCGCATTCGTCTACCAGGCTACCGAGCCGATCCTGGGTCCCATCCGCCGCGTGCTGCCACCCACCGGCGGGCTCGACCTGTCGCCGTTCGTCGCCCTCGTGCTGCTCAGCATCATCGAGGGGCTCTTCCGCCGATAGGCCGGCTCGGTTGGCGGCCGCAGCAGACCGGCCGCTATACTGCGGCTCCCCACGTGGGCGATTGGCTCAGCTGGTTAGAGCGCACGGTTCACATCCGTGAGGTCACTGGTTCGAATCCAGTATCGCCCACCAGCTCAGCCCCTTACCCTCGCAGCGGGAGACCGTCATGATGCCCGCCCGTCTGCGCGCTCGACTCCGTCGGATCCGCATCCTCGAGCCGCTCGCTGTTCGCGACTATCGGCTCCTGGTCGCCGGCTCTCTTGTCTCGCTCCTCGGCGACGGCTTCTTCTCGGTAGCGCTCGCCTGGCAGGTCTACCAGATCAGCAACGTCCCCACCGCCCTCTCGATCGTGGGCGTGGCATGGACCATCCCGGTTGTCGTCTTCATCCTCATTGGTGGCGTCTTCACCGACCGGTACGACCGTCGATGGCTGATGATCTCCGCCGACCTCGTGCGCCTGGCCGCGATCGGCGCCATAGGGTTGCTCTCGGTGAGCGGGGCGCTCCAGCTCTGGCACGTGGTCGTCCTGATCGCCTTCGTGGGCGCGGGTGATGCGTTCTTCAACCCCGCTTCGACGGCGATCGTGCCCGACCTGCTCCCCGAGGAGCGCCTGCCGCAGGCGAACGCCCTGCAGGGGTTGGTCCGACCCCTGATGGTGCGCCTCATCGGCCCCGCGCTCGGCGGCTTCGCGGTTGCCGGCCTGGGGGCGGGGAGCGCGTTCCTGGTCGACGCCGGCAGCTTTGGTGCCTCCGCCCTGGCGGTGCTCGCGATCCACCGCCGGCCAATGCGGATCGTCGTCGATCACGGCCTGCGCCAGACGGTCCGCGAGATGCGCGACGGCTTCCGCTTCGTGGTCAGCAACCCCTGGTGCTGGGCCACCCTGGTCGCGGCGATGTTCAGCCTGCTCGTATTCATCGGTCCGGTCCAGGTCCTCCTCCCGTACCTGGTGAAGAACAAGCTGGAGCTCGGGCCGGAGGCGCTCGGCACGATCTACGCAGTGAGCGGCGTCGGCTCGGTGCTCGCCGCGCTGGCGATCGGGCAGCTCGGTCTTCCCCGGCTGCGCGTCACCGCCATGTACGCCTCCTGGACGGTGGGCGTGGCGCTCCTGGCGGGCTACGGCGTCATGGACGCACTCTGGCAGGGCGTCCTGGTAGGCACGCTCTCCGCCGTCCTCTTCGAGGTCGGCTCGATCATCTGGACGACGCTCATGCAGCAGCTCGTGCCGCGCAAGCTTCTGGGGCGCGTTTCGAGCCTCGACTGGCTCGTGTCCACCGGGCTCGTACCGGTGAGCTTCGCGCTCACCGGTCCGGTCGCCGGGTGGCTCGGTCCTGAGACGACGTTGATCGTCGGCGGGCTGCTCGGGGCACTGCTGATGGGCGGGCTCCTGTTCGTCCCGGGAGTCCGCGATCCGGAGCGGGGCATCGCGTCGGTCCCGCCGGCGACAGCACGCCCAGGTGGTGTGGAGGCAGGTGGCTGATGGCCACCGGCCAGGGCAACCCCGCACCACCGGAAGCGGTTGCCGCGGTCTTCGACCGCATCGCCCCGATCTACGACCTCATGAACACCGTGATGACCGCGGGGATCGATCGACGCTGGCGCGCGGCGGCCATCGCCGCGGCCGGGGTGGAGGAAGGGATGTCGATCCTCGATGTGGCGTGTGGCACCGGGGCCCTGACCAGGGCGCTGGCGGCGCGTGTGGGCCCGGGCGGTGCGGTCACCGGGGTGGATCGTTCGGAGCCGATGCTGGCGCACGCTCGGCGCGCGCGCCGGCGGGGTGATGCAGCCACGCCCTCGTATCTCGCTGCCGACGCCCTGGCCCTCCCCTTCGCCGCGGGCCGCTTCGACGTCGTCACGATGGCCTTTGGGCTGCGCAACATGCCCGACTATGCTGCCGCGCTGGCGGAGATGACGCGGGTGGTCCGCCCCGACGGCCGGGTCGTCATCCTGGAGATCGCGGAGCCGCGCCGCGGGCTTGGCCGCCTCCTCTTCAGGAGCTGGTTTCGCCGCGTGATCCCGGTCCTGGGGCGGATCGTTGGGCGTGCCGCGGCCTATCGGTACCTTCCCGCCAGCCTCGCGACCTACCCGGCGCCAGAGGCGATCGCCGGCCTGATGCGCGCCGTCGGCCTGCAGCACATCCGCTGGCGCCGCCTCGCGACCGGGATGGCGACCCTCCACGTCGCGATCGCGCCGCCCGCGACGGAAGCGGCCGGCTGATGGATCGTCCGCTGCGGGTCGCGGTAGTTGGTGAGAGCTACCTGCCGTATCGCTCCGGGGTGACGATCGCCACCGAGGCGCTGGCGGACGGGCTCGTGGCGGCGGGCCACGAGGTCCTGCTGGTCGTCCCGCGCCCAGCGTCGGGGCATGCGCCCCGCACGGACGGGCCAGCGCCGGAGATCGCCTGGCTGCCCTCGTACCAGGGGCCGCCGCCGGCGCCACCCGGCTACAGGATGCCACTGCCGATTCCGTCGGCCGCGCTGCGGCGAGCCCGCGAGTTCGGACCGGACGTGGTCCATGCCCAGTCGCCGTTCGTCTCCGGGCTCATGGGCAGGGGCCTCGCCCGGCAGACTGGCGCCGCGCTGGTCTTCACCCATCACACCCGGTTCGGCGACTACCGCCACTACCTCGGCCCACTCGCCGGCCCCGGGGCGGCGCTGATGCAGGCCTACCTTCGCCGATTCTGGGCAGGCTGCGCGGCGATCGTGGCGCCCTCAACCGACCTGGCGGCAGAGATCGCCGAGTCGCTGCGCCGGCTCGATGGGAGCCCACGCCTCCGCCCGATCATCCGTGCCATCGCAACCGGTCTCGATCTCGATGTCTTCGCCGCCCTGTCGCCGGTTGATCCCCGGCCGCTCTCGGGCTGGCCGCCCCTCAGCACCGTGGTCGTGTTGGTCGGACGCCTGGCGCGCGAGAAGAGCGTGGACCTGCTGGTGGATGCCTTCGCCGAGGCAGCCCGCGACAACACCAACCTGTACCTCCTCCTGGTCGGCGACGGGCCGCTCCGGGCGGAACTCGCCGGGCGCGCGAGCCGACCGCCGCTCGCCGGACGGATGCACCTGACCGGCGGCCTGCCGCGACTCGAAGCCCTCGCGCTGGCCGCGGGCGGGGACTTGCTCGCATTCGCCTCGCGGACGGAGACCCAGGGCCTCGTCCTCGCCGAGGCGCTGGCGTGCGGACTGCCGGTCGTCGCGCTCGATGGCCCGGGGGTGGGTGACTCGGTCCGCGACGGGATCGATGGGGTCATCCTTCCCCGCCTCCCGGGCGACAGCACGCAGAGCGCAGCGGAGCGGTTGGGTGCCGCCATCGGCGCCGTGGCCGCCGACTCCCAGCGCCGTGCGACGCTCGCCGCCGGCGCCCGCGAGGGGGCCTATCGGTTCGACCTGCGAACCCGCATTCAAGAAGTGGTGACGCTCTATCAACAGGTTGTCGCGCTGGGCTGACGCCCCGCGTACAATGCCGGCCATGCGAGTGAGTCTGACGGCCCGCTTCGTCTCCCATCCATCGATCGACTTTGGCGCAGGCCGCCACGCCCCGGGGCGTCCGCGTCTCGGCTTGCCGTCCGGCGAGACGGTCTACCATCGGCCCAGGCGGCTGCGCCGAACCCTGGCCACCGTCCACGCACTCCGCTCGCAGACCAGCCAGTTCAGCTTCCCGGCGGTCGGTCGTCTCGGCCGCGTTCGGGGACGCCGCCAGGTCTCGCCCCTCGGCCCTCCCCGCGCTCGCCGGGCCTGACGCGGGGGTGGCCCCGCTGCGCAACGCACGCGCAACCTCTGCAGGCGGCGTCGTCCATCGGGTTGAGGCCGGTCGGGTCGAGATCCTGTTGGTCCATCGCCGCGTCCCGGTGCTCTGGGCCCTGCCAAAGGGCACCCCGAACTCCGGCGAGTCGATCGCCGAGACGGCACTGCGCGAGACACGCGAGGAGACCGGGATAGCGGTCGAGATCGAGGAGCCGCTGGGCTCGGTGAGCTACTTCTTCGTCCGCAGGGGGGTGCGCTTCCACAAGACGGTCCATTTCTTCCTCATGCGCCCGGTCGGCGGCAGCATCGACGAGCACGACCACGAGTTCGACGAGGTTCGGTGGCTCCAGCTGGAGGAGGCGCTGCAGATCATGTCCTACCCGACCGAACGCGAGGTCGTCGAGCGGGCGTCCCTCCTACTCGCCGCCGCCCAGCCGGCGAGCGCATGAGCGAGCCGATGACGGCGACACTGCGCCGCACGCCGCTCTACGACGTCCACCGCTCGCTCGGGGCACGGATGGTCCCCTTCGCGGGCTGGGAGATGCCGGTCCAGTACACCTCCATCCTCGACGAGGCTCGCACCGTCCGGGGGGCTGTCGGACTGTTCGACCTCTCGCACATGGGCGAGGTGCACGTCTCCGGAGCGGGTGGACTTGCCTTCCTGCGCCACGCCGTCGTCTCCGACCCGGGGACCCTGGAGGTCGGTCGGGCCCAGTACTCGATGCTCTGCACCGATGACGGCGGAGTCATCGACGACCTCATCATCTATCGGCTCGACGACGGCTTCTTCGTCGTGTGCAACGCGTCGAACCGCGAGGCCGATGTCGCCCATCTCCGTGACCTGCTGGCGCGCACCGGGTTCGATGCCATCCTCGATGACCGGAGCGACCGGACCGGGCTCGTGGCGCCCCAGGGCCCACGCGCCCAGGAGCTGCTGGGCACCCTCAGCGATGCCGACCTTCCCTCGCTCGGCTACTACCACGCGACGAACGGCACGGTGGCCGGCATCGCCTGCCTCATCGCTCGAACCGGGTACACCGGGGAGGACGGCTTTGAGCTGTTCTGCGACGCGGACCGCGCGGAAGAGCTGTGGCAGGCGGTCATGGCGGCAGGAGAGCGTTTCGGCCTTCATCCCTGTGGGTTGGGGAGCCGCGACATCCTGCGCCTCGAAGCGGGCATGCCCCTGTATGGGAACGAGCTGGACCGCGAGCACAACCCGTACGAGGCGAACATGGGTCGCGTCGTCAAGCTCGACAAGGGTGATTTTGTCGGGCGTGACGCCCTCGCGGCGGCAGACCGCAGCGGCCCGCGGCGGAAGCTCGTTGGGCTGGTGATGCGCGAGAACGCCATCGCCAGGCATGGCTATCCGGTCGAGGCAGCCGACGGGGCCAGCGGGGTGGTCACCAGCGGTGGCCCGTCGCCGACGCTCGACGAGATGATCGCCATGGCCTACCTGCCAGCGGAGGCGGCCGCCATCGGCGCGGAGGTTGGGGTGGTCGTTCGCGACCGATCGTTCCGGGCCGAGCAGGTAAAGTTGCCCTTCTACCGCAGGTCGCGTTGAGCGGCCAGGCGGGCGCAGCCGGGCGACCGGGCGGGTCGCCATCGGACCCCGTCCCCAAAACGAGCAGGAGACCCCAGTGACCTACCCTCCGGACCTGCGCTACACCAAGGAGCACGAGTGGGTCCGGGTCGATGGCTCGACGGCCACGATGGGGATCACCAGCTATGCCACAGACGAGCTCGGCGACATCGTCTTCGTTGAGCTGCCCGCGGTTGGCTCCGCGCTCACCCAGTTCGCGAGCTTCGGCGTGGTCGAGAGCGTCAAGGCGGTCAGCGACCTCTTCGCGCCAATCTCCGGGACGGTGACGGCGACGAACGAGCGGCTGCGCGACGAGCCGGAGCTGTTGAACCACGACGCGTTCGGAGATGGCTGGCTGGCGAAGATCGAGCTGTCCGATGCCGGCGAGCTCGACGCCCTGCTTGATGCCGACGCGTACGCCAAGCTGACGGCCTGACGCCCTCCCGGATGGCCTACTCGCCACACACCACGCGGGATCGCGAGGCGATGCTCTCGGCGATCGGCGTCGCCTCGGTCGATGAGCTGTTCGGCGACATCCCATCCGTCGTCGGCCCGCGCTCCTTCGCCATCCCGCCGCCGCTCACCGAGCAGGAGGTCCGCCGCGAGCTGACCCGCCTTGCCGTCCGCAACAAGATTCCGGAAGTCAGCTTCCTTGGTGCCGGTGCCTATCGCCACCTGGTGCCGTCGGCGGTGATGGAGGTCATCGGGCGCAGCGAGTTCGCGACTTCGTACACCCCCTACCAGCCCGAGGTGAGCCAGGGCACGCTGCAGAGCATCTACGAGTTCCAGTCGCTCGTGTGCGAGCTGACCGGGATGGAGGTCGCCAGCGCGAGCCACTACGACGGGGCGACGGCCACTGCTGAGGCGGCGCTCATGGCCTGCCGGCTGACTCATCGCGACGTCGTGGCGGTCTCCACGGCCGTCAACCCGCAGGTCCGCCGTGTGCTCGCGACCTACTGTTCGGGGCCAGGGATCACGGTCATCGAGGTTCCCGCCGACCTCTCCGAGGGAGGCAGCGGCTTGACCCCGATCGAGGAGGTCGAGCGCCGGGTCGATGGTTCGGTAGCCTGCCTCGTCGCCCAGCAGCCAAACATGTTTGGAGGCGTCGAGCCGATGGCCGAGCTGGCAGCCGCGGCCCACGCCGCGGGTGCCCAGCTGGTGGCGGTGGTCGAGCCGACATCCCTGGCCGTGCTGGCGGCCCCCGGGGACTACGGCGCCGATATCGTGGCCGCCGAGGGCCAGCCGCTCGGCATCCCGATGTCATTCGGCGGCCCGTACGTTGGGCTGATGGCGGCGCGCATGGACTCGGTGCGGCAGATGCCGGGGCGGCTGGTGGGGGCCACGCGGGACGCGGCCGGCCGACGCGGGTACGTCCTCACCCTGCAGGCCCGCGAGCAGCACATCCGCCGCGAGAAGGCGGCCTCGAACATCTGCACCAACCAGGCCCTCTGCGCGCTGGCGGCCACCGCCTACCTCTCCGCCGTTGGGCCGGAGGGCCTTCGCGAGGTCGCCGAGCTGTCCATGACCCAGGCGAGGCATGCGGCGAGCGCCATCGAGGCGGCAGGGCTGGGGGAGCGGCGTTTCGGCGCCCCGTACTTCTCCGAGGTGGCGATCAAGGTCCCCGACGCGGCTCGACGGCATGCAGCCCTGGTCCAAGAGGGGATCGTGGCCGGCTTCGTGCTGGATGAGGCATACCCGGAACTGCGCGACTGCCTGCTGCTCGCCACGACCGAGCTGACCACCGACGATGACGTCGAGCGCCTGGTCTCCGGTCTGGAGGCGAGCCGATGAGCGTGACCGAGCGCCCGGCTCCAGCGGCGCCCGCAGGATCGACCACCGACGACTCGGGGCGAGGTGCGGCCTTTACCTCGCCACCAGCCGGCGAACGGATGACCGTGGTCGAGCCGCTCATCTTCGAGGCGTCGCGGCCGGGCCGCCGCGACGTGCGCTTCCCTCAGCCATCCGCCGCTGCGGTCGAGGCGGCCGCCGGCCAGCCGGCGCTTCCCGCCGCCGCGCTTCGAACGGCGGCCCCCCATCTGCCTGAGGTGAGCGAGCTCGACCTGCTTCGCCACTTCAACCGGCTGAGCCACCTGAACCACGCGATCGACCTGGGCTTCTACCCGCTCGGGTCGTGCACTATGAAGTACAACCCCAAGATCAACGAGTGGGCCGCGCGGCTCCCGGGCCTTGCGGAGTCGCACCCGCTCGACCCCGAAGAGCTGTCGCAGGGATCCCTCGAGCTCCAATGGCTCCTCGCCGAGCTGCTGCGCGAGGTGAGCGGCATGGCCGCCGTTAGCCTCCAGCCTGCCGCCGGGGCGCAGGGCGAGCTGACCGGGCTGTTGATGACGCGCGCCTACCATCGCTCCCAGGGGGAGTCCGAGCAGCGCACCACTGTCCTCATCCCGGACTCGGCGCACGGCACCAACCCGGCCACCGCCACCATGGTCGGCTACCGCACGGTCACCATCCGCTCGAATGAACGTGGTGGGATCGACCTCGCCGCCCTCCGCGAGGCCCTTGGCCCGGACACGGCGGCCTTGATGATCACCAACCCCTCGACCCTTGGCATCTTCGAGGACCAGATCGACCAGGTGGTGGCCGCGGTCCATGAGGCGGGGGCCATCGCGTACATGGATGGGGCGAACCTCAACGCGATCCTCGGCCGCTTCCGCCCGGGGGATGCCGGATTCGACGTCGTGCATATCAACCTGCACAAGACGTTCTCGACGCCGCACGGCGGCGGCGGGCCGGGGGCTGGGCCGGTGGCAGTCAGCGCGCGCCTGGCGCCGTTCCTTCCAGGTCCGCTGCCGGTGCTCCTCGAGGGTGACGCTGACGACGTGCGGCGCAACGCGTGGGCCGGCCGCTCGACCGTCGGGGCGCGCTTTGGGCTGGAGGCAGCGGGCGGCCGGCCGACCAGCATCGGCCAGGTCCGCGCCTTCGGTGGCAACTTCGGGATGCACGTGCGCGCGTACACGTACATCCGCAGCAACGGCGACGCCGGGCTGCGTGAGATCAGCGACGACGCCGTCCTGGCCGCCAACTACCTGCGCGTACGGCTCGCCGATGCCTACGACCTGCCGTACGACCGCATCTGCAAGCACGAGGTCGTATTCAGCGGGCGCCGCCAGAAGCACGACCATGGGGTGAGCACCCTCGACATCGCCAAGGCGATCCTCGACTACGGCATCCACCCGCCGACGATCTACTTCCCGCTCATCGTCGAGGAGGCGCTGATGATCGAGCCGACCGAGACCGAGAGCCTCGAGACGCTCGACCGCTTCGTCGATGTCATGCACGAAATCGCCGCGCTTGCCGAGACCGCCCCCGATGAGCTCAAGCGGGCTCCGCGCACGACGCCCGTCGGTCGCCTGGACGAGGCCGCTGCGGCACGCCGGCCTGATCTGAGGCACGATTTCGCCACCGCGCCCAGCGGTGCATCGGCTGATCACGAGGTGGGTGCTTGACCTCAGGCGGCAGGAAGGAGGTAGGATTCGACGCTGGGCGGCCCATTGAACACGGAGTGCAGGTGGTCACGAAGGAGCCGGACGGGCTCGTCGCGCGCATGAGGTCGGGGGATCCCGACGCGTTTGAAGAGTTCTTCACCACCTACGAGCGGCCGGTCTATATCACCGCGCTGGCCATCACCCGCGACCCCAGCCTGGCCGAGGAGATCCTGCAGGATTGCTTCGTGAAGGCATACCGCGCCAGGCATCGGCTACGCACCGATTGCTCTCCGCTGCCGTGGCTCCATCGCGTTGCCACCAACCTGTGCTACAGCCGCATCGCCCGCCGCAGGGTGACGATGGAGCCGATCACGGCGCTGATCAACAACCTGGTGGCGGACCTGACATCGCGACCGGACCAGGTGGCCGAGTCCCGCGAGATCATCGAGGTGCTCCAGCGCGCCATCGATGCGCTGCCGCCCAAGCAGCAGACCGCCGTGATCCTGTATTACCTGCACGGCTACTCGCTCGCCGAGGCGGCCGAGATCGCGGAGTGCAACGTCGGCACCATGAAGTCGCGCGTGCACTACGCGCTCAAGGCGCTGCGATCGCGCCTCCCGGAGGAGCGGCGCGCGCCGGCGAGCGCAACGGTGTCGGTCAATGAGCTGTAGCCAGGTACGTCGCGAGCTACTGGAGCACCTCGCCCTTGGCGAAGAGCTCGGGTCACGCTCTGGGCCGCATCTGGCCCACCTGGAGTCGTGTGCGGACTGTCGCCGGGAGGTGGGCATCGACCGAGAGTTGGTCGAGAACCTGCGTCGTGCGCTGCGAGACCGGGTGGAGGGCAAAGCTCCGTCGGACGCCAGCTGGGAGCTCGTTCGCCGTCGGACGGTCGATAGCCCGGTACAGCCCTGGACGGTCCGCGCCTTGCACTGGGGAGGTGTGGCCTCCGCCGCCGCCGCCGGCTTGATGATGTTCGCGGTTGCCACCGCTCCAAGTCCCAGGCTCTTTCCCGGGACCCAGCCGCCGTTCGTCGCCTCGTTGGCCAGGCAGGCTGTCCCGCCGGTCGAGGAAACCCGTGGCTGGCCCCCGGCGAGCTCAGACGTCTACCAGGCGCCGCACGCAGACGCCCCGCTGCCGGGCTGGCCCATGGCGACGCAAATGTCGGACGTGGCTCCGCCGCGCGACGGCGAACCGCCGATCACCGTGCACATGCGGTGACGGACGCTCCCCGTAGGGCGTTGAACCTAGCGGGCCGGGGGGAGGTAATAGCATTCGGGACGGCCGCGCCTTTGTTTTTTCGTGCTTGACCCAATCTATCGGCGCAAACGAAGATTCGCGCCAACCATCGGCGGACAGGGATTCGTTTCAATAACCGCACTGGAGGGATAAGCTCGCGCCATGGTCGCCGTTCAGGAAACCGCCGCCGGATTCCAGGGTCAGGCCCTGACGGGTGGCCGAAGCCTGCGGCAGATCATCTGGGCGCGTCTGCGTCGCGACAAGGTCGCGATGATCTGCCTGGTCGTCCTGGTCGGGATGTACCTCATCGCGATCTTCGGACCGGTGGTTGCTGGCATCGTCGGCATCGATCCCTACAAGTTCGACGCGTCCGCCATCAGCGAGCTCGGCGGCAAGCCCAAACTGGCCTGGGGGGGAATCAGCGCTGCGCACCCACTCGGAGTGGAATGGGGGACCGGGCGGGACATCTTCGCCCAGCTGATCTACGGGCTGCGAATCTCCCTCGTGATCTCGACCAGCGCCACGTTGATCACGGTCACGATCGGGACCGTCGTCGGAATCGTCGCCGGCTACACCGGGGGCTGGACCGACATCCTGATCGGGCGGCTGATGGACCTGGTCCTCGCCTTCCCGTTCCTGCTGATCATCCTGGCCCTCTCCAACGTCCTCACCCAGCGGCTGACCCAGCTTGGCGTGCCTGAAGGCAACCCGTCGCGCATCCTCTATCTCATCCTCGTGCTGAGCGTCTTCGGCTGGCCGTACCTCGCGCGCATCGTGCGTGGGCAGGTCCTCAGCCTTCGGGAACGCGAATTCGTCGAAGCGGCGGTGGCCATGGGGTCAAGCAAGCGAAGGATCCTGTTCACGGAGATCCTTCCGAACCTGTGGGCGCCCATCCTCGTCTACGCGACGCTCACGCTGCCGGCGTACATCGGCCTCGAGGCCGCCCTCTCGTTCCTGGGCGTCGGGGTGATCCCGCCAGAAACGACGTTCGGTGCGATGCTCGCCAACTCGGTCAGCTACTTCAATGTCGTCCCGACCTACCTGTTCATCCCGGGAACAGTGCTCGTGATCCTGGTCGTCTCGTTTAACCTTCTCGGCGACGCGCTCCGGGACGCGCTCGACCCGAAGGCCATTCACTGAATCGGCACTGCCGACCCTCCGGCGGGATGGAGCCGCCGCAGATTTGCGCAACTTCGCGCGTATCCACCTGTATGATCTCTCATCACTTTGGGCCAGGACATTCCGGGGCCCACTCGTTGGAGGATGGAATATGGTCAGATCAGACGCACGGTTTGCCCGCGGCCTGGCGCTCGGCGTAGCAGTTCTGCTCACCCTGGCGGCCTGCAGCGGCTCGTCGTCGAGCAGCCAGGGGGCTGGCGGGAGCGGCTCTGGGTCGACGGCCCCGAAGACCGGCGGAACGATCTATGTCCTCGCCGGCGCTCCCGAGACCGAATGGAACCAGGTCGACCCGCAGCGCGCCTACACCGGAGAGGACCTTGCCTTCTTCGGGGGCACGATCTACCGGTCCCTCGAGTCCTACAAGTTCTCGCCGGACCCGAAGGAGGGAACGTCCCTCACTCCCGACCTGGCGACCGACCTCGGTACTGCCACCAACGGTGGCAAGACCTGGGCCTTCACGCTGCGTGATGGCGTCAGCTTCCAGGACGGCTCGCCGATTACGTGCGCGGATGTCGCCTACGGCGTCTCGCGGACCTTCGCGACTGACGTGATCAACCAGGGTCCGACCTACGCCATTCAGTTCTTGGACATTCCCTCGGACAAGGACGGGTCCTCGTCCTACAAGGGTCCCTACGGGAAGAAGGTCGGCCAGGCTCTCTTCGACAAGGCGGTGACCTGCTCCGCCGATGGGAAGACGATCACCTTCAACCTCAACAAGCCGGTGGCCGACTTCAACTACACCACCAGCCTCGGCTTCTCGCCTGTCCCCAAGGCCGCCGACACCGGCGAGACCTACGGTCAGCCGGGACACCTGCCCGTCTCCTCCGGCCCATACCAGGTCGAGAGCTACTCGAAGGGCAACGGCGGCAAGATGGTCCTCGTCCGCAATCCCAACTGGAAGAAGTCGAGCGACCCGTATCGCAACGCCTATCCGGACAAGTGGGAGGTCGACTTCGGGATCGACCCGAAGGTCCTCGACCAGCGCCTGATGGCGAGCACCGGCAATGACCAGTTCGCCATCGGTTACGCCGGCGTACAGCCAGAGAACAAGGCCACCATCTTTACGGACGAGCACACGGCGAGCCCTGACTTTGCGGGTCGCGCGTTCAGCGCCTACGACGTGTATGCGCGTTACTACTGGATCGACGTGAACAAGGTCCCGAACGTCAAGATCCGCCAGGCCATGGCGGTCGCTCTCGACCGAGAAGCGATCCGCCTGAAC
>JALYLB010000192.1 GCA_030774475.1 Chloroflexota bacterium | reverse complement strand
GCGAGATGGACGTTGGCCAGGGTCTGGGCCTCGATCCCCTGGCTGGCGTCGATGACCAGGATCGCGCCCTCGCAGGCCTGGAGCGATCGGCTCACCTCGTACGTGAAGTCGACGTGCCCGGGCGTATCTATGAGGTTGAGGGCATACGTCTGCCCGTCCCGCGCGTCGTAGTGCAGCCGCACCGCGCGCGCCTTGATGGTGATCCCCTTCTCGCGCTCGAGGTCCATCGAGTCGAGCACCTGGCTCGTCATCTGCCGCGGCTCGATGGTGTGGGTCGCCTCCAGGAGCCGATCGGCGAGGGTCGACTTCCCGTGGTCGATGTGCGCGACGATGCTGAAGTTGCGGATGCGCTCCTGGGGGATCATCGGCCCGGAAGTCTAGCCGAGCCGTCCGACGAGGCGACCGGCAGCTAGGGCGCCGGGAGCGTCGCGCTCTTGCCGACCAGCAGGATCCCGTTCACCGGGTGGTAGTGGCTGAAGAACTGGTCGGTGTGGATGATCGCGCCGGAGCGATCGCGCACGTACCGGGTCACCGACGCGTCGAACCCGTTGTAGATCGGCTCGAGGCGCCGCGTGGCGCCGGGGGCCAGGGCGGTCGTGTACTGCAGCACGTCATGCGCGTAGACGCGGTTCGTGATGATCGGGGTCGTCAGGGTGACCGTCCGGCCGATCGGAACGCTGTACAGGCTGAAGGTCACGATCCCGTAGCTGTTGTAGCTGCGAATGATGACCGGGTAGGGCGTGTCGTTGGTCCAGCTCATGGTCTGGGTCCAACCGGTATCGGCGTAGACCGTGGCGTCCAGGCCGACCGGGTAACGGCTGATGTAGTAGTAGTGGTTCAGCCTGGCCCCCATCTGCAGGCCGGCGCGCAGCGCCGCATTGAACAGGGTGGTCGACGTCGAGCAGATGCCGCCGGCCAGTGCTCCGGTGTGCTCGCTCTTGCCGTTGATGATGGCCCCACCGTAGCGGTATCCGCCCGCCATGGTGACCGGACCGATATCGCGCCAGAAGTCGAACGTGGCGCCGGGAGCAATGACCATCCCGTTCACGGCCCTGGCCGGGATGCTGATGTTGACCCCGTAGCCGTTCGAGATGCCGGGGAAGTAGTGCGTCGTCCAGGTCGAGATCCGGACGATCTTGGCGACCGATGCCTGCGCGGCCTGGGTAGTGAGCTTCGGCTGGGTGACCGCCACCGCCAGCTGGATCGGCGCGCTGCTGGCCGCCCCGGTCGCCCGCGCTGCGAGCGCATTGGTGATCAGCACCCCGGCGGCCGCCTGGTCGAGCGCCCGCCCGGTCAGGGCGGGGACGACGGTGATGGTGGCGCCGAAGCGATAGGTCGCATTGGTCGCCTTGCGGTCCACCTGCTTCGCCAGCTTGGACACCGCCGTCGCAACTGCCGCGGAGTCGACGTGCGGCGCGTAGGTGCCGCTCTCGTCCACCGCGAAGGTGAGCACCGCGGCGAGGGAGGCCGGTGGGAGGCTGAACGAGTCGGTGCCATCGGTCAGGAGCAGTGGCGTGCCGATCATCGCCCGCGCGAGGTCGGCGGCCGCCTGTGCCTGCGCAGTGCTGACCGCCGGCTCGCGGACGGCGACTCGTACCTGGACGGTCATGTCGGCCGGATTCGCCGTTCCCGTCGCCGCACCGACCTGCTCGCGCACGACCGCGGCGTCCACCTCGCTGCCGGCCTGATCCCCTCGGATGGTGATGGTGCCGTCAGCCGCGACGGCAACGCCGGCATCGACCGGCGCCCGGCTGTGCTCGCGAGCGATCTGTGCCGCGATCCGATCCATGGCCTGCGGGTCATAGGCGCGCACCGCCACCGCGATGCGCGTCCCCACGAGCGCGTCGTGGAGCCGCGCGACGACCACCGCCGCGGGGTTCTCGACCCGGCCGGTCCCGAACGCCGCGTCCGCCATCGCCTCGAAGTCGTAGCCGCGGCCGATCTCGGCGTAGGGCACCTGCACCCTGTCGGCCCCGACGAGGACGGTCGCGCTGCCTGCCGAAACGGACGGCAACACGGTTCGCAGACGCTCGAGCGCGGCCGTGCGATCGAGCCCGCCAAGTGCGACGTCGCCGATCCGGACACCAGGCAGCACGCGGCCGTCGTTGAGCAGCCCAATGGTCAGTGCCGCTCCGATGGCAAACACGGCCGCAGCCAGCAGGGTCGCAACGAAGCCGGCGGCGACATGGCGCAGCTGGATGGACAACCGCCATCGGGCGGCAGGCTGGGCGGCGGCGATGGAGCTCACGGATGTTCCAGTAGGGCACTCACTGCGCGACGGGCAACACGGGCGTCGATCTCATGACGGTCCCAGCGGGCGTACGGGACGCAGTCCTCCCCAATCGACGCATCGATGGCGAGGAACGTTGCGGCATTGTCGCGGAGTGAGCGTCCGATGTCGAGCACTCGTTGGTCCGGGTCAGCTGGCCGGTGGGCCAGCGGCGATGCTATACTCGGCACTCGATGCGCCGCCGGACGGCGGCGTTGTTGTTGTCCGCTGATCGCATCCCACGCACCGAGGAAGCTGAGTGGCTCGCAAGGCTCGAATCTGGAAGGGCGCCCGCACCCCGCAGGCGCTGAAGCGCGTGCGCCAGGCGCTGCGCCGGCGGGTCATCAACCGCCATTCGCGGAGCGAGGCGAAGACCCTCGTCCTTCGCGCCTCCAATATCGCGCTCGGCCGCGCCGAGGGTGATGCCCCGGAGGCGGTGAGCAGCGCGATCAGCGCGCTCGACAAGGCCGCCGAGAAGGGGATCATCCATCCGAACAACGCCGCTCGCCGCAAGAGCCGGCTGATGGCCAAGGTCAACGCGGCGCACCTGTTCGAAACGGCGGACGCCGGCCCCAAGAAGAAGACATCGGCCAGCAGGACCGCGCAGCGCAAGCGGGTCGCCGCCGCGAAGGCGAGCAAGGCCGCCGCCGGCAAGGCCGCCGACCGGCCACGAACCGCCGCGGGCAAGGCCAAGGTCGCCGTCACCCGCGCCAGCCGCGAGGCGAGTGCCGCCAAGCGCCGCGCCAAGACCGATGAGGCGGACGCTCAGGAGAGCTGAGCGACACAACTCGCGCGCAGAACGCCCCCAACTCGGGGGCGTTCGTCCTGTGTCAGCTCCCTCGCGGCAGGCGGCGAACCTTCCAGATGTGCTCCATCGGCCAACGACGAGCCCATTCGCGGGCGCGCTCGCTGCGGTAGGTGCTCGTCGCATCCGCCGAAGGGCGCAGCTCCACGAGGTCCTCGACGACGAACCCGTTGCGCCGGAAGAGCCGAATCCAGTCGCCATAGGGCAGGTTGAACTCGACGTGATCCGCCTCGCCGGTCTCGACCTCGCGCAGGTCGAAGTAGTCCATCGAGAGCCGATCGGTCACGTCCTCCGCCCCCGGGGGCCAGCAGATCTCGACGAGCGGGGTGCTCATGTTGAACGCGAGGAGGCCGCCGTCGCGAATGAGGCGCGCCGCCTCCGACACCGTCCGATACGGATCGGCGAAGGTGAAGGCGCCGTGATCGCAGAAGGCGATGTCGAAGCTCTCGTCGGGGAGCGGCACGCTCTCCGCGCTGGCGTGGACGAGCGGGAATTCAACCCCCGCGGCGGCCATGAGACGTCGCCCATGGGTGAGCTGAGCCTCGGACAGGTCGACGCCCACCGGCCGAGCTCCGCGTCGGGCGAGCGCAATCGACCACTGCGCCGCACCGCAGCCGAGCTCGATGACGTCCCGCCCCTGAACGTCACCGAGGATCCGCAACTCGTACTCCGGGATCTGCCAGATCCCCCACGCGTCACCGTGGACGGCGAGCTGCGAGCCATGCGACTCCTGATAGTCCGCAGAGCGTGTGTCCCAGTACTCGCGGTTGCGAGCCTCGTGCTCGCGGAGGGGCGCGAGCGGCTCCTCGGTCACCCCTTCGCCTGCGCGACGTAGGCGCCGCTGCCCGCAAACTCGGCCGCGTCGCCGAGCTCCTCCTCGATCCGCAGCAGGCGGTTGTACTTCGCGATCCGCTCCGAACGGCTGATCGAGCCGGTCTTGATCTGGCCGGTGTTCAGCGCCACCACCAGGTCGGCGATGGTCGTGTCCTCCGTCTCGCCGGAGCGGTGGCTGATGACCGCGCGCCAGCCGGCGCGGTGCGCCATCTCGACCGCCTCGATGGTCTCGGTGAGCGTCCCGATCTGGTTGAGCTTGATGAGGATCGCGTTCGCCGCCCGTTCGCGAATCCCACGTGCGAGGCGTTCGGTGTTGGTGACGAAGATGTCGTCGCCCACCAGCTGGATCCGCTCGCCGAGTCGTGCCGCCAGGGCGGTCCATCCGGCCCAGTCGTCCTCTGCCAGGCCGTCCTCGAGGCTGACGATCGGGTAGCGATCAGCCCACTCGGCCCAGAAGTCGACCATCTCGTCACTCGACAAGCTGCGGTCCTCCTTGACGAGCGTGTATCGGCCATCGGCAAACAGCTCGGTCGTCGCCGGATCGAGGCAGATGGCGATCTGCTCGCCGGGGGTGTAGCCCGCCTGCTGGATCGCCTCGACGACCAGCGCGATCGCCGCCTCGTTGCTCTCGAGGCTTGGCGCATAGCCGCCCTCGTCACCAACGGTAGTCACGAAGCCGCGCTCGTGAAGGAGATTGCCCAGGGCGTGGAACGTTTCGGAGGCCCAGCGCAGCGCCTCGCGGAATGATGGCGCCCCCAGCGGGGTGATCATGAACTCCTGGAAGTCGGTCGAGTCGACCGCGTGCTTGCCGCCGTTGAGGATGTTCACCTGCGGCACCGGGAGGAGACGGGCGCCGACACCACCGAGGTACCGATACAGCGGCAGCTCGAGCGCGTCGGAGGCGGCGCGCGCGACGGCGACCGAGACGCCGAGCAGCGCGTTTGCCCCGAGCCTGGCTTTGTTCGGAGTCCCGTCCAGGTCGATGAGGAGACGGTCGACGCTCACCTGGTCGACTGCGTCGGAGCCGAGCAGCTCCGGGCGGATCGCCTCGTTGACATTGCGGACCGCGTTCAGCACGCCCTTCCCGCCGTAGCGAGCCGCGTCGCCGTCTCGTAGCTCGACAGCCTCGTGCGCACCGGTCGATGCGCCGGACGGGACGATCGCGGTGCCGACTGCCCCGCCGTCCAGGAAGACCTCGACCTCGACAGTCGGATTGCCACGCGAATCCAGGACCTCCCGGGCTGCGAGGTCCTCGACGATGGTTGACATCTCGGCTTACGACTCCTTGCTGGCCAGGGCGGCGACGCCGGGAAGCGTCTTCCCTTCCACGAATTCGAGTGACGCGCCACCGCCGGTCGAGACATGGCTCATCTTCTCGGTGAGACCCAGCGCCTCGACGGCGGCCACGCTATCGCCGCCACCGACCACGGTCACGACCCCCGCTGCGGTGCGCTCGGCGAGGACCCGAGCGATGGCATTCGTCCCTTCGGCGAAGGGAGCGATCTCGAAGATGCCCATGGGTCCGTTCCAGAAGATCGTCTTTGCCTTGGCGAGGTGCTCGCTGTAGGCGGCAATCGTCTGCGGGCCGATGTCGACGATGCTCCAGTCCTTGGGCACCTCGTTGATGGCGACCACCTGGCGGTGGGCACGGGGATGGATCTGCGCGGCCACCACCACGTCGGTCGGGAGCATGAAGCGCACCCGCTTGCGACGGGCCTCGGTGATGATCCGCTCCGCATTCTCGAGCTGCTCACTCTCGACGAGGCTCTTGCCGAGGGCGAGGCCCCGAGCGGCGAGGAAGGTATTGGCCATCCCGCCACCCACCAGGATCGCCTGGCATCGGGCGAGCAGCGCCTCGAGCACCTCGAGCTTGCCGGAGATCTTGGCCCCGCCGATCACGGTATGAAAGGGGCGAGCTGGCTTCTCAAGCAGGCGCGAGAGCGAGTCGACCTCGCGCTCGAGGAGAAGCCCGGCAACCGACGGCAGGAAATGCGTGATCCCCTCGGTCGAAGCGTGCGCGCGATGCGCCGATCCGAACGCGTCATCGACGTAGACATCGGCCAGGTCGGCGAGAGCCTTCGAGAACCCGGCGTCGTTGGCCTCTTCCTCGGCGTGAAAGCGCAGGTTCTCGAGCAGGAGCAGCTCACCCGGCCGCAGCTTGCCGACGGCGTCGTGGACGCCCGGGCCCAGGGCATCTCCGGTCATCCGGACGGGACCGCCGAGAAGCTGCGAGAGCCGGTCAGCGACCGGCTTGAGCCGCAGGGCGTCATTGACCTTGCCCTTGGGCCGTCCCAGGTGCGAGGCCAGGATCACGCTCGCGCCTCGTTCGAGCAGGTAGCGAATCGTTGGCAGGCTGGCCCGGATGCGAGTGTCGTCGGTGATCCTGCCATCGTCCAGCGGAACGTTGAGATCGGCCCGCAGGAAGACCCGCTTGCCGGTGACGTCGATGTCACGGACCGTCCGCTTGTCCATCCTGTCGACCGCGACGCTCACAGCCGCTCGGCGACGTACTGCGCCAGGTCGGCCACTCGGCAGCTGTAGCCCCACTCGTTGTCGTACCAGGCGATGACCTTGAGGAGGTTTCCGCCGGTGACCATCGTCGAGAGCGAGTCGACGATGCTCGAGTTCTCGTCCCCCTTGAGGTCCATGCTGACCAGCGGCTCGTCGGTGTAACCGAGCAGACCCTTGAGGGGCCCACAGGCCGCGGCCTTGAGTGCCTCATTGGCCGCCTCGGCGGTGACCGGCTTCGTGGTCAGCATCACGATGTCGTTGACGCTCACGGTGGGGGTGGGCACGCGGAGCGAGAAGCCGTTGAACTTGCCCTTCAGCTCGGGGATGACCAGGGAGATGGCCCTGGCCGCGCCGGTGGTGGTGGGGATGATGTTCTGGCCGGCGCTCCGCGCGCGGCGCAGGTCCTTGTGGACCACGTCGAGCACGTTCTGGTCGTTCGTGTACGAGTGCACGGTGGTCATCAGGCCGTACTCGATCCCGAACGTCTCGAGGATCACCTTGACCGGCAGCGCCAGGCCGTTGGTCGTGCAGCTCGCGTTGCTCAGGATGTTGTGGCGCGCCGGATCGTACGCACCCTCGTTGACGCCAAGGACCACCGTGACGTCCTCGTTCGTGGCGGGGGCGCTGATGATCACCTTCTTGGCACCGCCCTGGAGGTGGGCGGCCGCCTTGGTCGCATCGGTGAAGATGCCCGTCGACTCGATGACGATCTCGACGCCCTGCTCGCCCCACGGCAGCGCGGATGGGTCTCTCTCGCTGAACGCCTGGATCGTGCGGCCGTTGACGACGATCGCCCCGTCCCCCGCCGACACCTCGCCGTGGAAGCGGCCGTAGGTGGAGTCGTACTTGAACAGGTGGGCGTTCGTCTCGGTGGGAGCCAGGTCGTTGATGGCCACGACCTCGAGGTGGTCGGGGTGACGCTCGAGAATGGCCTTCAAGCTTTGGCGCCCGATGCGACCGAAACCGTTGATGCCGATGCGTGTGGTCACTCAGGGATCCTCCGTGCTGGCCGCTGCCGTGCCGACGCCAGCCGCGCGAGGCGGGGTGCGACGGTAGGCGGGGTCGTTCATCCGCTCACTAACGATCGGCAGCAGGCCGACCAGGGAAACGTCCTCGGTGAATCGGGGTGGCGTGATCCGGACCCGTCGTGCGGGTGCCGGCCAGGTCCGACGGTCGATCTCCTGGCGAACGACCGTGAGCAATTCCGGACGGTGCTCGGCGATGCTGCCGCCGATCACGATCACTTCAGGGTTGAGGGTCATCGTGAGACTCGCGCAGAGCACGCCCACCGCCTCGTGGGCTCGGTCGTAAACCGCTCGGCACGCCGCGTCGCCGGCATCGGCTGCATCTGCGACCAGCGCGGCGTCGACCGCTCGCCCATCCGCCGCGAGCCGCGCGAGGATTGGTGCCTGGCCGTGCTCCAGCAGCAACCGTCCCGCGCGAGCGATGGCGGCACCCGACGCGATCCCCTCCGCGTGCCCGGGCATTCCGTCGCCGCAGATTGGGCCATCGATGTCGATGGTGATGTGTCCGACCTCCCCGGCTGTGTTGTCCTGGCCCTGGAGCGGGCGTCCCCCGGCGATGATCCCGCCGCCCAGCCCCGTTGAAACCGTCACGTAGATCGCGTCGCGCGCGCCGATCGCCGATCCGTGGCGCCACTCGGCCATCATCGCCACGTTCGTGTCGCGTTCGAGAAAGGTCGGCAGGCCCATCGCTGATGCAACGCGTTCCACGAGCGGGACGTCGATCCAGCCCGGCAGGTTCGGTGGCCTGACCACCACCCCGCGCCACGGGTCGAGGGGGCCGGGCGCCGAGATGCCGATGCCGCGTGGCTCGGGGAGGCCTTCCGCCGCAGCCAACTCGCGCACGTCGGCCGCGACGGCACAGATGCGATCGATCACCGCCGCGGGCCCCTCGACCGCGTTGGTCGGGACGGCACGACGAATCGACACGGTCAGGTCGGGAGCGAGGTGGGCGGCGCGGATCTGAGTGCCGCCGAGGTCGATGCCCAAGACCGGCAGGGCGGCTCCGTTATCCACGACAACCAATTCTAGCGGCGGCACACGCGATCGACCGCCCGGCCAGCCCACCGATGTGAGGTGATGCGCTGGCCGCGCGGCCGATATGCGGGATGGGTGGGGCGCCTCGCGGGCGCCCGGGTCAAACGTGCATGGTCGGGGTTGAGCGGTCGATCAGGCGCCGATCTTGAACATCTTGGTGCCGCACACCGGACAGACGCCCTCGGTGGCCGGCTTGCCGTTCTTCATCGTGATCTTGTGCTCGTTGTTCATCGTGCGCTTGGCCTTGCACTTGACGCAGTAAGCCTCTGTCGCCATCGGTCCGGTGCCTCCTTCGTACTCCGACGTCGCGGGCGACGCCGGATGTTGTTCGGTTGCTGTCACCCGCCGGGCGGTTCGCCGGCTCGCTCGCGTGAGTCGCGCTCCCAGACCAGGTGGATGCCGGCGAGTCCGGCATCGATACAGCGTGCCTCGGCGGCCTCCTTTGCCGCGCCTTCCAGGAACGTGCCGTCGGTCCGTTGCGCGTAGGCCGCGCAGACGGTGCCGGACCGCAGTCCCGCCAGAGTCGACAGCACGAAGAGTGCCGAAGACTCCATCTCGAGGTTCGCGACGCCCTGGCGCCGCAGCTCCTCTGCGAGCTCAGGATAGCGAACAGGGAGCGTGCGCATCGCCCGTCCCTGCGGAGCGTAAAACCCGGGGGCGGTCGCGGTCAGCCCCAGGTGGTACCGATAGCCCAGTCCTTGCGTCGCCGATTCGAGCGCGCTGACGACGTCGCGATGGGCGATTGCGGGGTATCCGGGGTGGACGTAGAAGGAGGTCGTGTTCTCCAACCGGACCGCCCCGATCGAGATCACGAGGTCGCCAAGGGCGATCTCCGGTTGGAGCGCGCCGCACGAGCCGACCCGGATGAACGTTGCGCGGTCGGTGATCTCCATGACCTCGGCGAGCACGATTTCGACATTGTCGGAGCCCATGCCGGTGGACATGACCGAGAGGCGCATGCCGCGGTAGGTGCCGGTGGCGGTTGCGATCTCGCGGTTGCTCCGCTCGAGCTCGATTGTCTCGAAGTGGGCTGCGACCTTGGGGACGCGGCCCGGATCGCCGACCAGGAGGATGTACTCGCCCAGCTCGCCGCGCTCGAGGGCGATGTGGTACTGCCGGGCCCCTGAGCGTGGCGCGTCGGCGCGGGAGAGCTCGGTCACGGCGGCGGCAGCTCCTCCTTGCTCGGTTGGCCGGCGAGATCGGCGCGGAGTATACGCCGGGGCGGAGCGTGCCCGTGCTCAGCGCACGCTCCGTGCGGACCTCGGCGCGAATGTCAACCGCCGGTGCCGCGGAGGCCTTCGCCATCGTCCTGCGCGCCGGAAACGAGCAGTGGCGCCAGCGCGGTGCGCAGCCGACCGAACGCACCGGAGCGCCAGGCGAAGATCGACAGCATCAGCACCACCGCCAGCGCCAACAGGAGCACGGCCGCGGCCGGTCGGCGATTGAGGAGGCTGCTCGAGAGCACGTTGATCGGGTCGTTGTGCCCGAGGCTCGCGTCGTCACCGGGGTTCGCTGATCCATCCCCGAACTTGACGGGCTCGGACGCCGCCGAAGCGTTGGTACCAGCACCATTGGTGATGCCGGCCGCGCTGCTCGAGCTACCGCGGACGTCGCTCGTCTTGCCCGAGCCGGTAGCGGTCGCAGCGCCGCCGAGCCCCGTACTGGTGGGACTGACCACGCGCACGTCGGCCGGTCCGCGTGGCCAGAGCCGATAGCCTCGGTCGGGCTGGGACCCGGTGGTCTGCTGCCCGAGCACGCCGATCACTTCGACCCAGGCGCCCTTGGCCAGCGGCGCGGTGGGAATGGAGGCGGCGGCGTAGAGGGTCACCCGCAGGGGACCGCTCCCATCGTCGATGCTGAACGCCACATTGCCGGCCGTCGACTTCGCAATGGCCGTGGTGATCGCGCCGCGGGCAACGAGGAGCTGCGCTTCTCGCTGCTCCACCGCCGCGGCGGTCGCGACCCGCACGGGCGAGGGCTCGGCCTGGGAGCCCAGGACCACCGGCGGCCGATCCACCCGCAGGGTGGCCATCCCAGACTTCGTCGACCGCACCCCTTCCACCTCCACGAGGGAGCCGCGACGGAGCGTCCCGGCCTCCTCTCCCAGACGCAGCAGGATGGCCGCCGAGGCATCCTGGATCACGGCGCTGGGATCGTCGACCAGCCCGGTGCCGAGCGTCACGACGCCACGGACGCGCAAGCGGGTCCCGGTTGTTGCGGACCTGGCCTGCGCGATGGTCACCAGGCCCGGCTGGGCTGATGGCGTGGGGCTGCTGCTCGGCCCGACGCTGGCCGAGGGGCTCGCTGTGGGGGATGGGAAAGGCGTGGGGCTCGCGGTGGGCGACGGCGTCGGTGGAACCGTCCCCAGGACGTCCGCGGGATCGCGTGGCATCACCCGGTAGCCAGCGGTCCCTGTGCCGCTGGAGTCGCGTTGGCCCGCAACCCCAACCACGGAGACGGTTGCGCCGCGCACCCAGTCCGCGGTGTCGATGCCCGCGGCCGGAGCGACGAGAACTCGGACTGCGCCGCTTCCGTCATCGATCTCGTAGGCGAGGCCGCTCGACAGCGAGGTGGGCGTCCCGGCAATCAGGCCCGACACAAGGACCAGGCGGCATTCGGTCTCCTCCCCGACCGAGCCGGTGGAAACCTCGATCGGCGCGGGTTCAGTGGCGGTCCCGATCACGTCGAGGTCGGTGCTCGTCACCCGGAGTGTCCGCTGGGCGTAGCGATCGTCGACCGTGCCGGTGGTGACGATGCTGTCTCCGCGGGCGAATGCACCGGCGTCGAGCAGGAGGGCAATGCCGGCGCTGCCATCGGTCAGGCAGCCGCCGCCATCGGTAAAGTCGGAGCTCATCAGAGCGACCCCGGCGACCGTCGCGGTGGTGCCATCCGGGAGTGCGCGCGCTTCGGCGATGGAGATCAGGGTCGCAGTGGGCGTCGGAGTCGGAGTCGGCGTGGGAGTCGGTGTCGGAGTCGGCGTCGGGGTTGGGG
>JALYLB010000191.1 GCA_030774475.1 Chloroflexota bacterium | reverse complement strand
TCCCTCGCGGTCAAGCATGGGCCGCTCGGTAACGGTCAAAAGGGCGCGTTTGCCTCGCAGATAGAGGTTTGACACGCGCAGGCACAGTGCCTACATCGGCAGGGTAGCAATGGGGGCGGATCGGGCTGGGAAATGCCGTCTACCATCGGGGCGAGGATCGGGAAGGAGGACTCATGGAGCAACCTGAACGAAATTCCGCGCTTGAGCGGCTCGATGCCCTGGTCGGGGAGTGGAGCCTGGAGGCGGGGCCTCCCGACGGCCCCCCGTGGCCGGGCGAGGCAGGGGTCACCTTCGAGTGGTTGGAGGGACGGAAGTTCCTGATCCAGCGCTGGAGGGTCGATCTCCCCGAGGCTCCCGATGGCATCGCGGTCATCGGCGCGGCTGACGAACCCGAGACCTTCCGCCAGTACTACTTCGATTCGCGGGGCGTCCACCGTGTCTACGAGATGACCCTGAGCGAAGGCGTCTGGAAGCTGTGGCGAGACGCCCGCGACCCCTTCCCGCAACGGTTCACCGGCACCTTCGAGGATGGCGGCCGGACGATCGCCGGCCGCTGGGAGAAGGCCCCGGACGGCTCCGACTGGGAGACCGACTTCGACTTCACCTACCGCAGGACCGGTTAGCCCTCGGCGCGCGCGGCGAGCGAGCGCCAGGCACCCTCGGCGTCGACGAGCGGGATCGAGAGCGACTGCTCGGCTGCTTCGATGTCGATCGTCTTGCCACCGACCTCGCCGATCACCAGCACCGACATTTGATCGGAGGCCAGGCCTTCGAGCGCCTCGCGCTCACCGCTGAGCACGAAGCCGCCCGGCCCCTCGCCGAAAAGCGCCGTCTCACCGGAGGACCCACGCTCCTCGACCAGCGGGTCGAGGTCGATCTTGCAGCCGAGTCCGGAGGCGATCGCGGACTCGGCCAGCCCGCAGGCCAACCCACCGTCGCTGACGTCGTGGGCGGAGGCGACGGCGCCGGAGCGCACCGCCTCACGCAGCGCCGCGATCGCGGCCCCGATGGCGGCGATCTCGACACCTGGCAACCCGAGGTCAAGCTCGCCGCGCAGCTTCGCCAGCTCCGAGCCAGCCAGGGAGGGTGCAAACGGACCGGCGAGGGCGACCGTATCGCCCTCGCGCGCGAACCCAGTTCCCGCCGCACGCCGCGGGTCGGGAAGCTCGCCGACCATTCCCACCACCGGCGTTGGGTAGATCGCCCCCTCCGGTCCCTCGTTGTAGAGCGAGACGTTGCCGCCGACCACCGGCACGCCGAGCGCCTCGCAGGCGTCGGCCAGTCCCGACACGGCCCGATCGAGCTGCCAGGCTGGCCCCGGTTTCTCGGGGTTGCCGAAGTTGAGGCAGTTGGTGAGCCCCAGCGGCTCGGCGCCGACGCAGGCGAGATTGGCTGCGCACTCGAGCACCGCCTCGACCGTCCCCCGGTAGGGGTCGCAGGCGACCCGGCGGCCGTTGCCGTCGATCGCCACGGCGATCGCCCCGCCCGCCTCGGGCACCAGTAGCACCGCCGCGTCGGCGGTCTCCGGTCGGCGCACCGTGCGCGAGCCGACGATCGAGTCGTACTGCTCGAACGCCCAGTGCTTCGACGCGACGTTGGGTGAGGCGAGCAGCGCCAGAAAGGATTCCGCACCGTCGGCGCGATCGTCCAATGTCGCCCGGTTGCCATAGGTCCAGGAGTCGGGCTGCTGCGGCCGGAGGTCGTAGAGGGGACACTCGTCGACCAGCGCCGACACCGGCACGTCGCCTACAACCTCCTCTCCGCGCAGCACGCGGATCCGGCCCGTGTCGGTCACCTCGCCGATCGCCGCCGCTCCCGTCTGCCACTTGTCGCAGAGCTCGAGCACCCGCTCCAGGCTGGCCGGCTCGACCACCGCCAGCATTCGTTCCTGCGACTCGGAGACCATGATCTCGAAGGGCTCCATGTCGGCCTCGCGCAACGGCACGCGGCTTACGCCGATGTCGACCCCGACCCCGCCCGCCGAGGCCATCTCACCGGCCGAGGAGGTGAGCCCGGCTGCGCCCAGGTCCTGCAGCGACACCAATAGCCCCTGCCCAAGTAGCTCCAGGCAGCACTCAAGAAGCTTCGACTCCTCGAAGGGATCGCCGATCTGGACGCTTGGGCGCTTTTCCTCGCCCTCCTCCAGCTCCGCCGACGCGAGCACCGACGCGCCGCCGATGCCGTCACGCCCCGTCGAGGCTCCCATCAGCACGACCAGGTTGCCGACGCCGGAGGCCGCGGCGCGGACCATCTCCT
>JALYLB010000190.1 GCA_030774475.1 Chloroflexota bacterium | reverse complement strand
CCGTCGTGTTCTGGCTCGCGTTCGCCTGGCTGGAGGCCCGTGGCGTCCTGCCTGGCAGGACAGGACCAAGTTCTGCGCTACTCGTGGGCGTGATCGGCGCCGTGTTTGTCGTTATCGGCATCTCGATGCGGCTCACGGTGCGCCCGTGGCAGGCATAGGCGAGGACACCTAGCCGCTGAGTGACCCGCGCAACGGAGCCAGCTCCCGCGTCGGGGCGTTCAGCGCCGAGACCGGCCCTTCTCCCTCACCCTCGATCCTCGCCCTTCGGACTGGTCGCCCACGCCCGCCAGCGGTCGGACCGGTGCTCCGGTGCCAGGCCCTCAGAGGTGCACGTCAGGTCCTCCAGGCGCCAGCCGATGGGCAGCGGCGCGGGGGCGGCGATCCACGCGCGGTTGAGGCCGGCCTGCTCGAGGCGATCGGATGCCATAGGGGGCAGTCCAGGGTCGGCGCCCAGGGCCCGGGTGCCGACCCTCGCAAGGTTACCCGGAGCTCATGCCAGAGCGGAGCCCGCAGGCCCCGGTAGCGCAAGCGCCCTGCCTCAGTGGGCGGCCAGCTCGAAGGCCGCCTCTCTGCTCGGGAGGCTGTTGATCCTGACCACCGTCCCCGCTCGGAAGGTAAAGACGAGGGACCGGGGCTCTTCCGCCGGCTGCTCGTCCACGTCGACGAAATCCGGGCCGAGCACGCTGACCGCGACGCGGTCGCCGATCTCCTCTGCGTTGATGCGCGTCAGGCGGAGCGGTCGCTGGTTGCGAACCAGGATGCCCAGGACCTCGTCGCGGTTGTGGCAGATCTGCTCGGGCAGGATGCCCTGCCAGACGACGTAGGGGTCGAGGATCGAGGCCAGCTCCACGCTGTTGCCGGTCTGCAGCATCGCTAGCCAGGCCGACACGATGCGTGACAGGTTCTCGCCCGGTTCGCTCATTGGCAACGCCTCTTTAGTCCGGTCCGACGCCTTGCGGGGCTTCGTGCGGGTCTTCCTGACCGATCCACCAATCGACTGCCGTTCGTCGCCCTGCCCTCAGTAGCCGGGGGCTGCCGCGCTGAGGGCAACGCAGAGAGCGGTGATACCGACTACCGCGGTCGCCGACCCAGCCGTCGTACCATCCGGCGACTCGATCCCAGCTGGTTGTTGGCGGTGGTGATCGCCGACGGGAACGCCGAACGTCCCCGGACACGGATGAACCGGACCGTCACGTCATACTCCTCCATGCAGGCGCGCGTGCGCCGGGGTGATCTTCGCTCATCCCGCCAAACAGTTCTACCCGGAGCTTGCAGCAGCCCTTGCTTGGGGCTTCCTGACACGCAGTCAGGTCAGCCTCCTTCGCCATCGGGTGCGCCGTTCAGCACCTAGAGACAGTCCCACACGACGTCTGTCCGGCCCTTGTGCAATCCGGGACATCCGCCCACGATCGAGCTGTCACCTTCATGCAAGACGACAGGACCCGCATGACCGACGCGGACAACGCTCCCATCCTCGAGTTCGACGCGGCGCGCGAGGCCCTGCTCGATCCGGCGCTCGCGATCCGCCCGTTCGACCTGCCCGCCCGAGTTGTCCTCTGCTTCTTTCGGGAAGAGATCGGAGCCTTCGTCGAGGAGCTCCATGGTCGTGAGATCGGCCATCTCGCGTCGGAGATGGGATCTCACCCTGTGTTCGAGGTCGAGCTCGAAGGCCAGCGCGTCGGCGTCGCGCTGGCCGGCGTCGGGGCGCCCCTCGCGGCCGCGTGGCTGGACGAGCTGATCGCGCTCGGCGGACGGGCGTTCATCTCGGCCGGCGGAGCGGGCGCGCTCGTGCCCGATCTCGCGGTTGGCCACGTGATCGTCCCAACCGGCGCGATCCGCGACGAGGGCACGAGCTATCACTACCTCCCGGCCTCGCGCGAGGTGACTCCGACCGACGACGCACTCGCGGCCATCATCGCGACGCTCGAACACCGTGGCGTGCCGCACGCCTCCGGCAAGACCTGGACGACCGACGCGGTCTATCGCGAGACGAAGGACAAGATCCGCCGCAGGGTGGCCGAGGGGTGCCTGACGGTGGAGATGGAGGCGGCAGCGTTCTTCGCCGTCGCCCGCTTCCGGGGCGTCGCGTTCGGCCAGATGCTCTATGCAGGGGATGATCTCTCGGGCGAGAGGTGGGACGACCGGGGATGGCCGCGACACGGCACCGGCCGAAGCGCGCTCATCCGGCTCGCGGCAGAGGCGGTCCTGCGCATCGAGGTCGCTCCCGACCCCGCCTGATCAGGCGTCGCCCATTAGGGGAGGTCCCGAAACCGTTCCCGGTTGTGCTCAGGCGTGACCTCATTCGAGGCGCCCCGAAAGGAGGCGCGGGTTCCACCCATCGGCGCACCCGAACCGGAAGACCACTGGGGCATTACCCGCCGGTGCCGGCGCCCGGGCTGGCTGGTGGGGATGGGGGATCGTCGTCGACGCCCGGAGCACGGGCGAACTGCACGATACCCGCCGACGCTGCGTCCTGAAGCGCGGCGAGTCGCGCCTGCGCACGCTGCGTTGAGACGAGGTTGCCCTTCCGCATGTAGCGCACAAGCGCCTGCTCGAGCGCGGCAGCTGCCTCGTGTTCCTTACCGGCGAGCGAAAGGACCTCGCCGAGGTCGGCGCGCGTCCGCGGCGCGACGGGGGGCTAAGTCGGCGGCGCTGAGCGAGCGCCCCGGCACCACCTCGGCCCGCTGCCGAGACGACGATGACCGCGGCGCGACGACGGGCGGGCACTGGAAGTTGCCGTCGAGCGGTACCATCGGCCTCACGGCCAATCTCGAACGCGCGACGGAGGGGCCACCCCACGCCGCGCCCATTCGTCGGAAGGAGGTAGCTGTGGGAATCCTTGCGTGGATCGTTCTCGGAGCGATCGCCGGGTTCATCACGAACCTGATCATGGGCGGCGGGGAAGGCGTGATCCTAACCATCCTGCTGGGCATCGTCGGTGCCGTGGTCGGTGGCTGGCTGGCTGGCACGGTCCTGAAGGTCGCCGACGTGACGG
>JALYLB010000189.1 GCA_030774475.1 Chloroflexota bacterium | reverse complement strand
CCTTCTAGAGCGGCGCGATCGGCACGAAGACTTTTTCTGACCGGGCGGCGGTGCGGACCTTGCGATAGACACATCCCGATGGGCCGCACACCT
The DNA here is from genome assembly GCA_030774475.1 of Chloroflexota bacterium. Lineage (GTDB taxonomy): Bacteria > Chloroflexota > Limnocylindria > QHBO01 > QHBO01 > CF-82. The sequence goes on along the minus strand of JALYLB010000189.1, from coordinate 2,004 downwards.
AGCGCTGCCGCGTCGCCTTGTCCACCTATTACGTGATCTAGGGTGATACCGCTCCAGTCTGCTCCCGCACCATGCCGACGAAAGGAGCCATGTCCGCCCGAAGCACCGCGGCGTCCTCGGGCGACGCATCGTCGTCGTACGCCCGTCGCGCGGAATTGATGGCTGGATGCCAGAGCTCTGGGAGCTGAGCCAGCGCCCAGTCGCCGGCAGAGCGCTTGGAGATGACGACGTTGCCGGTGCCGATGGCATACAGGATGCGGCTGCCGTTCAGGATCGCGTATGTCGCCTCGAACGGGTCGCTGTCACCCTCCGCGACATGGCGCTCCAGATGCTCGAGCTCGCGGTGGAGGTCTGATTCGAGCTCGCTCCAGTCCGGAGGGGGAACCAGCTCATCCGGGCGCTGGCCAGCGAGCTGCGCGTATCGCCCGCCGAGCCAATGAGCCCGATTGATGGCCCACGAGGTGTCCCGTCGGCCTGCCTCGAAGGCATGTTGGGGACTCTCGCGTCCGCGGGCGTCGTCGGCGAGGACGTACCAGGCATCCCAATCGACCACGTGCTCGCGGCCGATGGTCGCGTGCGCGTCGGCGATTGCTCGGACGGCGTGTGCGTCCGGCGGGCGGGCCAGGACGGCATACGTATCGAGGTCTCCCATCCTCTGCGGTCGGTCCGGGAACATCGTCCCACCGTGTGCCCACAACGCGACGAGGTCGTCCTCCAGGATGAGGCCGAGCTGGTCGCGCAGGCGAATCCATGCAGTCAGCGGGATCGGCGGCAGCTCTGCGAGGGCGACGCTCATCGGCGCCTGGAGCGTAGGAGAACATCCACGCCGGGGATCGTACCCCTGGGGACGGTCATGCCGCGCTCGTCACGTCTCCTGACTTCGGGTCCACGTGGATGGCGATGGCCGGGAGCGGCGTGAAGGTCGGCCCAGCCGTCACCCGCGCTTGGTGTGCCGGGTCGAACTGTGCGCCATGGCACGGGCAGAAGATCATCGCGGACCCAGCATCGTATTCGACGGTGCAGCCGGCGTGGGTGCACACCGCGTCATACGCGACGACCGATCCCAATGGCAGCTTGATCACCAGCACCGGGTCACCGCTGGCCGGATCGACGGCCGCGACGGCGGTCGACGCGGTCAGGTCGGTGTCGTGGGCGAGGAGCGTGCCCGCCCCTGTGAAAGCAGTCGCGGAGGGGGCGGCCGAGGCGGCCGGCGTGGGTTAGAGCCTGTGAATGAAACCGTTGGGCCTGTTGACCGGGTGGGTCGCGATGTCGAAAGTCCTCTGGACAAGCGTGAGCCGCCGCTCCACGCCTTGTGCCTATTGCGTCAGCTTGGAGAGGCTGGTGATGATCGAAGGCGCGAACAAGCCGCCGAGACTGGTGTTGCTGTGCGGTCTGCCCGGGGCGGGCAAGACCACGATCGCGCGCGAGCTCGCCGACGCCTATGGCGCGGTTCGGCTCGACAACGATGAGTGGAAGCTGGCCTTGGGCATCGATCCGTTCGACGGCGGTGTGGGAGTCCGGCTCGAGACACAGCTGCTGGCTCTGACGCAGCGTCTTCTGACGCTGGGAACCTCCGTCATCCTCGAATGGGGCATCTGGACTCGCGCCGAGCGGGATGAGTTGCGCGACATGGCGCGATCGCTCGGGGTCGCGGTCGAGCTCCGCTTCCTCGATGTGCCGTATGAGGAACTCGTGCGCCGGGTCGTCGAGCGGACTGCCAACGGCGGCATACCGATCACCGCCGACATTATGGAAACGTCTCGAGGCATCTTCCAGCCACCGACGGAGGAGGAGTTGAGCCTCTTCGACCCGCCGTTGGAGCGCGCGGGGTCCTGAACCGGACGAGCCAGGCTACGTTGGCTCGACCCGCAGGCGGGCAAAGAGGTAACCGACCGAGGCGACCTCGAGCCACGCGCGAGCGCTGGCGGGCGATTGTTCGCAGCAGCGCGACAGCCGCCGCCAGCGGCCGAGGCGAGCAAGATGTGCTCGACCTTCTAGAGCGGC
>JALYLB010000188.1 GCA_030774475.1 Chloroflexota bacterium | reverse complement strand
CAGGCGAGGTCACCAAGCCGGAGACGATCAACTACCGCACGCTCAAGCCGGAGAAGGACGGCCTCTTCGACGAGCGCATCTTCGGTCCCACCAAGGACTGGGAGTGCTACTGCGGCAAGTACAAGCGCATTCGCTACAAGGGCATCATCTGCGACAAGTGCGGCGTGGAGGTCACGCGCTCCAAGGTGCGCCGCGAGCGGATGGGCCACATCAAGCTGGCCAGCCCGGTCAGCCACATCTGGTACTTCAAGGGCACGCCATCCCGCCTGGGGATCCTGCTCGACATCAGCCCGCGCAACCTCGAGCGCATCCTGTACTTCGCGCTGTACGTCGTCACCCGCGTCGACGAGCACGAGCGTGAGAAGGGTCTGCAGCGCATCGAAGAGGAGATGAGCGAGCGGATCGCCCGCGCCCAGGGCGTGGTCGAGGAGAAGCGCGCCGAGCTCGAAGGGGCTGTCGCCGACAAGCGCTCGGAGGTGGAGTCCGCCCACGAGGCCGATGTCCGCCGCCACGACGAGCGCTTCAGCACCCGCAGCGAGGAGCTGGCGACCGCCGCCCAGGAGGTCGAGGCCAGCCTGAAGGCGGGTGGCAAGACGATCGCCGAGGACGTCGTCTTCCAGCCCACCGGCGAGGTCATCGGCCGCGCCGGGGAGCCGTCCAAGGAGGCGCTCTCCGCGTTGCGCAAGGCCGTGCAGGCCGAGGTCGAGGCACTCGACATCGAGGTCAAGCAGGCCAAGGCCGAGGCGACCGAGAAGCGCGATGCCGCCATTACTGACCTGACCAGCGGAATCGACGAGGCGCTCGCCACCGAGCGCACCCAGGTCGCCCGCGAGACCGATGAGGCCCGCCTCTGGGCGCGCGCCGAGCGTACCCAGATCGAGGCGGTCAAGGTCATGCAGACCCTCACCGAGAGCGAGTACCGCGCCCTCTCCGAGCGCCACGGCCGGCTCTTCGACGCCGGCATGGGTGCTGAGGCCGTGAAGAAGATCATCGAGCAGCTCCAGCTTGACGACCTGGCGCAGAAGCTCCACGTCGAGATGCGCCAGACCTCCGGCCAGCGCCGGAAGAAGGCGATCAAGCGGCTGCGCCTGATCGAGGCGTTCCGCAAGAGCGGCGCGCGGCCGGAGTGGATGATCCTCACCACGCTGCCGGTCATCCCGCCCGACCTGCGCCCCATGGTGCAGCTCGACGGCGGCCGCTTCGCGACCTCCGACCTCAACGACCTCTACCGGCGGGTGATCAACCGCAACAACCGCCTCTCGCGGCTCCTCGACCTCGAGGCGCCGGAGATCATCATCCGCAACGAGAAACGGATGCTCCAGGAGGCCTGCGACGCGCTAATCGACAACGGCCGTCGCGGCCGGGCGATCGCCGGCACCGGCAACCATCGGCTCAAGAGCCTCTCCGACATGCTCAAGGGCAAGCAGGGCCGGTTCCGCCAGAACCTGCTCGGCAAGCGCGTTGACTACTCGGGCCGCTCGGTCATCGTGGTCGGCCCGGAGCTCAAGCTCCACCAGTGCGGCCTGCCCAAGAAGATGGCGCTCGAGCTGTTCAAGCCGTTCGTCATGCGCCAGCTCGTCGAGAAGGGCTTCGCGCACAACATCAAGAGCGCCAAGCGCATCGTCGAGCGGGTGCGTCCCGAGGTGTGGGACGTGCTCGAAGAGGTCATCAAGGACCACCCGGTCCTCCTGAACCGGGCGCCGACCCTCCATCGGCTGGGGATCCAGGCCTTCATGCCGGTCCTGGTCGAGGGCTCGGCGATCCAGATCCACCCGCTCGTCTGCTTCGCCTTCAACGCGGACTTCGACGGCGACCAGATGGCGGTGCACGTGCCGCTCTCGACCGCCGCCCAGAAGGAAGCCAAGGAGCTGATGCTCTCGACCCAGAACCTGCTCTCGGCGGCCGACGGATCGCCGGTGGTCAGCCCCACTAAGGACATGGTCCTGGGCTGCTACTACCTGACCGTCAGCCTCGAGGAGCTGGTCACGCCCGGGGACAAGCCGCTCAGCAAGGAGCAGCTGGCGCCGCACAAGGCCTTCGTCGACGACTCCGAGGTCTTCATGGCGCTCCAGACCAAGACCCTGCGGATCCACGATCCGATCCAGGTCGAGACCCAGGTCTGGGAGGGCGACCTCGAATCGGGGCAGCTCGTCGACCGGCTGGTGACGACCACGGCCGGGCGGGTCGTGTTCAACACGATCCTCCCCGAGCGGCTGCGCTACCTGAACGAGACGATGGACCGCAAGGCGCTCAAGGCGCTGATCGCGGACTGCCATCGCCGGCTGGGGCCGGCGGCGACCACCACCCTGGTGGACGGCATCAAGTCGGTGGGCTTCCAGTACGCGACGGTGGCGGGGATCACGATCGGGATCGACGACGTGGCGATCCCGGGTCGCAAGCGCGAGATCCTCGAGGGGGCCGACACGCAGGTGGCGGAGATCGATCGTGAGTTCCGCCGCGGGTTCATCACCGAGGACGAGCGCTACGAGCAGACCGTCGGGGTCTGGCGCGAGACGACCGACGAGGTCACCAAGGAGATGCTCGAGGGGCTCGACCGAGAGGGATCGGTCTGGATGATCACCCACTCGGGCGCCCGCGGAAACGTCACCCAGCTCCACCAGCTGGCCGGGATGCGCGGGCTGATGGCCGACCCCTCGGGGCGGATCATCGACCTGCCCATCAAGTCGAACCTCCGCGAGGGAATGAGCGTGCTCGAGTACTTCATCTCGAGCCACGGGGCGCGCAAGGGCCTCGCCGACACCGCGCTGCGCACCGCCGACTCCGGGTACCTGACCCGGCGCCTGGTGGACGTGGCGCAAGACGTCATCACCCGCGAGGACGACTGCGGGACCGACCTCGGGACGTGGATCACCCGCGACGAGTCGGACCAGATCCCCGAGCCGTTCGGGGACCGGCTGATCGGCCGAATGGCCGCCCTCGACGTCGTGGACGAGAAGAGCGGCGAGACGCTCGTCACCCGCAACGCCGAGATCGGCGAGCTCGAGGTGGCCGCCATCGTGGCGTCCAGCGTCGAGCGTGTCAGCGTCCGGGCACCGCTCACCTGCCAGGCCCGTCACGGGGTCTGCCGGATGTGCTACGGGCGCGACCTGGCGACGGGGGAGCTGGTCCGCCTAGGCCAGGCGGTGGGGATCATCGCCGCCCAGTCGATCGGCGAGCCAGGGACCCAGCTCACCATGCGAACGTTCCACACCGGCGGCGTCGCCGGCGAGGACATCACCCAGGGCCTGCCGCGCGTTGAGGAGCTCTTCGAGGCGCGGATCCCCAAGGGCCAGGCGATCATGTCCGAGATCGACGGCGTGGCGGAGGTCATCCGCGGTGCCGATGAGTCGATCAAGGCACTCGTGACCCACCGCGAGGCCTACGACACCCCGATTAAGGTGAGCCCCCAGCACGAGCTGCTGGTGGCGAACGGCGACGAGGTGAGCGAGGGCCAGGTCCTGGCCATCCTGGAGGCCGATGGCGACCGGACCGAGGTCAAGGCTCCGGCCGGCGGTCGCATCACCAAGAAGGGCAACACCCTGACCCTGCACTCCGAGGAGGTCGACTCCCGCGAGTACCCGGTGCCGCACTTCGCGCGGCTGCGGGTCGAGACCGGGGACGAGGTGTCGGCCGGCGATCCGATCACCGAGGGTTCGCTCAACCCGAAGGACCTGCTCGCCATCAAGGGCGTGGACACCGTCCAGCGCTTCCTGGTGGCCGAGGTCCAGAAGGTGTACCGCTCCCAGGGCGTGACGATCAACGACAAGCACGTCGAGATCATCGTGCGGCAGATGCTCCGCAAGGTCACCGTGGACAACCCCGGCGACACCGAGCTGCTGCCGTCGGAGCTCATCGACCGCTTCGAGTTCGAGGAGACGAACAACCGGATCCTGGCCGAGGGTGGCGAGCCCGCCACGGCGCAGACCGTCCTGCTGGGCGTCACCAAGGCCTCGCTCAACACGAGCTCCTTCCTGGCCGCCGCCTCCTTCCAGGAGACGACCCGGGTGCTCACCGAGGCGGCGATCAACGGCGCCAAGGACCACCTGCTGGGCCTGAAGGAGAACGTGATCATCGGCAAGCTGATCCCGGCCGGGACGGGCGCCGAGGCGCGTGCCCTGGCGGCCGCGCGGGCGCGCGAGCTGCCGCCGGAGGAGGCCGAGGCGCTCCGCGAGCGTGAGGCAGCTATGAGCTTCCTCACCGGCGAGGACGTCGACGCCGATGGCGACGGGGAGGTCGCGGTCGAGGAGGCCGAGGCTGCGGCCGTCGAGGCGGCGAGCGATCTCGCTGACCTGATGGACGCAGACTCGAACGCCCAGATCGAGGCCGAGGTCGAGGAGCAGGTCTTCGATGGCCTCACCGAGGAAGGCGAGCCGTCCGGCGAGCCCGAGCCGGTGACTGCCGGAGCCAAGGCCAAGGCAGCGCCAAAGGCCAAGGCCGAGCCTCGGGCCGAGGCAGCGGCCAAGAAGTAGATCCGCGACTCGCGGCGACGCGCCGAAACGCCACGCTGAGGGACGGGCCGCAAGGCCCGTCCCTCGTGGCTTCCCGCGCTCGACACCCGGGGCGGGGTCGTCAGCCTCGAGGCCAGGACGGGTGGCCCTCGGGCGATCCCTCGCGACTCTTCTTGCAAGGTTGGGTGGGTGGTCGTCCGGGATCTCACTAAACGACCCGAGTCCGTCGGATGTGAGGCTTGGCGACCGCTTTCGGCAATCGCCGCCAAGAAAGGGATGTCGAGCGCCCGCGACGCGGGAGGCATTCCCGATAGTGAGCAGCTGAACGACCGTCCTGTGGGGCCGCTTGAATCGGCGCCAGCGCGCCGCGCCGCAGCAGGCGCGGTGTGCGCCGACGGTCACGTAACTTCCAACGAACCCTGCCCGGCGCTGGTGTCGCCGGTTCGTTGGGCCATCGGCATCACATTCGGGGCCTGAGCAGCGTCGCTGGCGCCCACGCCGGAGCCTGGTTGGACGTTACGTGCCGCCGGCGTCACGCCGGGCGGACGACGCCGTGCCGGGGCCGGTGCCTGAGCGTGGCTCGGTTGACACCCGAGCACGAGCGACCGTATACTCCGGCTTCGGTGTCCCGCCCGCGGGACGCCTTCGTGTGTGCCCATCCGGGCACCCTCCGTCGAGTTCAGATAGCCTCCGTTCCAGGGGGTTCGTGTGCTCATCGGCGGGAGCAACCCACGAGATAACGGATAGCGATCGAGCACGAGGTCATCCTTGCCAACTATCAGCCAGCTGGTCCGCAAGGGCCGCACGCCGGCCATCAAGAAGGTGAAGGCTCCCGCCCTGCGCAGGACCTTCAACACCCTGGAGCAGACCGCCTCCGAGGGGCGCGGCGCGCCGCAGCGCCGCGGCGTCTGCCTGCAGGTGATGACCCGCACCCCGAAGAAGCCGAACTCGGCGCTTCGAAAGGTCGCGCGCGTGCGCCTCACCAACCAGATGGAGGTCACCGCCTACATCCCGGGGATCGGCCACAACCTCCAGGAGCACTCCGTCGTCCTGGTGCGAGGCGGCAAGGTGCGCGACCTCCCGGCGGTGAAGTACCACATCATCCGCGGCACGCTGGATGCCGCCGGGGTCCGCGATCGCCGGCAGGGACGTAGCAAGTACGGCGCGAAGTCGCCGGGCAAGAGCTAGCCGCATGCCTCGCCGTCCCACCATCGCACGCAAGACCAAGTACGAGGAGCAGCTGGTCGGCACCGCGCTGACGCTCGACCAGTTCACCAACAAGCTGATGCACGGCGGAAAGCGTCAGCTGGCTTCGCGCATCCTGGAGGGCGCCATCGCGTACTGCGAGCGCCAGGCGGGTCGGTCCGGCGTCGAGGTCATGGAGTCCGCGCTGCGAAATGCGATGCCCCTCATCGAGGTCAAGCCCAAGCGGGTCGGCGGTTCGACCTACCAGATCCCGGTCGAGGTGCGCGCGGATCGTCGTGTCTCGCTCGGCATGCGTTGGCTGATCGACGCCGCGCGCAAGCGCAACGGCAAGAGCATGGCGGAGAAGCTCGCGGCCGAGCTGATGGATGCCGCCAACGGCGTCGGCGCCGCGGTGAAGCGCCGCGAGGACACGCACCGGATGGCCGAGGCCAACAAGGCCTTTAGCCACTTCAAGTGGTAGACCGATGACCATGGCACAGACGGCACGGCGTCCCATGAGCACGAACGACTATCCGCTTGAGGACACCCGGAACATCGGGATCATCGCCCACATCGACGCGGGCAAGACAACCGTGTCCGAGCGGATCCTCTTCTACACCAAGAAGATCTACAAGATCGGCGAGGTGCATGAGGGCGCCGCCACGATGGACTGGATGGAGCAGGAGCAGGAGCGCGGCATCACGATCACCGCCGCGGCCACGACCTGCTTCTGGAACGACCATCGCATCAACCTGATCGACACGCCCGGCCACGTGGACTTTACGGTGGAGGTCGAGCGGAGCCTCCGCGTACTCGACGGCGCGGTCGTCGTCTTCGATGGCGTGGCCGGCGTCGAGCCCCAGTCCGAGACGGTCTGGCGGCAGGCTGACAAGTACCGGATCCCGCGCTTCTGCTTCATCAACAAGCTCGATCGCACTGGCGCCGACTTCTGGCACGTGGTGGAGATGATCCACGACCGGCTCGGTGCCAACGCGGTACCCCTCCAGCTGCCGATCGGGATGGAGGACACCTTCCGCGGCGTCATCGACCTGATCAACATGCAGGCGATCACCTACGGCAACGACCTGGGCGACCAGATCAACGTCGGCGAGATCCCCGCCGAGCTGCTCGCCGACGCCACCGCCGCCCGCGAGAAGCTGGTGGAGGCGCTCGCCGATATCGACGATGGGATCGCCCACAGCTACCTCGAGGCTGAGACGATCAGCCCTGATCGGCTCCTCGCGGCGCTGCGCGCCGGCACGTTGGCGTACCAGATCGTGCCGGTGCTGTGCGGCTCGGCCCTCAAGAACAAGGGCATCCAGCCGATGCTCGACGCGGTCATCGACTTCCTGCCGAGCCCGCTCGACGTCGAGGCGGTGAGCGGCACGGATCCCCGCACGGGCGAGACGGTCGAGCGCCACACCGACGACTCGGAGCCGTTTGCCGCGCTCGCCTTCAAGATCGCCGCGGACCCCTACGTCGGCAAGCTGGCCTTCTTCCGGGTCTACTCCGGGACGCTCAAGACCGGCTCGTACGTCTACAACTCGTCCAAGGGCCAGCGGGAGCGCATCGGGCGCATCCTCCAGATGCACGCCAACCACCGCGAGGAGATCGAGCAGGTCGGGGCCGGTGACATCGCGGCCGCGGTGGGGCTGAAGAACACCTTCACCGGCGACACCCTGTGCGATGAGTCGAAGCCGGTGGTCCTCGAGTCGATCACCTTCCCCGAGCCGGTCATCGAGCTGGCCGTGGAGCCCAAGACCAAGGCCGACCAGGACAAGATGGCCCTCGCCCTCCAGCGCCTGGCGGAGGAGGACCCCACCTTCCGGGTCAGCACCGACCAGGAGAGCAGCCAGACCCGCATCGCGGGGATGGGCGAGCTCCACCTGGAGGTGATCGTCGACCGCATGATGCGCGAGTTCAAGGTGCAGGCCAACGTCGGGCGCCCGCAGGTCAGCTACCGCGAGGCGATCCGCAAGGGAGTCCGTTCCGAGGCCCGCTTCGTACGCCAGACCGGCGGCAAGGGGCAGTACGGCCACGTGGTCATCACCCTCGAGCCCCTCGTGCGCGGGAGCGGATTCGTCTACGAGAGCAAGATCGTCGGCGGCTCGGTGCCACGCGAGTTCTGGCGGCCGACCGAGGAGGGGATCCGCGATGCGCTGGCCGGTGGGGTCATCGCCGGCTACCCGGTGATCGACGTCAAGGCCACGCTCATCGACGGGTCGTTCCACGAGGTGGACTCCTCGGAGATGGCCTTCAAGATCGCCGGCTCGATGGCCGCCAAGGACGGGGTGGTCAAGGCCGACCCCACCATCCTCGAGCCGGTCATGCGTGTCGAGGTGACATGCCCCGAGGATTTCATGGGCGACGTCATCGGCAACCTGAACAGCAGGCGCGGCCAGATCGATGGGATCGACGAGCGCGGAACCTCGCGCGTCATCCGCGCCCACGTGCCGCTGGCCGAGATGTTCGGCTACGCGACCGAGCTGCGCAGCATGACCCAGGGCCGGGCGGTCTACTCCATGGAGTTCTCCCGGTACTCAGAAGTCCCCACCAGTATCGCCAACGAGCTGATCGCGAAGTCCAAGCGCTAGCGAGACAAAGGAGCAAGTAAGAACACCAATGGCCAAGAAGAAGTTCGACCGCAGCAAGCCGCACGTGAACGTCGGCACCATCGGTCATGTCGACCACGGCAAGACCACCCTGACGGCGGCGATCACAAAGTACCTGGCGCTCAAGGGCGGAGCCGACTTCCGGGCCTTCGACTCGATCGATAACGCCCCCGAGGAGCGCGCCCGCGGAATCACCATCGCCATTGCCCACGTCGAGTACTCGACCGAGCACCGGCACTACGCGCACGTGGACTGCCCGGGCCACGCCGACTACATCAAGAACATGATCACCGGCGCCGCGCAGATGGACGGGGCGATCCTGGTCGTCTCCGCCGCCGACGGCCCGATGCCGCAGACTCGCGAGCACATCATCCTGGCTCGCCAGGTCGAGGTGCCGAGCCTGGTCGTCTACCTGAACAAGGTCGACCAGGTCGACGACGAGATGCTCATCGACCTCGTCGAGATGGAGGTTCGGGAGCTCCTCACCAAGGAGAAGTTCCCCGGCGACGACATCCCGGTCATCCGCGGCTCGGCGCTCAAGGCGCTCGAGAGCTCGAGCACCGATCCGGACGCTCCCGAGTACGCCTCGATCAAGGAGCTGATGGACGCGGTCGACAGCTACATTCCGACCCCGATCCGCGAGACCGAGAAGCCGTTCCTCATGCCGATCGAAGACGTCTTCGGCATCAAGGGTCGCGGCACGGTGGCGACCGGCCGCATCGAGCGCGGAATCGTCCACACCGGCGAAAACGTCGAGCAGGTGGGGATCCACGCCAAGAGCCGCTCGCTGGTGGTCACCGGCGTCGAGATGTTCAAGAAGACCCTCGACGAGGGAATGGCGGGCGATAACGTCGGGCTCCTGCTGCGAGGCATCGAGCGCGACGAGATCGAGCGCGGCCAGGTCCTCGCCAAGCCCGGCAGCGTCAAGCCGGGCACCAAGTTCAAGGCCGAGGTCTATGTCCTCTCCAAGGAGGAGGGCGGGCGCCACACCCCGTTCTACGCCGGCTACCGCCCGCAGTTCTACCTGCGGACGACCGACGTGACGGGCGCGATCGAGATGCCGGCCGGCATCGAGATGATCATGCCCGGCGACAACGTGAATATCGACGTCGAGCTGATCACGCCGATCGCCATCGAGCAGGGGCAGCGCTTCGCGATCCGCGAGGGCGGCCACACCGTCGGGGCTGGCGTGATCACCGAGGTCGCCGGCTGATCGATGGCCAAGCAGCGCATCCGCATCCGGCTCAAGGCGTACGACCACAAGCTGCTCGACCAGTCGGCCGAGCAGATCGTGGAGACGGCACAGCGAACCGGTGCAGACGTGGCGGGACCGGTCCCGCTGCCGACCCGGATCGAGAAGTACACCGTCATCCGCGGGCCGTTCGTGCACAAGGATGGGCGGGAGCAGTTCGAAATCCGGACGCACAAGCGCCTGATCGACATCATCGATCCGTCGACGAAGACCGTTGACGCGCTGATGCGGCTGTCGCTGGCAGCCGGCGTGGATATCGAAATCAAGATGTGATCACGGGGCTCATGCCCCGAGTCCACCGGCGGTGCGGCGGACGCTGCGCCATCGGCCAACCAGGAGGAAGCGAACAGACGTGTCGGCAGGATTGATCGGGCGAAAGCTCGGGATGACGCGAATCTTCCAGGACGACGGTTCCGTCGTGCCCGTGAGCGTCATCGAGGCTGCCCCGAATACCGTGGCCCGACTGCGGACCCCGGAGCGGGACGGCTACACCGCGCTGCAGCTCGTCACCGGCACGGCGCGCAAGGTGACCAAGCCGGTCGCCGGGCAGTTCGCTCACCTCGAAAAGGAAGCAGCCAAGCCCCGCAACGTCTCGGAGTTCCGTCTCGAGTCGGTCGAGGGGTACGAGCTCGGCCAGTCCGTCGATGTCACCCTCTTCGAGGCGGGTGAGCTCGTCGACGTGACGGGGCAGAGCAAGGGCAAGGGCTTTGCGGGCACGATCGCGAGGCACAACTTCAAGCGGGGCCCAAAGACCCACGGCTCGACCAACTACCGGCAGCCGGGCTCGGTGGGCGCGGGGACGACCCCGGGCCGGACCTGGCTCAACACCCGGATGTCGGGCCACATGGGGGACGAGCAGGTCACCGTCAAGAAGCTGACGGTCGTCCGTGTCGACCCCGAGCGGAACCTGATCCTGGTCAAGGGCGCGGTGCCCGGGGCGCGCAACGGCGTGCTGCTGGTCCAGAAGGCGAAGTGACGATGCCGCAGACGACGAAGATCCTCAACGCGACCGGGAGGGCGGCAGGCCAGGTGGAGCTGGCGGACGCCCTCTTCGCCGCGCCGGTCAGCGAGTCGCTCATCCACCAGGCCGTTGTCCGCCAGCAGGCGGGCAGCCGGCATGGAACCTCGAATACGTTGAGCCGTGCGATGGTTGCCGGCGGCGGCCGAAAGCCATGGCGCCAGAAGGGGACCGGCCGTGCCCGGCAGGGGAGCCGCACCTCGCCCCAGTGGCGTGGCGGTGGAGTGGTGTTCGGCCCGCACCCGCGTGGCTACGAGCAGAAGATGCCGGCCAAGATGCGGCGCGCAGCGCTGACCGGCGTCCTGTCCGCCAAGCAGGCCGATGGCGCCGTCCGCGTCGTTGCGGGCTTCGATCTCGAGGAGATCAAGACTCGCGCGTTCATCGCGCACCTCGAGGCGTGGGAGGCCCAGGGCAAGGTCCTGCTGGTCCTCGCCGCCCGCGACGAGACGGTCGAGCGGTCGTGCGCCAATGTCCGCGAGGTGCGGGTGATCCTCGCCGACAGCCTGAACGTGGTCGAGCTGCTGGAGGCCGACACCATCATCTTCACCCGCGACGCCCTGGCGCGCGCCCAGGAGGTGTACGCGTGACGAGGACCGTCCATGACGTCCTGATCCGGCCGGTGATCAGCGAGAAGAGCGTCGCGCAGACCGAGCGCAACAACTACACGTTCGCCGTCGCCCGCGACGCGAACAAGTTCCAGATCAAGGCGGCGGTCGAGGCGGAGTTCAAGGTCGACGTCCTGGGCGTCCGCGTCCTGACCGTCAAGCCCAAGGAGAAGCGACGCGGAAGGCGAACGCCGGGCATGATCCCGGGCTGGCGCAAGGCGGTGGTGACGATCGCCGAGGGTCAGAAGATCGAACTGTTCGAGGCGGTCTGACAATGCCACTGAGAAGCTACCGACCCACGAGCCCGGGCGTGCGGCAGATGACCCGCCCGACGTTCGAGGAGATCACCAGCGACACGCCTCACAAGCCGCTCACCGAGCGGCTACTGCAGCACGCCGGTCGCAACAGCCAGGGCAAGCTCACGGTTCGGCACCAGGGGAGCGGCCACAAGCGGCTGTACCGGGTGATCGACTGGAAGCGCGACAAGTTCGGCGTCCCGGCGAGGATCGCCACGGTCGAATACGACCCGAACCGCTCGGCGCGGATCGCGCTGCTCCACTACGCCGACGGCGAGAAGCGCTACATGCTCCTGCCGCACGGCCTGGGGGTCGGCGACACCGTCTCCTCGGGGCCTGATGCGGAAGCGCGCCCCGGCAATGCGCTGCCGCTGTCTCGCATCCCGCTTGGGACCCAGGTCCACAATATCGAGCTCGTTGCGGGTCGAGGTGGGCAGATCGTCCGATCTGCGGGGAGCAGCGCCCAACTGCTTGCCAAGGAGGGAGAGCACGCCACGATTCGCCTCCCCTCGGGCGAGGTGCGCCGGGTGCGCGCCGGCTGCATGGCGACCATCGGCCAGGTCAGCAATCTTGATCACGGGAACCAGAACATCGGCAAGGCCGGTCGGGCACGGCACCTGGGACGCCGCCCTGAAGTTCGCGGCTCGGCGATGAACCCGCGCGACCATCCGCATGGCGGTGGCGAGGGCAAGTCTCCCACCGGGATGCCGCCGAAGACGCCCTGGGGCAAGCCGGCCATGGGCCTGCGCACCCGGGCCAAGGCCACGCCAAGCAACAAGATGATCGTCCGCCGCCGGTACGGGCGAGGGTAAGGGAGTCGAATGAGCCGATCCGTCAAGAAGGGACCGTACGTCGACGCCCGCCTCCTCGGCCGAGTCGACGACATGAACAAGCGCAACGAGCGCAAGGTGCTGAAGACCTGGTCGCGGGCGAGCGTGATCTTCCCGCAGATGATCGGGCACACCATCGCCGTCCACGACGGACGGCGTCATGTGCCGGTCTTCGTCACCGAGAACATGGTCGGGCACCGGCTCGGCGAGTTCGCGCCGACGCGCACTTACCGTGGCCACGGCAAGGCCACCGAGCGCTCGTCGGCGCTGAAGTAGGGACGCGCCGATGCGAGTGACCGCCACTGCCAGGTACGTGCGCCTCAGCCCGCGCAAGGTGCGACTGGTGACCGAGCTAATCACCGGCAAGCCGGTCGAGGAGGCTGCAGCCATGCTGCGCTTCCTGCCGAACGCGGCGGCGCGGGACGTGGCCAAGGTGCTGAAGAGCGCCACGGCCAACGCGGAGAACAACTTCAACCTGTCCGCGGACGAGCTCACCGTGGTGAGTGCCGTGGCGGACGAGGGACCGACCCTGAAGCGGTGGCGACCGCGCGCTCAGGGGCGGACCTTCCAGATTCTCAAGAGGACCAGCCACATCACGGTCGCCGTGGCTGACAAGGAGGCCTGATGGGTCACAAGGTTCATCCCTACGGCTTCCGGATCGGCATCATCAAGCCGTGGCTTGCCAAGTGGTACGCAGATCGCGACTACGCCACATTGCTTGGCGAGGACATGCGGATCCGGCAGCTCGTGGCAAAGCAGCTGTCGAACGCGAGCGTCAGCCAGGTGGAGATCGAGCGTGGCATCAACCACGTGACGGTCACCGTCCATTCGGCCAAGCCTGGGATCGTGATCGGCAAGGGCGGAGCCAACGTCGAGTCACTGCGAACGAACGTGGGCAAGCTCACCAACAAGAAGGTCAAGCTCGAGATCAAGGAGGTCCTGCAGCCCGAGCTCGACGCGGTCCTGGTCGCGCAGAACGTAGCCGGGCAGCTCGAGCGGCGCATCGCCTTCCGCAAGGCGATGAAGCAGGCCATCCAGCGCTCGATCAAGGCCGGCGCCAAGGGCGTCAAGGTCCAGGTCTCGGGGCGCCTCGGCGGTTCCGAGATGAGCCGCACCGAGTGGGACCGCGAGGGTCGCATTCCGCTCGGCACCCTGCGCGCCGACATCAGCTACGGCGTGGTCCACGCTCATACCACCTACGGCCGCATCGGGGTCAAGGCCTGGATCTACCGCGGTGAGCAGCTCGGCGAGCGCCCCGGGGC
>JALYLB010000187.1 GCA_030774475.1 Chloroflexota bacterium | reverse complement strand
GCGCGTCTCTGAGGGAATCAGCCCGCGGCGGCTGCCTGCCTCGGGTCGTCGCGACCGATGGCGTCGGGATTGCGCCCCCGAGCCATGGCCAGGTGCAATGCCAGGAGCTGGAGCGGGATGGCTGCGCCGATGAGCGCCTCGACGAGTGGCGGAAGGGCGTTTGCCTCGGGTGCGGTCAGACGCCCCACCGGGGCGAGCTCGGCGGGCAGCTGGGCCCCGACCCGTGCGCCGACGATTGCGGCAGCGGGCATGTCGAGCGCTCTCGCTGAGCGCAACACGTCTCGGGCGCGCGCCCGAACGACTTCGCCGGCCGGCTCAGCGTCGGTGAGGATGACGACCAGGCCGGTGGACGGGTCGGCGGCGGCGAGGTGCCCGTGGAGGAGGGTCTCGAGATGGACCGCGGACGCTGGAAGCCCCGAGCCCTCCTCGATCTTCAGCCCAAGCTCCCGGGCGGAGACGAGGTCGATCCCAGCGCCCACAACGACGAGCCGGTCGCAGGTCGCCAGCCGCCCCGCGACCTCGCGGACAAGGCTCTCCTGCTCGCCGGCGATCGACACCAGGGCGCCGAGCGCGGCCTCGTCGAGCTGCCTGTCCCTGACGAGGGCGGCGATGCCTGCTGCCGCGACGATCGGTGACAGGTAGCCGACCGTGTGACACCAGCTCTGGTCCTGCTCTCCGGTCTCGATGACAGTCTCCGCGGCGATCCCGCCGGGCGACCGCGCGCTCACCGTGATGATGGCCGTCCGGGCGCCCGCGGATCGCGCTGCTTGGATCGCCTGGTTTGTCGCGGCGGTGCCGCCCTCGTGGCTGACGCCGATGAGCAGCCCGGCGCGCTGCGGGGCTCGGACGAGGTCGAGCGCCTGCCAGCAACGCGCGAGATGCGCCCGATCCGGAGGCATCGCGGCGGCGAGCAGCGCCGCAGCCGCAAGCGCCGCGTGCTCGCTCGTCCCGCAGCCGGTGGTGCTGATGGGCTCGCCGCGATCGACAACTGCGGCAATGACGTCAGCGAGCGCCCGGCCCGCTGAGCCAGACCTCACGCGCGCTGCGACCCGCACGGCAACGCCGGGCTCGGCGGCAATCATACGGGCCATCAGGTAGGGAGGCGCGGACAACCGCTCGGGCATCGACGAGGCGACCCACGGGTCCGGCGCGCCCGGCAGTGGCCGCTCGAACGCGGGCTCCTCAGGCATCGGCCGCACCCGGGAGGAGCGCCGCGTCCAGCCTGGTCTCCACGATGCTGTGGCCTTCCAGGTCGAGTCGATACGCCCCTTTGCCCGGCTCTTCTGAGACCACGGCGTGCAGCTCGATTCCGACGAAGTGGAGCGCCGCTCCGTCGTCGATGCCGAACCCGCTGGGCAGCTCCCCGGTCGCGATCTCCTCCGCGAAGCGGTCGTGTCGCAGGGCCTCGCCGTCGAAGTGGGGACAACACGACCCCGGCAGAAACCCGAGGCCGTCGGCCAGTGGCGCCAGCTCGGCGCCGAATGAGTCGGTGAGCGAGGCCTCGAACCAGCAGATCGCGCCGGCGCTCATCCCGGCCAGCACGGTCCCGTTCTGCCAGGCGCTACGAAGCGCCTGGTCGACCCCATGGAGCCGCCAGACCGCGAGCAGGTTCGCCGTGTTGCCGCCGCCCACGAAGACGAGATCCTGCTCGGCGAGGAGCGCGACGTCTCGCGGCGTCGGCGACCCGAACAGGGCGAGATCCGAGGGATCGCTCTTCAGGGCGTATGCGCGGTAGAAGCGGGCGACGTACCCCTCCGAGTCACCGGACGCGGTGCCCAGGAAGCACACCCGTGGGCGCGCGCGTCCTGTCAGGTCGAGCAGGTAGCGGTCGAGCGGGGTGAGCGCACCGGCGTCCGTGAATCCGCCGCCCCCGATGGCCACGATCTGCGGCGGCATGGTGCTCTGCCTATCCGTCGAGCATCGGAATGCGGACGCCCCGCTCGCGCGCCACCTCGATGGCCCGCTCGTAGCCGGCATCCGCGTGACGCATCACCCCGGTCCCCGGGTCGGCGGTCAGCACTCGTTCCAGCCGGGCGGCGGCTTCTGACGTGCCATCGGCCACGATGACCATCCCGGCGTGCAGGCTGTAGCCGATCCCCACCCCTCCGCCGTGATGGACGCTGACCCAGGTGGCGCCCGCGGCGGTGTTGATGAGCGCGTTCAGGATGGGCCAGTCGGCGATGGCATCCGACCCGTCACGCATGCCTTCGGTCTCCCGGTACGGGCTGGCGACGCTTCCGGCGTCGAGGTGGTCGCGGCCGATGACGATCGGGGCCGCGAGCTCGCCAGAGGCGACCATCTCGTTGATCCGCAACCCGGCCTTCGCCCGCTCCCCGTAGCCGAGCCAGCAGATCCGGGCCGGGAGGCCCTGGAACGGCACCTTCTCCTCCGCCAGCCTCAGCCACCGGTGGAGGCTGGGGTTGTCGGGGAAGAGCTCCATGAGGGCGGCATCGGTCTTCAGGATGTCGGACGGGTCTCCGGAGAGCGCCACCCACCGGAACGGTCCCTTTCCCTCGGAGAAGAGCGGCCGGATGAAGGCCGGCACAAACCCGGGAAAGTCGAAGGCATCCTCCACGCCCGCGTCGCGAGCCTGCAGGCGGATGTTGTTGCCGTAGTCGAAGACGATCGAGCCGGCGCGCTGGAACGCAAGCATGGCGCGGACGTGGTTGGCGATGGAGTCCATGGACCGATGGAGGTAGGTATCGGGGTCCTGCGCGCGGAGCTCGAGCGCATCGGCCAGCGGCAGACCCGCTGGCACGTAGCCGCCGAGCGGATCGTGGGCGCTCGTCTGGTCGGTCACCATGTCGGGGTGCCAGCCGCGCCGGACGAGCTCCGGCTCGACCTCGGCGGCATTCGCCACGAGCGCGATGGAGCGCGCCTGGCGCGCGCTGCGCCATCGGTCCACCCTGGCGATCGCCTCATCGAGATCCGGGGTCACCTCGTCGACGAAGCCGGCGGCGTGGCGCCGCTCGGCTCGCGCAGGGTCGACCTCGATGGCCAGCACCGCCCCCTCGTTCATCGTCACCGCCAGCGGTTGGGCGCCGCCCATCCCGCCCAGGCCGGCGGTCAGGGTGGCGGTGCCTGCCAGGGAGCCGCCAAAGTGCTGGCGGGCGGCCTCCGCGAAGGTCTCGTAGGTTCCCTGCATGATCCCCTGGGTGGCGATGTAGATCCACGATCCGGCGGTCATCTGGCCGTACATCGTCAGGCCCTGCCGCTCGAGCTCGCGGAACTGCTCCCAGGTCGCCCAATGTGGGACGAGGAGAGCGTTGGCAATCAGCACGCGAGGGGCGTCCGCGGTTGTGCGGAACACGCCGACCGGCTTGCCGGACTGGACGAGCAGCGTCTCGTCGTCCTCGAGGCGTCGCAGCTCGCGGACGATGGCGTCGAAGGCCGCCCAGGAGCGCGCGGCTCGCCCGGTGCCGCCGTAGACGATCAGATGGTCGGGGTCCTCGGCCACGTCGGGGTCGAGGTTGTTCATGAGCATCCGCAGCGCCGCCTCCTGCTGCCAGCCCTTGCAGGAGAGCTCGGTGCCGCGAGGGGCGCTAACGGCGCGCGGTCCTGCGGCGGGAATCGTAGTCGTCATGGCGCTCGATAGTACGCCCCAACCTCAGCCGCGGCCGCTCCCGGGTCCAGCGTCACGCGCATTCCGCGGAGAGTTCCGCGGCACGGAATATCCATCGGTCGAGGCTGCCCTTGGGTCAGTCCAGGCCTCATTCGTTCCGGCCCTCGGAATGTCCGCGCTGTGGAACCACGCCCTGGTGGCTCCCCGGGTCTCGTTGGACAGATATTCCGCCGCGCGGAAGGCGAGCGCGGATGGCTACGCGCTGCGCGAGGCGAACCAGGCGCCGGTCGTCGCGAGGCCCCAGATGATGAAGGCGTTGGCCGCCAGGACGATGAAGCCGAAGAGTGCGTTGCCTCCGTTCGCGGAATTGCCTCCGAGGCTGGCAAGTCCGAAGAGCCCCAGGATCGCGGCCAGCACGATGCCAGTGATCCTTGCCCATGAGCGGCCGCCCAGCACGTTGGCGCCGGCCACGATGTCGAGGACGCCGACGGCAAGGAAGATGAGGGAGAAGACGATGATCACGCCGCCCACCGCGCCGGCGAAGTTCCCGAACCCGGGAGCCTGGGCATCGATCGCGGTCGACGATCCGCTCACGAAGACACCGCCGATGAGGAAGAGCAGGCCGAAGAGGCAGACAAGGGAGCCCAGCACGATCATGGTGATCCCGGCGCCCGTGACCATCCCGGGACGCACCGGGGGTGCCGCGGGCGCGTAAGGCGCCGGCGGGGGTGCGTACTGGGGTGGCGCCGGCGGGGGTGCGTACTGG
>JALYLB010000186.1 GCA_030774475.1 Chloroflexota bacterium | reverse complement strand
ATGATGTTCTCGATGGGTCGCGACCGGCATCTGCCGTTCGGGGGCGTCTGGGGCCATGTCAATCCCGTCTTCCGAACGCCGGCCAACGCGGCCGTGGCGGTGGGCGTCCTGGCAGCCTTGCCGATCCTGCTGATTGGCCCGATCGGTGGCTTCACCCTCTCGATCGCTGCCACGGGCTTGATCTACCTCAGCTACTTCATGTGCAATTTCGGCGTGGCTCTCGCCCGCGGAAGAGGGTGGCCACGGACCAGGGCCTGGTTCAATCTGGGCCGCTGGGGCATGACGGTGAACATCCTGGCCCTCGTGTATGGCGGGCTCATGATCGTCAACATCGGGCTGTGGAATGACGAAGGCCTGTTCGGCAGCTTCGGGACGGAGAGTCGCGCCTTCTGGAACCCGTTCATCGACGGCCTCTTCAAGTTCCTTGGGAAGCCGATTGCCGGGCTGCCGCACTGGCCGCTGTACGAGTCGATCGTCGGCCTGCTGCTGGTGACCGGGATCCTCTACTACGTGATCGCCGTGCGCGGCTCCGCGGAGGACGTGGAGAAGGATGCCGCTACTGGCGAGACAGTCATCGGCTGACGCCAGCGTCAGGCTCGATCGAAGCGGCGCGGCGAGCGATCTCCGCGCCGCTTTCCGTACCGGGCGCGCCGTGGCAGGGAGGATCGCTCGTGGAGGATGAGCTGCGGGGCGACCTGCGCGACCAGCTGGTGGCCGCGCTGCAGCGTGTGCCGGAGACGGCCGCACGCCAGCTGACCCTGACGGTCCTCTCCGGCGGCATCACCAACCGCAACTACCTGGTGACCCCGGCTGACGGGGACGACCGCTATGTCATCCGCCTCGGCGGCAACGACACCCACCTGCTCGGCATCAGCCGCGAGGTTGAGCACGCGGCCACCGTCGCGGCTGCGGGGGTGGGCGTGGGTCCGGAGGTGGTGGCCTTCATCCGCCCGGAGGGCTACCTGGTCACGCGATTCATCGTGGGATCGGAGGTGACCCTCGACCAGGTGCACACGCCCGAGACGTTGGCGCGCGCGGCCGACTCGCTGCGGCGGATTCACGGCGGCCCCGCGATTCCCGGGCTCTTCGTCCCGTTCCGGATCGTCGAGGCCTACCGGGCACTCGCGTCCTCGCGCGGCGTCTCGATTCCGTCAGCTTGGGACTCCGCGCATCAAGCCGCTCGCAGGATCGAAGGAACGCTGCTCCAGGCCCCATCGGACCTCGTCCCATGCCACAACGACCTGCTGAACGCGAACTTCCTCGATGATGGTGAACGAATCCGGATCGTCGACTGGGAGTACGCCGGAATGGGCGACCCGTTCTTCGATCTCGGCAACTTCAGCGTCAACCACGACCTGACCATCGACGAGGACCGCCTCCTTCTGGACGCGTACGACGGGTTCATCGAGGCCTCGCGGCTGGCTCGACTGGAGCTGATGCGGGTCGTCAGTGACTTCCGCGAGGCGATGTGGGGCGTCCTGCAGCAGGCCATCAGCACCCTCGACGTCGACTTCGTGGCCTACGCGAAGGAGCATTTCGAGCGGCTGCTGCGGAATGTCAGCGCGCCGGATTTTGAGCGCTACCTCATCGACGCGGCCGGTGCCTGAGACGGGGCTGCCCGACCAGGCTCGGGTGGTCGTCATCGGCGGCGGGGTTGGTGGAGCGAGCATCGCCTATCACCTGGCGGGCCTGGGTTGGACCGATGTCGTGCTGCTCGATCGGTCTGAGCTCACGAGCGGATCGACCTTCCACTCCGCCGGCCTGGTGGGCCAGCTCCGCTCGAGCCCGACCCTGACCAGGATGATGGTCGACAGCGTGGCCACCTACCGTCAGCTGGCCGCAGAGACCGATGTCGACCCCGGCTGGCGCGAGGTCGGTTCCCTCCGGCTGGCCTGCACGCCGGCGCGGCTGGAGGAGCTGCGTCGCCAGGCGGATTGGGCGAAGACGTATGGCCTGCCGATGGAGCTGGTGAGCGCCGAGGAGGCACACCAGCGCTTTCCGCTGATGAGCACCGACGGGGTGCTCGGCGCGGCGTGGCTGCCCACTGACGGCTACCTCGACCCGTCCGGGCTGACCCAGGCGCTTGCCGCCGGCGCACGAGCGAAAGGCGCCACGATCCTGCCACGGACCCGCGTTACCGGCATCTCGATCCAGGCGGGCCGAGTCACCGGCGTCGAGACCGATCGCGGACCGATCCGTGCGGAGGTTGTTGTCAACGCGGCAGGCATGTTCGGCGGGGAGATCGGACGGATGGCGGGCGTGACCGTCCCGATCATCCCGATGGCTCACCAGTACCTCGTGACCGAGCCTGTCGAGGGAGTGACGCCCGACCTGCCGCAGCTCCGGGACCCTGACAACCTCGTCTACTTCCGTCCCGAGGTCCGCGGGCTGGTGATGGGCGGCTATGAGCGCAATCCGGCCCCATGGTCCCTCGACGGCATCGCCCCCGACTTCAACGGGAAGCTCCTGCCCCCCGACTGGCCGCGCTTCGAGGCGATCTCGGCCGGCGCCGTCCGGCGCGTGCCGGTCATGTCGGATGCCGGCGTTCGTCAGCTGATCAACGGACCAGAGGCGTTCACCCCGGACAACGAGTTCATCCTGGGTGAGTCGGAGGTGCACGGCTTCTTCGTCGCCGCCGGATTCTCCGCGCACGGCATCGCCGGCGCGGGTGGCATGGGGCGCCAGCTCGCGCAGTGGATCGTGGATGGCGAGCCGGAGCTCGACCTGTGGACGATGGACATCCGGCGCTTCGGGGCGCAGTACAGCTCGCGCGCATACACCCTGGCCCGGACCACCGAGGTCTACGCCACCTACTACGACATCCACTACCCCAACGAGGAGCGCCAAGCCGGCCGGCCGCTGCGCCTCTCGCCAACCTACCCTCGCCTCGCCGGGCTCGGCTGCGCGTTCGGCGAGAAATCCAGTTGGGAACGGCCCAACTGGTTCGAGTCGAATGCCGGAGCTGGTGACGAGAGCCTGCGGCCGCGCGGCTGGGCCGGCGAGCACTGGTCGCCCGCGATCGGTGCCGAGGCGTTGGCGACGCGCGCGACCGCCGCCCTCTATGACGAGACGAGCTTCGCCAAGATCGAGATCAGTGGATCCGGTGCGCTCGCCTTCCTGCAGCGCCTGTGCGCCAACGACGTCGACCGCGCGGTGGGGCGGATCACCTACACCCAGATGCTCAACCGGCGGGGCGGGATCGAGTGCGATTTCACGGTCACCCGTCTCGGTGAGGACCGCTTCTTCATCGTCACCGGAACCGCGTTCGGCAACCACGACCTCGGCTGGATTCGGCGCCACGCGCCGGAGGACGGCACGGTAACGGTGCGCGACGTGACCTCGTCGCGCGCCTGCATCGGCCTCTGGGGACCGTTGGCTCGCCAGATTCTCTCCAGCGTGACCGCGGACGATGTGAGCAACGAGGGGTTTGGGTACCTGACGGCTCGCGAGATCAGCGTCGGCAGCGTGCCGGTCACCGCGTTGCGGGTCACCTACGTGGGCGAGCTCGGCTGGGAGCTCTACTGCCCGATGGAGTACGGCCTGGGCCTGTGGGACACGCTCTGGGGCGCGGGACGACCCTTGGGGATGGTGGCCGGGGGCTACCGCGCCATCGACGCGCTGCGCCTGGAGAAGGGGTATCGCGTCTGGTCGACGGACATCACGCCGGAGGTGACGCCCCACGAGGCCGGGTTGGGATTTGCCGTGCGGATGGGGAAGGGCGAGTTCATTGGGCGAGATGCCCTGGTCCGCGCGAAGGAGGAGCCGCAGCGACAGCGGCTCGCCTGCCTGGTGCTCGATGACCCGCTGTCGGTCGCCCTGGGCAATGAGCCTGTGCGGATCGATGGCGAGGTAGTGGGGCGGGTTACCTCGGGGGGTTACGGGTACTCGGTGGAGCGCAGCATCGCGTACGCCCTGCTGCCGGGTGGTGCGGCGGAGCTCGGGCAGCTGGGTGAGATCGAGATCTTCGGCGAGTGGATCGGCTGCGCCGTCAGCCCCGAGCCGCTGTTCGACCCCAACGGCGACCGCATCAAGAGCTGACTCATCAGGCACCTTGAAAATCGGTTCCTTACGGCTACGATCGAAGCGTGACGGTCTCCGCCTCCTTCCCCGGCTTCTCGCTCGAAGCGCTTCAGTTCCTCGCAGACCTCGCGGCCAACAACGACCGAACCTGGTTCCAGGCGCGAAAGGCCGAATACGAGCGACTGCTCAAAGAGCCGATGCAGGAGCTGTGCGCGGCCCTCAGCGTCGAGTTTGCTGCGCGCGAGCTGCCGATCGACGCGGATCCGATCCGTTCGCCGTTCCGGATCTACCGGGACGTCCGCTTCAGCAAGGACAAGTCGCCCTACAAGACCTACGTGAGCGCGAGCTTTCCCTGGTCGGGCGAGGGAGCAGGGGTGGGCGGCTACTTCAGCCTCCATCCCGAGCAGATGTACGTCGGCGGTGGATGCTGGCATCCGGATTCCCGGCGCCTCGCCGCCTGGCGGACGGCGGTCTCCGATGATCGAGGTGCCGTCCACGCGGCGATCGACGATCCGGGATTCGTGGCGACGTTTGGCGAGGTCGACGGCGAGCGGCTCAAGCGCGTTCCACCTGGCTTTGCCGCGGACGACCCGGATGCGGAGCTGCTCAAGCTCAAGGACGTCACGTTCGGTCGGCGCCTCTCGGATGAGGAGGTCATCTCACCGAGCCTGCCGACCGTCATCGCCGACACGCTGGCCGCAGGCCTTCCCGTCATGCGACTGCTGGCGAGCCTGCCCACCTGACCCTCGACCGCGGGCGTCAATTCGCGACGACGACGGGCGCGCTGGGACCGTGAGAGGGCCGTGTGGGATTCGAACCCACGACACGAGGATTAAAAGTCCCCTGCTCTGCCACTGAGCTAACGGCCCGCCGATTCACGCTCGCATAGAGACGATAATTTCGAACGTCCTTGACTACTGCGCTCGTCGAGACTATAACTGCCGGGTTCTGTTCTCCCCGTAGTTCGAGGCTCAAAGCGCCATGGTCAAGGCCGCTCCTCCCAATTCTAGTCTCAGTGCACTGCGCGACTCGTTCGCACGTCACCTGCGCGCCGAGAACAAGGCGCCGCTAACGATCGTCAGCTACATCAAGGCGCTCGACCAGTTCGGCGCCACGGCCAACCTGCCGCGCCGGGTGGGCGATATCACCCGGCAGCACGTCGAGGG
>JALYLB010000185.1 GCA_030774475.1 Chloroflexota bacterium | reverse complement strand
GTGATGGGCCGCCGGTTGGGTGGTGGGAGGACGATGGGTGGACTCAGGAGGCGCGCCGCCAGCGATCGAGCGCTCGGCGGGAGCGGACCTCCTCGACGCGCCGGAACCCGACCCGGCGGCGGCGGACCGAAACGGGACGCGGTCGAGAACGCTTGGCGTGATTGGGTTTGGCCATCGGATGGTTCCCCTCGCTCGGTATCCCTCTGACGCACGAACCGAACGGACGGTTGCATCAGCTGATCCTCAATTCTTGCGGCGCGCATGAAGGGCGCGTGAAGCTCGCGGAGAAGCCCATTTCGGAGTCGCCGGCGCCGGCCGTCGAACCGTTGACAGAATGGCCGACGGACGCGGATACTGCCGGCTTCATCGGGAAGCCTGCTGCAACTCGATAAGGTTCCAGCTGAGCGCATCCCACCCTGAGGGCACCGCGTGGCACAGGTCGACGTACACCTCGAGCGGGTCACCAAGCGCTTCCACGACGTGACCGCGGTCGACGACCTGTCGCTCGAGATCAACCGCGGCGAGTTCTTCTCGATGCTCGGCCCTTCCGGTTGCGGCAAGACGACCACATTGCGGATGATCGGCGGCTTCGAGCTACCGACGGCGGGCGTCATCCTCCTCGGCGAGACCGATGTCACCGGCCTCCCGCCCTTCAAGCGCGACGTCAACACCGTGTTCCAGAACTACGCACTCTTCCCCCATCTGACGGTGTTCGAGAACGTCGCCTTTGGTCTCCGCCGGCGGAAGGTGGATGCCAGCGCGATCACGAGCCAGGTGGGCAAGATGCTCGAGCTCGTGGAGCTCCCCGGGTACGAGCGCCGCAAGCCGAACCAGCTCTCGGGCGGCCAGCAGCAACGGGTCGCGTTGGCTCGGGCGCTCATCAACAACCCGCGGGTTCTCCTCCTGGACGAGCCGCTCGGCGCGCTCGACCTGAAGCTGCGCAAGGCGATGCAGATCGAGCTGAAGCGGATCCAGACCGAGGTCGGGATCACGTTCATCTACGTGACCCACGACCAGGAAGAGGCGATGACCATGTCCGACCGAATCGCGGTCATGCACGCCGGGCAGATCGAGCAGCTCGGGCCACCCGAGGATCTCTACGAGCGACCGAAGACCGCGTTCGTGGCGGGGTTCCTGGGGGTCAGCAACCTCATTGACGGCACGGTGCTGGGCCGCGAAGGCGAGCTCGTTTCCGTGCGCCTCACCGACGGAACGGTCCTCCAGGCGCCCGCTTAGCGGGTCAACGGGGCGAGCGAGGTTCGGGTGGGGATCCGACCTGAAAAATTGCGCGTCGTGGCCATGACCGATGGCGACAACTCGCCAACGGGCAACGGACTGAACAGTCTGACCGGCACCGTCCTCGACGCCAGCTACGTCGGTGTCCATACCCAGTACCTGGTCGAGACCCGGGCGGGAGACCACGTGACGGTCTATGCCCAGAACATCGAGACGGGCGGAGCTGGCGAGGCCCTGGCCGGCGGGCAGCGCGTCCGCCTCACCTGGAAGCCACAGCACACCTTCGTCATCGCCGGCCATCACGAGCATCACCAGACCGACCCGCATAGCCTTGAAGGAGAGACCGATGAGTGACCCTCGGGAGCTGACCCAGATCGAGCAGGCCATCGAGCGTGCCATCGCCGAGGGTCGCATCTCGCGGCGATCCTTCCTGCGACGAGCCGGTCGCGGGGGTCTCTGGGCCGGGGGTGCGCTGTCGCTGGGCGCGATCCTGGCAGCCTGCGGCATCAAACCCGCCGGGAGCCAGACCGCAGCCTCCGCCAGTGTTGCGCCCACGCCCATCCCCACCCAGGCGGGGATTGCCAACTGGGCGAACTGGCCGGCCTACATCGACATCGACGACAAGGGCAAGTACCCGACCATCGAGAAATTCCAGAAGGAGACCGGGATCAAGGTCACCTACACCGAGGACATCAACGACAACGAGGAGTTCTTCGGCAAGATCCAGCCGGACCTGGCCGCGGGCAACCCGACCTCCTACGACCTGATCGTGATGACCGACTGGATGATCGAGAAGATGAACCGGCTCGGCTACCTGGAACAGCTCGACAAGTCGGAGCTCCCGAACTTCACCGCCAACGCCGATCCGCTGTACGTCGACCCGTGGTACGACAAGGGCAACAAGGTGAGCCTGGCGTGGCAGTCGGGGATCACCGGCATCGGCTACAACCCGAAGCTCACCAAGCGGGAGATCACCACCTTCGACGACCTCCTCGACCCGGCCTTCAAGGGCCATGTCGGGATGTTCAGCGAGATGCGCGACACGATGTGCATGGCACTCCTGTCGATAGGCATCATCCCGGAGAAGGCGACCGTCGCGGACGTGCAGCGCGCCGGTGACATCCTGAAAGCGAAGCAGCAGGCCGGCCAGTTCCGCAACTTCTATGGCAACGACTACTACGACGAGCTGGCCAACAAGAACCTGTGGGTGACGATCGCCTGGTCCGGGGACGTCACCCAGATGCAGCTCTACGACAACGCCGACGTCAAGTTCGTCATCCCCCAATCGGGCGGCATGCGCTGGGTCGACAACATGGCCATCCCCAACAAGGCGGCCCATCCGACCGACGCCCACAAGCTCATCAACTTCTGGTACGACCCGGCCAACGCGGTGACGCTCTCGGAATACATCGGCTACTTCAGCCCGGTGAAGGGGATCCCGGATCTCATCATCAAGGACGCCGACAGCGCGGCAGCGAGCGGCGACAAGGCCACCGCCGACCAGCTGCGCGTGGTTGCCGCGACCGTCAACCCGACCCCAGCCCAGCTGAAGAACGTCTACAACTACAAGATTCTCCCCGAGGCCGAGGAGAAGCAGTGGAACGACATCTTCCAGCAGGTGACGACCGGCTGACCCGGGCCGGCGGATCTCGGAGGCCCAGCCCGTGCTCCGACGCTATCGGTGGCTGGTTCCGTACCTGTTCCTGACGCCCGGTGGCCTGTGGCTCCTCGCCTTCTTCGTGGTGCCCATGGTGGTCATGGCCTCGATCAGCCTCCAGGAGGGGTCGCTCGGCACCGGGTACACGCTGACCTGGAACTTCGGCGTCTATCCACACGCGATCACGCAGTACAGCGTCCAGTTCATCCGCTCGTTCGAGTACGGGCTGATCGTGACCGTGCTGACCCTCGCCATCGGCTATCCGATGGCGTACACCATCGCCTTCCGAGGCGGCCGGCTGAAGAACGTTCTCCTGCTCCTCGTGATCCTCCCGTTCTTCACCAGCTTCATCATCCGCACCCTGTCGTGGAAGCTGATCCTGGCCGATAACGGCTTCCTGCTCGGCACCCTGAAGAGCTGGAACCTACTCCCAGAGAGCTTCCAGCTGATCGCCACCCCCATCTCGGTGGTCGCCGGGCTGACCTACAACTTCCTGCCATTCATGGTCCTGCCGCTCTACGTCGCCCTCGAGAAGGTCGACCATCGGCTCGTGGAGGCCGCGACCGACCTGTACGCCAGCCGCCTGCAGGCGTTCCTGCGCGTCACGCTGCCGCTCTCGATGCCCGGGGTCTTCGCCGGCTCGCTGCTCACCTT
>JALYLB010000184.1 GCA_030774475.1 Chloroflexota bacterium | reverse complement strand
GTCCAGATCCATCAGTCGGACCACGATCCGCTCGTGTTGACCCTGCTCGGAGCGGCGCGCTCTGAGCTGAATCACGAGCACGCAGCGGGGATGCCAGGCGGGGAATCGACCCGCTCGGATAACCGAGAAGACGCCCAGAATATTCAGCGTCCCCTCTTGGGAGACGTTAGCCGCATCGGCCAGGATCGCGATCGGGATCTCCATGTAGCCCCGACTGTAGCCCTTAGGGCGTGGATTCCGGTGGCAGAAATAGACGCGGACGGACGCTCTGCACGCTCAATCCGCCACTCTGAGCGTGCGGGAGACGAATCTCGATCCAGGACATCGCCCGGCTGCCTGGGAGCTGATCGAGCCCGTTGACATTTGTCAACAAGGGCTCAACACTGGGCGACTCGTCGGTCTGACTCGCTCAATACGACGTTGCGAGGGTCTATTGATGCTGCAGTTCCTTCCGTTCGCCGCGCTCCTGCTCGGATTCGTGGTCATCTTGTGGGCCGGCCCCGGCCTCGTCCGGTCAACCCGCACCAGACGCCGAACCGTCCATCGCCTCCAGGAACTGCGTCGGATCCGGTTCTAGCGAGCACGGGTCGTGATCGGCGCGAACCGGGTTGAGGGCAAGCCCAAGGCCGCTGGGCGGGCCGCTCCACGCCGCACCGCGATGAAACGCCTGGCTGGCGACCTCGGGTTCTTCACCGCCGGGCTCGCCGCCTGGCTGCTGGTGGGCATCCTGCGACTGGCCCGGAGGATCGCCCGCTGAGCAGCGCCTGCGCGCAAGCTGGCCCGCAACGTGCACCGGCTACATTCCCCCATGGCAACCGCAGACACCAGATCGGGCGCAGACGAGTGGCCACGCGGGACGTCTCTGGACGGAGCATCCGAGGCTGATCCACTGCCACCCCGATGCGGTTCCGGCAACCGAGGTCGGGCCTGAGGGTCCCTCTGACCCTTCTTGTTGGCCTCATCGGTCTGGCGATTGCCGTGGGTCTCGCAGCAGCGACCGGGCTCTAGGAGGCGGACCACCGGCATATCTCCTGAACCCACTGAACAAACGTTCGTCTCGGGGGCGTTCTGGCGGTCAAAGGTGCGGACTGCTATACTTCGGGAGGTTTCGCCGGCCGTTCAGCGGACCAATTCCATATCGAGCTGAGCACGGACGTGGGTCGGTTCACCGCCACGTCCTGTTTTTTCGTCCCGGAAGCGAGGTGCGCCGTGAATCGAGACTTCATCGGGGCCCTCCTTCAGTTGAACGCCGAGAAGGGGGTCCCCAAAGAGATCCTCATCGAGACCCTGGAGCAGGCGATCGAGTCTGCCTATCGGCGCAACGCCGACGCTCCTGAGAACGTGGTCGTCAAGGTCGACCCAGACAACGGTCAGATCAGCGTCTACCGTGAGTACGAGGTGGTCGCCACCCCCGAGGAGATCGAGGACCCGCAACTCCAGATGCAGGTCGGGGAGGCGCAGAAGGTCGACCCGGCGACCGGGGTCGGCGCCAAGGTCCGGGTCCCGGAGAACGTGACGCAGGCGCAGCTCGGGCGAATCGCCGCACAGACGGCCGGGCAGGTCTATCGCCAGCGCCTCCGCGAGGCGGAGCGCGACGTCGTCTTCCAGCAGTACGCGTCACGGGAGGGCGAGATCATGACCGGGGTCGTCCATCGGACGACCGAGTCCGCCGTGATCCTGGACATGGGAAAAGGGGTCGAGGCGGTGCTGGCGGTGAGCGAGCAGCTCCCCGGCGAGCACTACCGCATCGGGCAGCACCTGAAGGCCTACGTGCTCGAGGTGCGACGCACGACGCGCGGGCCGGTGATCGTTGCCAGCCGCACCCACCGCGGCTTCCTGCGGCGCCTGATGGAGATGGAGATCCCCGAGATCTACAACGGCACGGTCGTCATCCGTGGCATTGCTCGCGAGGCGGGCAGCCGATCCAAGGTGGCCGTCGAGAGCCGGCAGCCTGGAGTCGATGCCAAGGGTGCCGCGGTCGGCCAGCGCGGCGCACGCATCCAGGCCATCGTCGCAGAACTCAATGGCGAGAAGGTCGACGTCGTCCTCTGGCACGAGGACCCGGCGCAGTATGTCGCCGAGGCGCTCTCACCGGCTGAAGTGCTCAACGTCCGCATCGACGAGGAGCACAAGATCGCCAACGTGGTCGTTCCCGAGCGCCAGCTCAGCCTGGCCATCGGCAAGGAGGGCCAGAACGCCCGGCTGGCCGCCAAGCTCACCGGTTGGCGGATCGACATCCGGTCCGATGCCGGGGTCGCAGCGGCTGCCGGTGGCGACGAGGGGCACGAGGCAGTGGAGGCACCGGCCGATGCCGAAGCGACGACCTGATCACGTCCCGATGCGGACCTGCGCGGTATGCCGCCAGGTTCGCCCCAAGCGATCGATGACCCGGGTGGTGCGAGCCCTCGATGGATCGGTCGCGATCGACCCGACCGGCAAGGCCGCTGGCCGGGGAACGTATATCTGTGATGACCCCGCCTGTCGCGAGCCCACGCGGCTGGCGGAGGCCGTGAAGCGAGCGCTCGAGGTGGCCGTCGTGCCGGGAACGCTCGAACTTGAGGTGAACCAGAACCATGCCGCCACGTAGATACCTGCCGCGGAGACCGCCGCGGCCGCAGCGTCGTCGCCCGAGTGCGGCTGCCGCAGCCGCTACCGCCGAGGCAGCGGCGGCCGTAGCCGCACGCCCAAGCGGGCCGGTCGAACTGCCGTCGTCAGTTGGGGTCAAGGACCTCGCAGAGACCCTGGGGGTCAGCCACGCCGACATCATCAAGGAGCTGATCCGCAACGGGATCTTCGCCACCATCAACCAGACGATCGACTTCGACACCGCCTCCCTGGTGGCCGGCGAGCTCGGCTACGAGACGGTCGAGCGCGGTGCTTCCGAGCGGGCAGCGGCCGAGGCTGCCGCTGGCCAGGAGATCGTGGCGCCCGGCTCGGAGGAGGAAGGGAGCGGCAAGCCTGTCCTCTTCACCGAGGACGCCGATGCCGAGCTCGTCTCCCGCGCTCCGATCGTCACCATCATGGGCCACGTCGACCACGGCAAGACGAGCCTGCTCGACGCGGTTCGCAGCACCAAGGTCGCCGCGGGCGAAGCCGGCGGGATCACCCAGCACATCGGGGCCAGCGAGGTCGAGCACAACAGACGACGGATCGTCTTCCTGGACACGCCCGGTCACGAGGCGTTCACCGCGATGCGTGCCCGCGGGGCGCAGGTCACCGATATCGCGATCATCGTGGTGGCCGCGGACGACGGGGTCATGCCCCAGACCCGAGAGGCGATCGACCACGTGCGCGCTGCCCGCGTGCCGATGATCGTGGCGATCAACAAGATCGACAAGCCGGACGCCAACCCGGACCGCGTGAAGCAGGAGCTGGCCGACATCGGCGTCCTGGTCGAGGAGTACGGCGGCGACGTCATCGCGGTGCCGGTCAGCGCGAAGCAGAAGACGGGCATCGGCGATCTCATGGAGATGGTGCTGCTGGTCGCCGACCTGCAGGACCTCAAGGCCAACCCCAAGCGGCCCGCTGTGGGGACGATCATCGAGAGCAAGGTGGACAAGGGGCGGGGCAACGTGGCAACCGTCCTGGTCCAGACCGGCACGCTCCGCATCGGCGACGTCGTGAGCGTCGGGCGAACGTCCGGTCGGGTGCGCGCGCTGTCGAACGCGGAGGGCCAGCGGGTGACGACCGCCGAGCCAGCGACGGCGGTCGAGATCATCGGGCTCCAGGACCTCCCGGAGGCGGGCGACATCCTCCGAGTCGTCGCCGACGAGAAGACGGCGCGCGACGCCGCTGAGGCGGCGGCTCGTCCATCGTCCAACGGCGACACGCGGGGCGCCTTCACCCTCGAGGACATCAGCGCCCAGATCCAGGCCTCCGAGGTCAAGGAGCTGCGGGTCGTCCTCAAGACCGACGTCCAGGGATCGCTGGGTGCCATCCGCAACGCCCTCGAGCGGCTGAACACCGCCGAGGTGCGGGTGAACATCATCCGTGAGTCGGCGGGCGACATCAACGAGAGCGACGTGCTCCTGGCATCGGCCTCCGACGCAGTCGTCATCGGGTTCAACACGAAGCTCGACCCTGGCGCGCAGCGAGCGGTCGACGCCTCGGGCGTGGACGTGCGGCTGTACGACGTCATCTACAAGCTGACCGATGACATCGGTGCGGCGCTGCACGGGATGCTTGCGCCCAAGCTCGTCGAACAGGTCGAGGGGCATGCCGAGGTCCGGATGATCATCCACGCCGGCCGGGCCGGCGACATCGCCGGCTCGTACGTGACCGATGGCCGGATCATCCGCACCGGGAGCTACCGTCTGCTGCGGGGCGGCAAAGTCGTGGCCGAGGGCCGGATCGAGTCGCTGAAGCGCTTCAAGGACGACGTCCGCGAAGTGGCCAACGGCTTCGAGTGCGGGATCGGGCTGGCCGGATCGCCGGAGATTGCGGAGGGCGACGTGATCGAGTGCTACCAGATGGTCTCCGAGCCGGCTGCCTGAGACCGACCGGACTAGACCGATGGCGGCCGACGGGAAGGGCAAGCGCACTGACCGGCTGGACAGCCAGATCCAGCAGGAGCTCATGGAGCTCATGCAACGGGAGATGAAGGACCCGCGGCTGGGCTTCGCGACCATCACTCGCGTCTCCACCAGCCGCGACCTCGGGCACGTCACCGCGTGGGTCTCCGTCTACGGCGACGACGAAGTCCGCACCCGGAGCATGGCGGCGCTCGGAGATGCCACTCCATGGCTGCGCCGCAAGCTCGGCGAGCGGCTCCGGATGCGACATGTCCCGGAGCTCGCCCTGCGCCGTGATGACTCGATCGAGGCGGGGGATCGCGTCCTCCGACTCCTCCGCGAGCTCGAAGACGAAGGTCCGCCGGCGCTTGCGGGGGAGGAGGCGTGATCGAGGGCCGCCGCGGGGTGGTAGATGCGATCCTGGGCGCCCAGCGCATCACGACGATCTGTCACGAGAACCCCGACGGCGACACGCTCGGCGCGGCACTGGCGATCGCCGGCGTGGCCGAACGGCTCGGGAAGCAGGCAGAGGTGGTCGCCGGCGACCCCGTGCCGCCCTTCCTCGCCTTCCTCCCACGCGTCGAGCGGGTGCGGCGCGTACCCGAGCTCGAGCCAGACGTGGCGGTCATCGTTGACGCGGGTGACCTCGCGCGTACGGGGAGCGTGGCTCGTGATCACGCGGACTGGCTCGGCCGAGCGCGCATCGTCAACGTCGACCACCACATCAGCAATCCAGGCTTCGGCGACGCGGTGCTCGTCGACGCGACAGCTGCGGCGACCTGCGAGATCGTCGCGCTCCTCCTTCCCGACCTGGGCGTGCCACTCGACGAGGAGCTCGCGACCTGCCTCATGGCTGGGATCGTGCAGGACACCCATACCTTCGCCCATCCCAATGCCACCCCGCGCACGCTGCGCGTGGCGGCCCAGCTCGTCGAGGCAGGGGCTCCTCTCTCCGCGATCAACCGCTCGATCTACGCCGATAAGCCGTTCAGCACCATCCGGCTGTGGGGCCAGATCCTGGCCGGTGTCGCCGAGCGCTGCAGCGGCCGGATCGTGCATGCCACGATGACCCTCGAGATGCTCGCGGCGACCGGAAGCGATCCGAGCGGGTCGGAGGGCTTCATCGACCTGCTGGGCCTCACCCGCGGCGCGGACGTCACCGTCCTGCTCAAGGAGGCCGAGCCCCGGCGCGTGCGCGTTTCGGTCCGAACCAGCGAGCGAGCCGACGCCGTGGTCATCACCCGGCAGTTCGGCGGAGGAGGACACCCGCGCGCCGCGGGGTGCACCCTCGACGTGCCGCTCGATGAGGCGCGCGAGCAGATGCTCGCCGCCTGCGAGGGCGAGTTGGCGCGAGCGGATGCTGGGGGTCGTTAATCTCGACAAGCCTGTTGGGCCGACGTCGCACGATATGGTCAACCTCATGCGGCGCCTGACGGGGACCCGGCGGATCGGCCATGCGGGGACGCTCGATCCACTCGCCTCCGGGGTCCTCCCGATCCTGGTGGGTGCCGCGACCCGCTTCAGCGAGGAGCTCACCGGGGGCGGCAAGCGCTACGAGGCCGTCATCCGCCTCGGCTGGCGATCGACGACGGACGACGGGCAGGGTCCACTCGAGCGCGGCGGGCTCGTCCCGGATGCCGCGCTGGTCACGGCCACACTCGCCGAATTCGTCGGCACGTTTGCCCAGCGTCCACCCGCGTTCTCGGCCCGCAAGGCGGGCGGCCAGGTCGCGTACCAGGCAGCCCGCGGCGGGACGCCGATCGAGCTTGAGCCGCGCGTCGTGACCGTTGAGCGCCTCGATCTGCTCGATGCCGAACGGGGCGAGGCGTGGCTCGACCTGCGAGTGGACCTGCGCTGTGGCCCGGGGACCTACGTCCGCTCGATCGCGCGCGATCTCGGCGAGCGGCTGGGCTGCGGAGGGTACCTCGCCGAGCTGCGCCGCACCGAGGCGGCGGGCCTGCGCGTCGCGGACGCAGTGCCGCCCGCCCGGCTCGAGGAGCTCGCAACAGCTGGGCAGCTGGAGCGCGCCCTGATCGCGGTGGGGGACCTCCTGCCCTTGCCACACCTTGGCCTGGCAGAGGCCGATGGCGACCGCTTCCGCCACGGATCGGTGCTGCGGCTCGAGGCGCCCGCCACGGGAGCGGGGCGCCACGCTGTCTTCGTCGGCCGCGAGCTGGTCGGGGTCGGGAGGGTCGAGGAGGGCATGCTCCACCCGGAAAAGGTAATTAGCGAGGCGCCGGTCCGGTGAGTGCGCCGCACGCGTATGCGATCGACCGGCTCCCGGAGGTCGGACCGGGGGCGATCTGCATGGGCGTCTTCGACGGAGTCCATGGCGGGCATCTGTCGCTGATTGCGGCGACGGTTCATGCGGCGAGGGAGCGCGGCGCGTCGAGCGTTGCGCTCGTCTTCGACCCGCACCCCGACGAGGTGGTGCATCCCGGGACGGTTGTCCCGCGCCTGTCGCCGCTCGCGGACAACCTGCGCAGGCTGCGCCTCGCCGGCATCGACCACGCCGTCCCGGTCCGGTTCGATGCCGGCCTTCGCTCCCTGACGGCAGAGGGATTCCTGGACGTGCTGGCCCCGTCGATCAGGTTGAAGGCGCTGGTGATGACCCCTGAGGCGGCATTTGGCCGCAACCGCGCCGGAACGCCGGACGCGATGGGGAGCTACGGTCGCGCCGTCGGCTTCGACGTGATCCTGGCCGATCAGGTCACGGACGAGCTCGGGCCAATCTCCTCGGCGCGCATCCGCGCAGCGCTCGCGGCCGGCGAGTTGGCTGCCGCAACGTCGATGCTTGGTCACCCCCCGTACCTGGAGGCGGCCCTGGCCGATCCTACGGAGGGCGGCGTGCAGCTGGGGTTCGCCTATGCGCCCGCATTGCCGGCGCCCGGCCGCTATCGGGCGGTCCTGCACGATCCGGGAGACTCACGGGCCTCGCCGCGTGAGGCGATCCTGGAGGTTGGTGCGGATAGCGTGGCTCGTCTCGCCGGGCTGGTCGGAGCCCTGCCTCACGAACCAACAGCCATCGACGTGTGGCCAGCGCCCTGACGTACGCAAAGCGAACAGCGGCGGCTCGATCGCCGATCTGGTACCATCCGCGAGTTCAGAGAATGGAAAAACGTGGAGGAATCTGTGCCGCTCGCCAACGACGCGAAGAGCGCGATCATCGAGAATTACGCCACCCACGAGGGTGACACCGGGTCACCCGAGGTGCAGATCGCGCTTCTCACCGAGCGGATCACGTCGCTGACGGAACACCTGCGCACCTACCCGAACGACAACCACTCGCGGCGCGGCCTGCTCAAGCTGGTCGGGCAACGACGCCGCTTGCTGGCTTACCTGGTGCGCACCGACGTCGATCGCTACCGCGACGTCATCGGCCGGCTGGGGCTGCGCCGCTAATCAATCAGGGCTTTCGCGAATGACCCGGGTGCCGCATACGGTCCCTGGGTCTCGCACATCTGGGCGTCTGATGCCCACCGAGTCGCCTCGTACTCGAACCCCGCGAGGCCGCGTCCCGAACCAGATGCCGCAGACGACGAGCAGTCGCAAGACGACCAGCCGCCCTACTGCGCCGGACGCTTGACATGAACAGATCACCGGAGGAACCAGTGGCAATCAAGGTTGAGGCCGAGATCGGCGGCCAGAGCTTCTCGCTCGAAGAGGGCAAGCTCGCAGAGCAGGCGGACGGCGCCGTGCTTGTCCGATTCGGCGACACGGTCGTCCTCGCGACGGCCGTGGCAAAGGAGCCCCGCGAGGGGCTCGACTTCTTCCCCATGACCATCGACTACGAGGAGCGGATGTACGCCGCGGGCAAGATCCCCGGCGGCTTCATCAAGCGTGAATCGCGTCCATCCGAGGCGGCCATCCTGGCGATGCGCCTCACCGACCGGCCGATTCGCCCGCTCTTCCCCAAGGGCTACCGCCAGGACGTGCAGGTCGTCCTCACCGTCCTCTCCGCGGACCAGGAGAACGATCCGGACATCCTCGCCGTGAACGGGGCGTCCGCTGCGTTGGCGATCAGCCCCATCCCGTTCCTCGGCCCGGTGGGGGCCGTGCGGGTCGGCCGCATCGGCGGACAGTTCGTCACCAACCCGACCATCAGCCAGCTCGACGAGAGCGACCTCGACCTCGTCGTGGCCGGCACTCGCGACGCGGTGATGATGGTCGAGGCCGGCGCCAAGATCCTGCCCGAGTCGGTGATGGCGGATGCCATCGCCTACGGCCAGCAGGAGCTCCAGAAGAGCATCGAGCTCCAGGAGAAGCTGGTCGCGACCGCCGGAGCGCCCAAGCGGGTCCCGTTCCTGGGACCGAAGGCCGACTCGGTCGTCAAGCTGGGCATTAGCCTGGCGAAGGGCGGCACGGAGTTCGTGGTCTTCGACCTTGAGACGACGGCGATGAAGCCCGAAAACGGCTACATCGTCGATATCGCGGCGCTCCGTGTCCGCGATGGCCAGGTCGTCGACCGCTTCGAGTCGCTCGTCAACCCCGGCCGCGCGATCATCGGCCACCAGGTGCACGGCCTCTCGGACGAGGACGTCGCGTCGGCACCCACCGCTGCCGACATCCTGCCGCGTTTCGCGGACTGGGTGGGCGACGCGCCGGTGGTCGCTCACAACGTGAGCTTCGACCTGCCGTTCATCCTTCGCCACCTGCCCAACGACGTGAAGTGGGAGCCCAAGGCGGTCTACGACACCCTGGAGCTCGCCTACCAGCTCTACCCCGATGCGGGCAGCTGGAAGCTCAGTGACCTGATGCGCTTCGTCTTCGGCCGCGATCACGGCGCCGCCCACCGGGCGATGCCCGACGCGGAGGCCACCGCTGACCTCTTCATCGAGATGACGAACGGGCTCTCGCAGCGGCTCGATGGCGTGCGCTCCGACATCGCGGACGAGGTTCGGCGGGCGCGGGACAACTACAACCGGAGTGAGCAGGGCGAACGGCTGGAGGACATCCGGCGACGCCACGGCATCGGCTCGGCGCTGATGGACGTGCTCACCAAGGCGACCGTGCGCGAGCTTGTGCTCTCCGAGAACGTGCGCATCGATGGGCGCGACACCACCACCATCCGGCCGATCAGCGTCGAGGTCGGCATCCTGCCGCGGACCCACGGCTCGGGCCTCTTCACGCGTGGCCAGACGCAGGCGCTCTCAATCGCGACCCTCGGCCCGGCGAGCGACGTCCAGCGCCTTGACACCATCTCCCCCGAGACGGAGAAGCGCTACCTGCACCACTACAACATGCCGCCCTACTCGACTGGTGAGACGAAGCCGATGCGAGGTCCCGGACGGCGGGAGATCGGGCACGGCGCGCTCGCCGAGCGAGCCCTGCTCCCGGTGCTCCCGTCGGTCGCTGAGTTCCCGTACACGATCCGAGTGGTCAGCGAGGTGGTCAGCTCCAACGGCTCGACCTCCATGGCGTCGACGTGCGGCAGCACCCTGGCTCTCATGGACGCGGGGGTCCCGATCAGCGCACCGGTGGGAGGCGTGGCGATGGGCCTCATCAGCGATGCTGCCACGGGGCGGTACGCGGTCCTCACCGACATCACTGGCAAGGAAGACGCCTATGGCGACATGGACTTCAAGGTGACCGGCACCGCTGAAGGCGTCACCGCGCTCCAGATGGACATCAAGGTCGCCGGCATCACGCCGGAGATCATGCGCAACGCACTGGAGCAGGCACGCGTCGGCAGGCTCTTCATCCTGGGCAAGATGACCGAGGTGATCAGTGCCAGCCGGAGCGAGCTCTCGCCGTATGCGCCGCGGATCCACACCATCAAGATCCCGGTGGACAAGATCCGTGACGTGATCGGCGCCGGTGGAAAGGTGATCCGGCAGATCACCGCCGAGACCGGCACCCAGATCAACGTCGAGGACGATGGCACGATCCAGATCGCCGCCACCTCCGGAGAAGCCGCGGACAAGGCGATTCGCTGGATCGAGGGCCTGACCCGCGACGTGGAGGTCGGGAAGGAGTACCTGGGCAAGGTCACCCGGATCATGAACTTCGGGGCCTTCGTCGAGATCCTGCCCGGCAAGGAGGGGCTGGTCCACATCAGCCAGCTCGCCGACTACCGGGTGCCACGCGTCGAGGATGTCGTCGCCATCGGCGATGAGCTGATGGTGGTCGTCACCGAGATCGATCGCATGGGCCGCATCAACTTGAGCCGCCGCGCGGCGATGGAGCGGCACATGGCAAGGAGCGGGGCGGGCGGCGCGGAGCACTCGTAAGATCCGCGCGACGGCGGTGACCCCGTCGTCCCGGCAGCGGAGCGAACGATCCGGGGAGGGCCAGCTTGGAGCCGATGGGCACCGAGGCGGAGCTGGCGACGGTCGCCGGCGAGGTTCGGGGCTGCCAGCGCTGCGCGCTGGCGCGCGGTCGCACCATGGCCGTTCCCGGCGAGGGCAATCCCTACTCCGACGTGCTCCTGGTGGGGGAGGGGCCGGGCGGCCGGGAGGATGCGACGGGACGGCCGTTCGTTGGTCCGGCCGGGCAGCTGCTCACCGAGCTGCTGCGCTCGATCGGCTGGGAGCGGGCCGACGTCTTCATCACGAATGTCGTGAAATGCCGGCCGCCGGGCAACCGCGACCCCGAGCCGGACGAGATCGGGGCCTGCGCGAGCTACCTCGACCGCCAGGAGCGCGCGCTCGCACCCGCGGTGATCGTCACCCTCGGCCGCTACTCGCTGCAGCGCTACCTGCCCGGGGCGCGGATCGGGGAGGCGCATGGGCACCTTCGCCGAAACAGCGGCCGGTTCGTCTTCCCGATGTACCATCCCGCTGCGGCGCTGCACCAATCTTCGCTCCGGGAGACGCTGTTCCGGGACGTGCGCGGACTGCCCGCGGCGCTGCTCGCCGCTCGCGGGGCGATCGAGGCGGAGCGGACAGAGGCGGAGCCAGGGCCATCAGCCGTCTCGGCCACGAGCGTCGCGGAATCCGTGACCTCGTCACCGGGGCCGCGCGACGACGAACAGATGACGCTCTTCTGACGGGAGACCCATGACGGACACCCTGCGCATCATCCCCCTGGGCGGAGTGGGGGAGGTCGGCAAGAACATCACCGCCATCGAGGCGGGCGGAGAGATCCTGGTCGTCGACTGCGGCCTCGCCTTCCCGGAACCGGAGATGCTGGGGATCGACCTCGTGATCCCCGACGTGACCTACCTGGCGGAGAACCGCGACCGCGTGCGCGCCATCCTCATCACCCACGGCCACGAGGACCACACCGGCGCGCTGCCCTACGTCCTCCCGCTGTTGCCCGGCACGCCGATCTACGCCACGCGCCTGACGCTGGGCCTGGTGACCGGCAAGCTCAAGGAGCACAAGCTCCTCGACGCCACCGAGCTGCGAACCGTGGAGCCCGGCCAGACGTTCCGGATTGGCACCTCGTCGGTGACCCCGTTCCGGGTGAACCACTCCATCCCCGATGGGGTGGGGTATGCGATTACCACGCCGGTCGGCACGGTCGTGCACACCGGCGACTTCAAGTTCGACCTCACGCCACCGGACGGGCGACGCGCCGACCTGGGGCTCATCGCCGAGTTCGGGAACCGCGGCGTCGACTTCCTGCTCTCTGACTCGACCCGCTCCGAGAAGGAGGGCTACACGCTCTCTGAGCGGACGGTGGGGGAGTCGCTCCTCCAGCTCATCGGCGACGCACCGGGCCGGGTGATCGTGGCCACCTTCGCGAGCAACATCGGCCGCGTCCAGCAGGTGCTCGACGCCACCGCGGCGTTCGGCCGCAAGCTGGTGGTGCTCGGCCGCAGCATGGAGCAGAACACCGCGATCGCATTGGACCTCGGGTACCTCGACGATCGTGGTGGGACGATCGTGCGGCGTGACCAGCTGCAGCGGTTACCGAAGGACCAGCTGGTGATCATGACCACCGGCTCGCAGGGTGAGCCGATGTCGGGCCTGACCCGGATGAGCAACCGCGACCATCGCAACATCACCATCGAGCCCGGCGACACGGTGATCGTCTCCGCATCGCCGATTCCCGGCAACGAGGAGGCGGTGGCCAAGACCATCGACAACCTCTTCAAGGAGGGGGCGATGGTTCACTACGAACCGCTGAAGCACTGCCACGTCTCTGGCCACGCCTCGCGGGAGGAGCTGAAGCTGATGCTCGCCCTCGTCAGGCCGCGCCACTTCATCCCGATTCACGGCGAGTACCGGATGCTCGTCCAGCACGGGCTCGTGGCCGAAGACGTGGGGGTCAGCCCGAACAACATCTTCGTCCTCGAGAGCGGGCAGGTCGTCGAGTTCGACGGGAGCCAGGCGCGACTGGCCGGAACCGTCCAGGCCGGCGCGGTGCTCGTCGACGGGATCGCCGCGATCGACGGCGTCGACGGCGTCGTGCTCCGCGATCGGCGCGCGCTCGCCTCGGACGGGGTCGTGATGGTGGCCCTGACCGTCGAGGCTGCCACCGGTGCCCCCGTCAGCGGCCCGGACCTCGTGGGTCGAGGATTCCTATCGAACCCGGAGGATCCGGTGATGGAGGAGGCTCGCATCTACCTGGCCGAGGCCCTTGCCCAACGCTCTGGGGAGGAGCACACCGCGGAGATGGGCTATCTCAAGGCGAAGATTCGCGACACCCTCTCTCGCTTCTTCTACGAGCGCACCAAGCGCCGCCCGATGATCATGCCGATCGTCATGGAGGTCTGAGGCGAGCCGGTGAGCACCCGCCGCGCAAGCCGCCGCCGCTCCCAGCGTCGCCGACGCGCGAACACCACCGTCCGGCTGAGTGGGCGCGTGGCCCGTGAGGGCCTTGCCCTGCTCCTCGTCTTCCTGGCGATCGTCAGCGTGATTGCCCTCTTCGCGCCCCACGCCGGGGCGATCGTCGAGCCCTGGCATCGCGTGCTCGCCTACCTGCTCGGATGGGGGATCGCCTTCGCACCCCCGCTCCTCGCCGGGTTTGCCCTCATGCTGTGGATGAAGACGATGCCCTCCGAGCGCTGGATGGCGGCCACCGGGGCGAGCCTCGTCGCGCTCGCCCTGCTCGGTGCGTTCCAGCTGGCCGCGGGCGGCGGCGTCCGCACGACCGAGCCGTTCGACGGAGGCGGGCTGGTGGGCTACGCGGTCAGTGCCGGCCTCGTAGGAGCGCTGGGCGCGGCCGGGGCGTGGGCCGTGATCAGCCTCCTGCTCGTCGTCGGGATGCTGCTCTACTTCAACATGACGATCGGGGACGTGGTGGCAGCCTATCTCCAGCAGCGCGAGGAGCGCCAGCAGCAGGCCGCGGGCGCGGCGGTCGCATCGCGTCGCTCTGCGGTCGGTCCCGGTCACGGTGATGCCGAGGCGCAGCTCGAGCCCGCCCGGGCGGGCATCTTCGGCCGGATGCGCGGGGCGCTCGCCGGTGGACCCGACGAGGAGGAGCCACCCCTCATCGTGCGGCGCCAGCG
>JALYLB010000183.1 GCA_030774475.1 Chloroflexota bacterium | reverse complement strand
CTAGAGGATGAACGCGGCGATGGTGTGCCGCCCCTCCTACTGGTTTACCTCCTCGAGATAGGCGAGGTGCTCGTCGACGGGCTCCGGCTCCTCACGCCCCCAGCGCCACGGGTCCAGGACGCGGATCACCCCCGGCACCCCGCCGGACTCATTCGCCCAGCGCCGGGGATCGCCGGTGACGGAAATCGCGCCTGCCGTCGCGCCGTGATAGGACCGATGGCGCGCAATGACCTTCTGTCGCCCGGTGTAGAGGCGGGCCAGGCGGAGGGCGTTCTCGTTCGCCTCTGCCCCGCCAAGAGTGAAGAAGAACGTGTTCAGGTCGCCGGGCGTCAGCTCGGCGAGGAGCTGTCCCAGCCGGCCGCGGACCTCGGTGGCGAACTGTGGTGCGGCGAAGGCCAGGCTGTGGGCCTGTTCGGCGATGGCATCGGCCACCCGGGCGTCTCCATGCCCGATGTTGACGCTCATCAGCTGTGAGTTGAAATCGATGTAGCGCTTGCCGTCGGAGTCCCAGAAATAGACCCCCTCCGCCCGGTCGATGACGATCGGGTTGATCTTGGCCTGGGCCGACCAGGAGAAGAAGGTGTACTCGCGGTTGAGACGCAGGATCTCGTCCGTGGTGAGGCGGGGAGAGGACGTGGTGGTCATGCGCACCTCGGGTGTGGGGACCGATTAGACCACACCGCCTGATCAGCCCGCGGCGCGCAGGATCGCCTCGACGGTGCGGTCACGGCGGCAGCGCGCAGGGTGCGTTCCCGACCGTCCATCTACTCGGTCAGGCAGCCGCCGGAGTCGACGGGAGACGATCGCGCCGAGCCCTCGCGCAGCTCGACGGCCACCGAGCTGGCGGCGATCGCGTAGCCCACCGTCGGGTCAGCGCGCGACGCCCCGAAGACGATCCCTCCAACGATTCCGGGCGAGGTGAGCAGCGGGCCGCCTGAGTCGCCGCGTCGCACGCCGGCCCGCAGCTCCACGATGCTCCGGCTGACGGTGCCTCGATCGTAGATGTCGGGTCCTTCCGCGACGAATGATGAAGTCACCACCGCGGGGATGACGGTCAGCCCGCCGCCGCCCGGGAAGCCCAGCGCCGCCGCCTGGGTACCTCGCTGCGGCGTGCTGCCAGCGAGATCGAGCACGGGGCCCGTGACGGAAGGCACCCTCAGCAGCGCGACGTCCTGGCGCGGGTCGAAGAGGATCAGGGTGGCCGTGTGCGTCGACCCGGCCAGCGCGACGGCCATCGTGTCGCCACCGGACACGACGTGGGCGTTGGTCACGACGACGTGCTCGGTAATGAAGAATCCCGTTCCCAGCTGCTCGCGACCGCAGCCGGTGGCCTCCACCTTGACCGTGCTCGATTCGCCGGAGACCGCGAGGTTGCGGACGGTCCCGCTCGGAGGTAGCTCGAGCGGCGGCGCCGGCGATGGCTCGATGCCGGCGAACAGGTTCGGGAACTCGGTGGGAGCCAGGAGGCTGACGATCTGCTGGGCGACCCCCTCGGGTGGTGGCAGGACGCGATTGATGGTGCTCAACACCAGCGATCCACTCGCGGCGCGTCCCAGCCCGGGCAGCGCCCCGGCCAGCACGAGGCCGCCAACGATCCAGATCGCGAGCACGCCTTGCGCGAAACCAATGAGCATCCCGCCAGCGAGATCGATGGCATTGAGCATCCGCTCACGCATCGCCACCCGGACTCGCGAGCCCAGCGCGGAGCCTGCCGCCTCCCCCAGCAGCGTGAGGGCCACGAGCCCAGATGCCGCCACGAAGGCACGCATCGGCTGGTCGATCCGTCCCAGGGCATCCTGGAACGTGCCCGCGGCCAGGATCGCCAGCCCGAATCCGCCGGCCGCACCGACGAGGCCGAGGAGCTGCGGGAAGAGCCCCGCCCATGCGCCGAGCGCGACGGTCACCGCCAGGATCGCGAGGGCGGCCAGGTCAAGGAAATTCACGCGAGCTTACCGGTCCAGGACGACGGCGATGCTGCCGAGCGACTAGGTCTGCAGCTCGTGCTGCAGGCGGAGCGGCGCGAGGGTGCCCAGCGACTCGGCGACGACGACCGCGTCGTCGCCCG
This sequence comes from Chloroflexota bacterium, assembly GCA_030774475.1. Taxonomy (GTDB): domain Bacteria; phylum Chloroflexota; class Limnocylindria; order QHBO01; family QHBO01; genus CF-82. The sequence continues at coordinate 3,058 of JALYLB010000183.1, read as the reverse complement.
GCTCCAGGCGGAAGTCGGCGCCTGGGTTGACATGGGCGGACCCCTCGCGGCTGATCGCCAGCAGGGTGGCGTGGTGGTCCGCCCGCAGACGCGCCGAGAGCTCGTCCACCGACAGGCCGCAGTACGTGTCGGGCAGCGCAACCCGGTACAGCTCGGAGCCCTCGCCTCCGGAGACGATATCGGTGATCAGCTCGGAGAGGCCTGGGTAGAGCGCCGAGCGGGCCAGCAGTCGCGAGGCGAGACGCGAGGTGACGAGCACCTCGTCGGCGTGGGCATGGCGCATGTGATCGACATGAGCTGGGTTGTTGACCTCAACCACGGTGCGCACCTGGGGCGCGATCGACTCGATCGCCATGGTGGTCAGGATCGAACGCATGTCCGCCTCGTTCGAGGAGTCGACCGGGACGACGAGTGCGGCGGAAGCCTCAGGGATGCCCGCGCGCCTCAGGTCCTGCTCGCTGGTGACGTCGCCGCGCACGTAGTAGACCCCCTCGCCGGCCGGATTGCGCTCCGCGTCGTGCAGGACCACGACCTTCGCCTTGTATTCATCGGTCTTGAGCTCGCTGATCATCTCGCGGGCGGTGGTGTTCCAGCCGCAGACGACGATGTGGTCCCGGAAGCCTGCGGCTCCCATCCCCTGGCCCTCCTTGAGCAGAAAGTCGATGACGAAGCCGACGATGGCCCCGGTGATGGCGCCCACGATCGCGACCCCGAACAGGACGAGCAGCCAGGCCACCAGGAAGCCACCGGGAGAGGTGACGAAGGAGCTGTTGCCCTGGCCGAGGACCGTGGTCAGCGCCCAGTAGAACGACTGGCCGAAGTCGGCGAGCGTGATCGGCCGTTCGAGGAGGGTGACCGCGAACGCTGCGATCACCACGAAGCCAATGAGCCCGGCCGCCAGCGAGAAGAAGAAATGCCGATCGACCGAGTTGGAGATCCTCCGCGCGTGATAGGCGAGCCGCCGAAGCAGCGGCACGTTGAAGAACGAGCGGAGGCGGGCGGGCATTGGGCCGAATTGTGCCACGGCCGTCGAGGATCTCCCGCCGGTCAGTCGGTTCCCTCCGGGCGGCGGCCGGTGCGGTAGAGGAAGAAGCCGCCGATGCTGCCGAAGACCAGGATCACGAGGAAGATGGCGGCGACCGGTGTCTCGCCGGGGATGCCCGAGGTGGGCGGTCCCTGCGGCGCGTGGGCGCCGGCGGGCCTCAGCGCGTCGAAACCAGCCCTGTAGACCGACGTCGGCGAGCAGTCCGGGTCTCGCAGATTGCCATCAGTGTCGACAGTGGGGAAGACGAGATACCGCATCCCGATCTGGCGAGTTGGGCCTGACGCGCGCCCCAAGGCTGGATCCAGCACGGGATACACCGTCACCGGGTTCGGGATATTCGTTCCCTTCCAGATCTCTTCGACCCGATACGTGGTCGCTCCCTGGGTGTCGACCGCCGTCACCGTGCCGAGGAACACCAGCTGGGCTTTGGGCATGGCGTCGGCGGGTGTCGGAGCAACGCACGATGCTGACGCTGGACCGGACGCCGACAGCGCCGCCAGGACTGCGGCCACGATCGCAGCGATACGGAGGCCTGTGAGCCGCGATCGGCTTGGAAGGGAACGGTCAAGGGACATCGGCTGGGGAGTCTAGACATTGCGGATGGGATCGGCTCAATGGATCATCCTTACGGTCAGCCCGGTGCCGCCGGGTTGCGCTCCGAGGAGAACCGATGATTCAGCCCGGCGACCAGCCCAACGCGCCGACTCCCGACTCCGCATCCAGATCTGGCTACACGCCGCCTCCTGGTTATCCGCCAACCTACCCGCCCGCGACCGGCTATCCGGGGGCTCCGCGCCGCCCCGGAACGCCGGGGTCGCTTATCGCAGCGGGGGTGGTGCTCCTGGTGCTCGCCGTGCTGGCCCTGCTGTGGGCCATCCTCTTCGGGCTCTACGGCGCAATGATCGGCTCGGTGACCAGCGTGATCCAGAACAATCCCGAGCGGTTCAACCTCAACGTCAGCGACGTAAGCGGTTTGATGGACAGCCTGCGCCCGGTGCTCATCGGGCTGGCCGTCGTTGCCGTGCTCGTTGCGCTCGGTCATGCCGCAGCGGGGATCGGCGTCATCGGCCGGCGTGGGTGGGCTCGGATCACCGGGCTGGTGCTCGGCGGCCTCGGCCTGGCTGTCAACCTGCTCGCGCTGGTCGTCATCCTCATCGGCTTCGGTAGTGCCCGCCCCGTGACCAACAACGGGATCACCGTCGATCCCGTCCCGACCCTGATCACGGGGACGGTCATCGTTGCCGCATTCGCGCTCGCCTACGGCTTCGTCGTCATGACATTGGCACGCCGAGGCGCCGATTTCGGCTGACAGCGCGACCAGGCGCGGCACCGACTCGCGGGGTCGGGGAGCCAGGATTGGCGGTGTAGAGTGAGCGACCCATTGCGGTCGTTTCGCGATCTCGCACAGGAGGAACGGATGACCCGGACGGTCCGAGCGGCCCTGCTCCAGGCGGAGTGGACCGGCGACAAGGACTCGATGATCGAGAAGCACATCCGCTTTGCCCGCGAGGCCGCGAACCAGGGCGCCAAGGTGATGTGCTTCCAGGAGCTCTTCTACGGCCCCTACTTCTGCCAGGTGCAGGATCCGGAGTACTACAGCTACACCGAGCACATCCCGGATGGGCCGACCACCAAGCGCATGCAGGAGCTCGCGCGCGAGACCGGGATGGTCCTCGTGGTGCCGATGTATGAGGAGGACGAGCAGACCTCGGGCATCTACTACAACACCGCGGCGGTGATCGACGCCGATGGCTCGTACCTCGGCAAGTACCGCAAGACGCACATCCCCCACGTCAAGGGCTTCTGGGAGAAGTTCTATTTCCGGCCGGGGAACATGGGTTACCCGGTGTTCGAAACCGCGGTCGGCAAGATCGGCGTGTACATCTGCTACGACCGCCACTTCCCCGAAGGCTGGCGTGCCCTCGGCCTCGCCGGGGCCCGCATCATCTTCAATCCGTCGGCCACGAGCCGCGGGCTCAGCGCCTATCTGTGGCAGCTCGAACAGCCGGCGGC
>JALYLB010000182.1 GCA_030774475.1 Chloroflexota bacterium | reverse complement strand
AGCCTACCCCGCTGTGGCGGCCGCGGGCGCCGAGCCGGCGGGCGCCGAGCCGGCGCACAGCGTGCCGGCCACGTCGATCGGCGAGAGCACCCAGTGCCCGCGCTGCGGGACGGAGAATCGTCCCGGGATCGCCTTTTGCCGCAACTGCGGCCAGCGACTGGTGGCGGCCGGCGTCCCGACCACCGTGGAGCGGCCCGGGACACCGGAAGGCACCCAACAGTGCCCCCGTTGCGGCACGCACAACCGTGCGGGTGTCGCCTTCTGCCAGAACTGCGGCGCGAATCTTCGGGCCAGCGCCACGCCGGCCCCAGGCTACGTGCCGCCACCGATGCCGAATGCTCCCTCAGTCGCGCCTCCGGTCAACTTCGGAACGGCGGGTCGGGGTGGCGCCGTCCTGGGCCCGATCGTCCTGATCGTCGGAGCGCTGGGAATGGTCACCGCCTGGCTGCTCCCCTTCCCGTACGGCACCCTCTCGCTCTGGGAGCGCAGCTTTGGGTCGGCCAGCGGGTACGGGGTCGGGTTCTGGAATGGGTATTCCCTGGTCAGCGGCGGCGTCCTGGACGAGGCCTACTTCGGGTTCGCCGCCGCCGCCCCGCTGCTGGTGGCGCTGCTCCTGCTGCTTGCCATCGGTGGCTTCCTGCGGGCCGCGCCGGGGGTTATCCAGGTGGGAGGGCTTTTGATCGCCTTCCTGTGGGGCATCGGCCTCGGAACTACGTTCGTCATCCTCGAGGTCGGTGGCAACTGGAACGGCTCGCTGATCGACCTGCTCCGCGCGCTGTCACCCGCGGGGATCATCTTCCTCCTCGCGTCGATGATCGTGATCATCGGCGCCATCACCCGACTCGCCAGGAGCTGAGCCATGAGCACCGTCTGTACCAGCTGCGGGACCGAGGTCGACGAGGACGCGATCTTCTGCCCCACCTGTGGACAGCCGATCCGGGCCAACGCCGAGCCGCAGCTCCCGCAGGCCCCGGACTGGCCGCAGCCACCCGCCTCTCCGGTGGAGCCGATGCGCAGCGATCCTGTCGTTGGAGCATCGTCCGACGCGACAGCTCCCGCCGGATGGGCGGAGCCTGCCCCACCCGAGCCCCAAGCGCCCGCCAATGAGGGCGTGGATGAGCCCCAACCGCCAGCCGCCCCGCCCGCCGACCTGCCGCCATGGCGCCGGGCTGCCGCGTTCCAGGGGACGTCAGTCCCCCCGCGGGTCACCCCGGCTGCAGACCCGGCATTCGCCGGGACCGACACCGCCGAGGTCCCGCCCGCCGAGCAGGCGACACCTGAGCCCGCCGCCGAATCGGAGGGCAGCTGGAGCACCGTCTCGCCGCCCGCCCGCCCCGACCCGCTCGCAGCGTTCCGCTCCACCCCGTCACTTGCGGAGGGGTCAGCCCGTCCGTCGCCGACCGTGGAGCTGCCGGAGACCCTCTCTGGCTGGCTGGCGAGCGCCGGCGCTTTCATGGGCATCCTCTCGCTCTTCCTACCCTGGCGGGAGGGCTTCGGATACACCGCCTCGTGGGGCCTGGCGAGTGGGATCAACGTGATCGTCGGCATCGTCCTGCTGGCGATGCTGGTCGTCCTGCTCGCGCCTCGGCTCGTCCCGCGCATCCCGCGGCGCAACCTCTGGATCACCGCCATCGGGCTGGTCGGCATTGGCCTCGGGCTCGACCGCCTGGGCCTGCCGGTCACCGGGATGGGCGCCAACATCTTCCTGATCGCGATGTTGCTCGTCGCCGCTGGTGGGCTGCTCGCCGAGCTCGGGTTCGACCGGCAGGTCGGGGGGGCGCAGCCCTGACCATAGGCCAGGCGACCGGCGAGACCTTCACGAAGCCCGATCTCGCGGCCGCCGCGGACCTCGCCGGCCTGACCCCGGGCGAGCTTGCGCGCGTCGCGGAGCTCCTCGGCCGCGAGCCGAACCGGGTCGAGCTGGAAATGTTCGGCGCCATGTGGAGCGAGCATTGCGCCTACAAGCACTCCCGCGCCCTGCTCGGGTCGCTCCCCACCGAGGGCAAACGCGTCCTGGTGGGCCCTGGCGAGAACGCCGGGGTTGTCGACATCGGCGACGGGCTGGCCGTCGTCTTCAAGGTTGAGTCGCACAACCATCCGAGCGCGGTCGAGCCCTACCAGGGTGCGGCGACCGGGGTGGGCGGCATCATTCGCGATATCTTCACCATGGGCGCCAGGCCGATGGCGCTGCTCAACGGCCTGCGGTTTGGCCCGCTCGAGCCCGCGGACGATCCCACTGGCCGCACCGACGAGGTCGCCGCCACCCGCAACCGCTACCTGTTCGGCGGCGTGGTGGCCGGGATCGCGGGCTACGGCAACTGCATCGGGATCCCCGACGTCGGTGGCGAGCTCTTCTTCGACCCGTCCTGCGGCGGGAATCCGCTCGTCAACGCCATGTGCCTGGGCATCGCGCGCCATGACGAGATCACCCTGGCCCGGGCCGCGGGGCCCGGCAACGCACTGCTGCTGGTCGGCGCCGATACGGGGCGTGACGGGATCGCGGGTGCCTCGTTCGCCAGCGCGACCCTCGGCGAGGATCGCGACGAGCGCCGACCGGCGGTACAGGTTGGCAACCCGTTCCTCGAGAAGCTGCTCATGGAGGCCTGCCTGGAGCTCTCCCGCTCGGATGCTGTCATCGCCATGCAGGACCTGGGCGCCGCGGGCCTGACCTGCGCGCTCTCCGAGGTCTCCGCTCGGGGCGACTGTGGAGCCGATGTCGACCTCGACCTCGTCCCGCGCCGCGAGCCGCACATGACTCCCCACGAGGTCCTCCTCTCCGAGTCGCAGGAGCGGATGCTGGTCGTGGTGCGCGCTGGCCGCGAGCCGGATGTGCAGGCCGTCTTTGCGCGGTACGACCTGCATGCGGTGACCATCGGGCGGGTGATCGCCGAGTCGGTCGTCCGCTGCCGTTCCCGCGGCGAGCTGGTCTGCGAGGTGCCGGGCCGCGCTCTCGCCGACGAGGCGCCGCGGTACATCCTTCCCGCCGCGCCACCCGTCGAGCGGGAGCGGCTGCGGAGCGTCGACCTGTCGCGGCTGGCAGCGGAGTCGCCATCGGCCTCCACCCTCCTCGACCTGCTCGGCAGTGCGAACGCACGCAGCCGAAAGCCGGTCTGGCGGCGCTACGACCACATGAATGGCACCAACACCCTTGTTGGGCCTGGCTCCGGGGATGCCGCGCTGCTCCGGGTCAAGGGTACGCGGCGCGCGCTCGCCGTTGCGCTCGACGGTCCCGGTCGCCTTGGTGGGCTCGATCCGCGGCTGGCAGCCGCCTCAGCCACGATCGAGTCCGCGATGAACGTGGCCTGCTCGGGTGCCGAGCCGATCGCCGCGACCAACTGCCTCAACCTTGGCGCCCCCGAGTCGCCCGCCGGATATTGGAACCTCTCCGAGACGGTGGCGGGTCTGGGCGAGGCGTGCCGTGCCCTCAGGGTGCCGATCGTCTCCGGCAACGTTTCGCTCTACAACGAGACGCCCGATGGGCCGATCCTGCCCGCCCCCCTGGTCGGCATGGTCGGGCTCCTCGTCGATCGGGATGCTGCCCTGGGGATGGGCTGGCGGGATGGCGACGAGGTGTGGCTCGTCGGCGAGCCGGGATGGGAGACGAACGCCCTGGCCGGGAGCGAGCTGGCCTGGCGGCGAGGTCTGTGGGGCGGGCGTCCCGCGCTCGACGTCGGCGTCGCCGCGCGCTGCGTGGACCTGCTCGTCTCGCTCGCTGCCGATGGCCTGCGGGCGGGCGTCCACGACCTGGCGGTCGGTGGCCTCGGGGTCGGACTGGCCCGGATGGCACTCGCCTCGGGTTGCGGCGCCGCGGTGACTCTGCCGCCCGATGCGACTCGCTGGCCGGCTGCCGCGCTCTTCGGGGAGCGCGCAGGCCGAGCGCTGGTCAGCCTTCCCGCCGCCGACGCGCACCGGTTGGCAGCACAGGCGGGCGCGAACGGCGTCGCGTTGCTGCGACTCGGGGAGGTGGGGGGCGGCGAGCTGGCGATCCGCTCTGGCATTGAGCTCGTGGCCGTCTCCCTGGGCGAGCTGGCGACGGCCTGGGAGCAGACGTTCTAGCCGGTCACTCGTCGGGGGAGGGTGGTTCCCCTGGCCGCGGCCGCTCCACCGGTCCCTGGCCCACCCGGCGGCTCTGGGCACGCAGGCCGCGCGCGCCCTGAGACGCAGGAGCATCCGGGCCAAGGCCCATGGCGCGAAGGATCGGATCATCGGCGGGTTGCAGGCGTGCCGGTCGGGCAGGAGGCTCGCTCGGCCCTCCAGTGAGCCGGTCCGATCGGCGTCGTTCGGGCGTGTGTGGTGGTGCCGTCGGCTGCGCGACATCCGCGCGGCGCCCCGGGCCGCCGGCGAGGGCAGCCTCGCGGCGCCGGCGTGCGACGAGCACCGACATGCTGCCAACGAGCAGCAGGCCGACCACGACCGCGACGAGCCAGCTCCAGGTC
>JALYLB010000181.1 GCA_030774475.1 Chloroflexota bacterium | reverse complement strand
GCTCTGCGCGGCAATCGGGCAGCCGGCGGCCGAAGTGGACACACCGCGCGTCAATGCCTCCCGTTCGGGTTCACGCTACCCCCCAGGTTGCCTGGAGGCAACGCCATCGTTGCGTCGCGGCACCGCCTGGAATTGCCCGCGCGCTCCAGCGATATCCTGAGACCGATGAACAGGGTCGAACAGGTCCGCTACCTCGTCGATCGGGCGATCGAGAAGATCGCCGTCGACGAGCGGTACCGGCCCCTGGCGCGGCTGAGTCGCCTCAAGCTGCGCCGCCTCCTCGCCGAGGCGCACTACCGCGATATTCGCGCCCTCAAGGCTGAGATCGAGGCGGAACGCAGCGACGCCGAGCGCCACGACGCGGCGCCGGACAAGGCGGAAGGCTGAGCGAGATGGCCACCCACGACGACCTGAGGCGCATCGCCCTGGCGCTGCCGGAGACGACTGAGGCCAGCGACCGAACCGCCTACTCCGTCGCCGGTAAGCAATTCGCCTGGTCGTGGATGGAGCGAATCGAGCCGAAGAAGCCTCGCGTCCCGAATCGCGAGGTGATCGCGGTCCGCACCGCGAACGAGCTCGAGAAGCAGGCTCTGCTGGCGATGGACTCCGGCGTTTTCTTCACAGAACCTCACTACGACGGTTACCCGGCCGTGCTCGTGAGGCTGGCGGCTATCGACCAGGATCTCCTCGAAGATGTCCTGGTCGCAGGGTGGCGCGCCAAGGCTCCTCGCCAGCTTGTCGCCACGTACGACGCCGGACGGCGCCAAGACTGACCCGGTGCATCACGGCTAGCCAACCGCCATCGGCTGAGCCGATGCGTGAGCGCGCGAGGACTCCTGCAGCGCCGATGCAGCGAAGACGTATCGGCTGAGCCGATGAGTGAGAGCGCGGGAGCTCTCGCGGGGCTCGTCGAACCGGAGTTGCGCTGCGCGCTATCGGCTGAGCCGATGAAAGAGCACCCGGGCAGGCCGGCTGTGCCGATCGAATGCCGGCTATGCGGCAACTCATCGGCTGAGCCGATGGTTTGGGGCTAAGGGCACCGGTCGAGTGCCGTCGCGCGCTGTTTCATCGCCCATCGCGATAACGGCGACGACGCCGAGCCTTCGCTACCATTCCCGGCGATCGGCCGGTTGCGCGGTCGGTCACCGGCCGCCGGCGTTCTCACCGCCGGCGGTCATCACCGTGCTAGGCTGACCGCCGATTTCCACGACCACGCGAGGGATGGCCGCGGCGATGATCGGTGATGTCGACGACACGATCGAATGCTCCAACTGCGGTCACGCCAACCCGTCGTGGGCGCAGGTGTGCCGCAACTGCGGAGTGTCGCTTCGCCGTGACCTGGCTCGGCCGGTGACGCGCCCACAGTCGCCATTCCCCACGGACCCCTCGTCGCTCCTCTCGCTTGGCGCGGCGGTGGGTTCGATCGTGCTCGCGATCTTCCTGGGTCTCTTCTTCTCGGCGATCAACCCGACGCAGCCGACGGTCGGGCTGAGCAGCTCACCCTCGCCCACGCCTCGCGCAACGCCCCGAGCGAGCACCGCCTCGGTCGCACCCACGGCAACGCCCAAACCCACCCCAAAGCCGACGCCCAAGCCGGTCGGCACGATCAAGTTCGGGACCGGGCTGACGTCCGCGCGTACGGTGACCAACGCCACGACCTCGTTCGGCCCTACGGGCTACTTCGCCTACTCGGTGAGCACGCCGGCGCCGTTTGGCGTGACAACCCTCAGCGAGGAGACGGTCAGAGTCGCGAACGGCAAGGAGACGGTGGTCGACCCGCGCTCGAGCAACCCGGTGCGCGTCAGCTCCGGCGCGAAGATCTTTGGATTCCGCGTCACGACGAGCAGCTTGCTAAGCGCCTGGGGCGGCGGCGGGGTCTTCAAGATGCGCGTCTACCGGGGCAACGAGAAGATCGCTGAGGGTCAGTTCACCCTGAGCTCCGGGTAGGCCGATGGCGCCGGGTCCGATGACCCGCGTCTACCCGTCGCGGCCGGCGATCTCCGCCCAGGCGTCCGCATACAGGCGGGCGCGGACCGGCAGGTAGCCTGGATAGGCGGCCCGAGCCCGACGGACGACCGCCTCGTCGAGGGTCACCAGGCTCAAGCGGTCGGTCGTCTCGACGAGCACATTTCCGATCGGGTCGACGGCGATCGAGGGGCCACCGATGAGCACCCCGCTCTCCGGCGCCGGCCGCGTGACTGAGAGGACGTAGGCGCAGCTCGTCAGGGCGTTCGTGCGGAAGACGAGCTTCCAGCGCTGGTAGGTGCGCTCTTCCGTCGCCCGCGGGATGAGGATGGCCATCGCGCCGTCGGCTCCGAGAAGATGGGATCCCTCGGGCCGGTTCGTGTCGGAGCAGATCTGCAAGCCGATTGGAAGGCCAAACCCGTCGATCCGCCGAGGCGGGTCGGCGCCGGGCTCGTAATGGCTCGTCTCCCAGAAGCCCGGCTCCTCGGGGAGGTGCAGTTTTTCGTATCGGCCGACGACCTCCCCGGCCGCGTCGAAGACGAGAGCGCGGCTCGTGCGACGGCCGCTCGCCGGATCGCGGTTGATGATGCCGCCCACCAACCCGATGCGGGACGCCTTGGCGGCCTCGGACATCGTCCGGGTTCGGGGTCCGCCTTCTTCCTCGGCGTCCTCATCGACGGGGACCTTCGTCGCGGGGCGCCATGGATTCAGCGGAATCTCAGGGAGGACGGCGAGATCCGCGCCCCGCTCGGCCGCCTCTGCGAGCCGGTCCTGGAGGCGCGCCACGCCATCGGCCTCGAAGAAGACCTCCGAGATCAGCGCGACGGTCAGCTTGCCGTCGCGGCGAACGGGCGCACTCGACGTCATCCGGGCAGCGTAGCGCCCGCCACGTCCGCTCGCCCGTCCGCCGGTGGTCCCCTGGCATCTCACTACCACGATCGGCTCCTCGACGGAGGTCGCTCGGCATCGCACTCGACCAACGGAGGCCCGTTTCTGGTCAACGCCGTTCACATCCGGGGGATCGATTCCGGCTAGTGGGACCCGAGACGACCGCAGCAGGCGTTCGCTTGTTCAGTCGGAAGCGCGCAGGAAGAGCCCCACGTAGTACGAGGCGTTGCGCGTGACGTCCGCGTAGTCACGTGGCCGGAGGCTTCCCGTCTCGTTGTAGCGGGCGAGAACGCGCTCCGCGGCCTTGCGGCCGTCGGTCTGCGGATAGCCACTCGACGCCGGCGTGAAGAACGGGCAATGCTCGACGCTCGAGACGCCCACCGTGAACCCCCGACCCGTCACCGTCTCGAGCGTCTGGCCCTCGAGCCCGCGAGCCAGGGCGATCAGCTCCTCGTAGGTCACTGCGCGTCTTCGCCCAGGAACTCGCGGACAAGGCTCTGGAAATGGTAGACGCCGTTCTCTCGCTTGGCGGAGAAGCGCCCCGCGTCGTAGGAGCGCGACCGCAACCCACGCTGGACCTGCTCGCAAATGACGATGTCCTCCTGTTGGACCTCGTCGGAGAAGGCGATCGTCTGCTGCATTGACTCCCAGCCAGGTCCCGTCCCCGGTTCGGCGAAGAACCATTCGAAGACGGTGAGCGTCCGGTCCGGGCCCTGAGGCAGGATGACGTTCGAGCTCATGTTGTCCTGTTAGATGTTGAACATCGTGTTGGGGAAGAACCAGTAGTAGAGGGCGTTCTCCTCCTGACCGGGCACGCGCAGGTAGCGCCGGTCGCGCCCGAGCTCCTCGCCGGGCTTGAGCTCGCGAATCGGCGCGTGCTGCTTGGAGTAGTAACGGTGCTCCTCGACGCGATAGGCGTCGTAGTCGAGCTCGCGATACAGCTGGGGGTGCGCGATCGGGAGGTAGTAGCCCTCGAGGTAGTTATCGACGTAGACCTTCCAGTTGCACTCGATCAGGTATTCGCGCCGCTCCACGAGGCGCATCCGCTCGACGTCGTACCCGGCATCGGCGACCTCTGAGCCGATGGAGCCCATCATCTCGGCGAGGGCGGGAGCTCCAGGGTCCAGGCAGACGAAGACGAACGGGCCCCATCGGTCAACCCGCACCGGTTGCAGGCCGAAGTCCTCCTTCCGGAAGTCCTCGGTCTCCTCCATCTCCGGGCAGGCGCGCAGCGTTCCGTCCAGCCCATAGGTCCAGCCGTGGTAGTGGCACTGGAGAGACTTGCGGTTGCCCCGCGTGAGGGCCACCTGGCCAGCCCGATGGCGGCAGACGTTGTAGAAGGCGCGCAGCTCACCGTCGACCCCGCGGGTGACGACCACCGGCTCGTCGACGACGGTCACGGGCACGAAGTCGCCCGGCCGGGCGAGCTCGTCGGTGCGGGCGACCAGCTGCCACGTTCTGCCGAAGATCCGCTCCACCTCGCGGGCGTGGAAGTCAGGGTCGACGTAGTAGCGCGATGGCAACGTGGAGGCACGCGCGAGCGGAATGGAAGCGCCCGCCATGGTGTTGTCCGGCCATCGCGGGTTGCTCACAGGAGGAGTCTAGCCAGCGTCGATCTCGACACGAGTCCTCACGGAGCGCTAGATTGCGCACCTTAGTTCGCGCATTGGCCCCGCGACGGGCCTCCAGGAGGAGACCGGCATGCACACCATCTCGCGGAAGGGCGCGATCGGGGGAATCGCCGCCGTCATCCTGCTCGCCGCCTGCCAGGCAGGCAACAACGGCAGCTCCGCCAGCGCAGGCGGATCGGCGGCCGCGTCCGTGCCCGCCGCAAGCCAGGTGGCCACCGTCCCGACCGATCAGCTGAACGTTCCGGGCAGCCTCTTTGCCTGTATCGACATCCCGTATCCCCCACAGGAAGCGTTCAGTGACAGCGGGGAACCCATCGGCTCGGACGTTGACCTTGGGCGCGAGATCGCAACCAGGCTCGGGCTCAAGTTCACGGTCGAGAACACAGTATTCCCCGTGATTATTCCGGCGCTCCTCGGCAACAAGTGCGACATCATCATCTCGGCCCAGAACATCAACGCCGATCGGCTCAAGCAGGTCGACATGATCCCGTACTTCAAGGCGGGCCAGGCAGTCGTCGTCGCCAAGGGCAACCCCAAGGGAATCAAGACAAAGGACGACCTGTGCGGAACCACGGTCGCGGTGCAGAACGGAACGACCGAGCTCGACTTCCTGCAGGGTACGAGTGACTACAAGGGCGCCGGGCTCTCTGCCGCCTGCGTCAAGGCCGGCAAGCAGGCGATCAACATCAAGACCTTCGATAAGGACAGCGATGCTCTCCTTGCATTGCAAGCGGGAACGGCCGATTCGTACTTCGCGGATTCGCCAGCTGCCGGCTACGCCGTCAACAACCACGCCACCCAGTTCGAGCTCTCCGGCATAACGCTGGAGCAGGCAATCGAGGGCATCAGCGTGGCAAAGACCAAGACGAAGTTGCGGGACGCGGTGAAGGCTGCCCTGTTGTCGATGATCGCTGACGGAAAGTACGACGCGATCCTGCAGACCTGGGGGCTGAAGAGCGGCGGAATCACCGCCGAGCAGGTGAACAGCGGGAAGCTCTGACCCGGAGCCTCCTTCCTTCGAGCTAAACGGGCGTGGTGACCCTCATCGCTCACGGTTCGGGACTGGTGCGGCGCCAGTCAACGTTGTTGATCGGCGCTGCTCTGTTCCTCATTGCCCTTGCCGTGGCTGGGTGCAGAGCCAGCCAGCCGGGGTCGTACGTCTACGACTGGAGCATCTTCTGGGACTCGCTGCTGAGGCCCAGTCCCCGGATCCTCAACGGCGTCTGGCTCACCGTGTCGATCGCCATTACCAGCCAGATCATCGGGGTGCTCCTCGGGGTTTTCGGGGCGCTCGGCCGTCTCGCGAACCTCCGGCCGGCCCGCTACCTCGCGAATTTTTACGTCTGGATATTCCGTGGCACCCCTCTTCTTGTGCAAATCATGTTCTTGTACTACGGCCTGCTGGTGACGCGGATCTACGCATGGCCGGATCTGACGCTGATGGGCATCACGCTTCCCAGCAGCATCCAGGCAGGGATCTTTGCCCTAGGCGTGAACGAGGGCGCATACATGACCGAAATCGTGCGCGCCGGGATCCTGTCGGTTGATACCGGACAGATGGAAGCCGCGAAATCGCTTGGCATGTCGTACCGCTTGGCGATGCGGCGGATCGTCCTGCCACAGGCTGCTCGGGTCGTCGTTCCTCCGCTCGGTAACGAGTTCAACAACATGCTCAAGACCACCTCCCTTCTCATCGTCATCGCCGTCCCCGAGCTGTTCGTGACGTTCTCGCAGCTCAATGGAAGCGGCAGCACAAGCTTCCATCCCTTCGAGCTCTTCCTGGCCTGCGCTTGCTGGTTCCTGCTATTGACGACCATCTGGAGCATCATCCAGGCGTTCATCGAGCGGCGCCTGGGTCGCGGGTTCGGCGGGGAGCGGCCGCCGGGATTGCTGGACCGCCTCTTCGGGACCCGGTCGCCCCGTACGGAGGATCCCGTCCCGGTCACGGGTGGGCGATAACCCAATGACCACAGAGCACTATCAACCTCACGACCTCCTTCAGGCGATCGGTGGACCTCCGCCCTCTGGCGACTGCATCGTCGAGGCGCAGGACGTCAACAAGTACTTCGGACGGCTACACGTTCTCAAGGGCATCTCGATGACGGTCATGCTGAAAGAGACGGTGGTCGTCATCGGCGCATCCGGCTCGGGCAAGACGACCTTCCTGCGCTGCATCAACCACCTCGAGAAGATCCAGTCCGGGCGGATCTGGGTCAATGGGCACCTGATCGGCTACCGAGAGCAGGACGGCAAGCTGGTCGAGGACCGAGAGAGGAATATCGCGCGACAGCGCGCTGAGATCGGGATGGTCTTCCAGCGTTTCAACCTGTTCCCGCACATGACCGCCCTGCAGAACATCATGGAAGCTCCGATCCGGGTGCGCAGCGTCCGCGAGTCAGAGGCGCGAGAGATGGCCGAGAGCCTGCTCGAGCGTGTGGGTCTCGCGGACAAGCGCGACGTCTATCCCGGGAGGCTTTCAGGTGGCCAGCAGCAGCGGGTGGCGATCGCCCGGGCACTCGCCATGAAGCCCGCGCTCATGCTCTTCGACGAGCCGACCTCCGCGCTCGACCCTGAGATGATCGGCGAGGTCCTCGAGGTGATGGAGGAGCTCGCTCACGAGGGCATGACGATGATCGTGGTCAGCCACGAGATGGGATTCGCGCGCGAGGCTGCGGATCGGGTGCTCTTCATGGACGACGGCGCGATCCTCGAGGAAGGCACGCCGGAGGGCCTCTTTGCGAATCCGCAGCACGACCGGACGAGGGAGTTCCTCTCGAAGATCCTCTAGGGCGCTGGGCCGATGGCGCCGCCGCCCTACTGGCAGCCGAGGAGCCGCGCGAGGGTGAACGCTGCGCTCAGGACTTGCGAGGACCGTAGACCTGGGCTCGTGGCAGGCGGGCGGCCTCGTCCTCCGCGCGGACCCGATCCGTCGCAGGTCGGAGAGCGACTGGCGGCTCCGGAGGCTTGCCGCCCTCGCGTTCGAGAAGCCAGCCAAGCCCCTTCTCCGTCAGCTCGGCACCGCCGGCGGTCCCTGGCTCGATGAACGGTGCGATGACCAGGCCACGCCGATGGAGCCGCTCGACGACGAGCTGGACCGCATGCGGCTCCAGTCCCAGTTCTGAGGCCACCGGCCCCAGCTCGACGGCCTCGTTGGGCGTTTGACGCAGGAGGCGAAGAATCGCGATGACGAGTGCCTCGTCGGCGGCGGGACTCGGGGTCGCGCTCCCGGGCGCGGGAGCAGGCGGCTTCGCGGTCCGGCGCGCGCGAGTTCGGGCGGCAGCGCGCGATGGGCGGGTCGTCACGGGGCGTGAGGATAGCAGCGCATCTCAGGACTCGCCGGGAAGCGCCCGCAGCCGTACGGTGACCGGCAGCTCGGCGGCACGTTGGACGCCGTCCGAGAGCCGATCGTCCCACGCGACCCGCTGAGGAAGCCGCACCTGGCGCGTGGCGCCGGCCACGGGAACCTCGAGAACGACCGACACCGGGCCAGGGTGGCCCCGCAGGAACGCCGTGACCGATTCGATCGCCGGCAGGAGCCGCTCGACCGAAATCCCCGGATCGAAGGTGACCTCCACGGCCGTCCCGCTCGGCGACGTCTGGAGTGGTATGGCGTCGGCGGGAGCTGGCGTCAGTTCGGCTGGCTCCACCGGCGCTGAAAGCGCATCGCTCGAAGGCTCGCCGCCTGCCTCGCTCCTGGGCGTCATTGCATCCTCGACCGCAGATGGAATCGGGCGGGGCTTGACCGGGCTGACGCGCGGAACCGCGGAGCCAACCGCTGCCGGGGCCACGCCAGCGCCGACCGCCGCGGGAGCTCCGCCCGAACCGCCAGCCTGGCTCTCAACGGGCATCGCCTGCCGCGGCGGATCGGCCACGCGCATCGCGGATGTTGCCCCGTCCCATGCTCCCGCTCCGGGTCCAATGTCTCCGCCATTCGGGCCGGGGCGATTGCCGCTCCAGCCGCGACCACGGCCGCGCAGCAAGCGATCGCGCTCGGCGGAGAACGCGACCGGTCCCATCCGGACCGCGTCGTCCCAGGCATGCACCGCCTCGCACAGGAGCTTGGCCTCCTCGTCGCGATGGTCGATGCGCCCGGAGATCAGCACCACCGCGTCCTCTGCCCACGCGTTGGCCGTCTCCGCGAAGACCTTGGGGAAGACGACCACCTCGACGGTTCCCTGCAGGTCCTCGAGGTTGGCGACCAGCATCGTCGATCCGGCCCGGGTGATGACCCGGCGGACGCCCTGCAGGATGCCGCCAAGGGTGACGCGAGTCTGGTCGTCTTCCTCGGCGAGGTCGCCCGTGTACGCGGTGACATACTCCGGCAGCTGGTCGGCGATCTCGCCGAGCGGGTGCTCGGACAGGTAGAGGCCCAGGAGCTCCTTCTCCCAGCGCAACCGCTCGCGCTGCGGGATCTCATCTTCAGGAGCCGATGGCGCCGCCGCGCCGTTCGTTGCAAGGTCCGCCATCGGTTCGGGTGCCGCGAAGAGGTCGAAGAGCGTCCCCTGCCCCGCCGCGACGTCGCGCTGGTGGCGCGCCCCCATCTCGAGGGCCGTGTCGAGCCGGTTGAGCAGCGATGCGGCCCCGCCCAGCGACCGCATCGCGCCCGCCTTGACCAGCGACTCGAGGACCCGCTTGTTGACGGTGCGCAGGTCCAGGCGGCGGCAGAGGTCGTCGAGCGACGTGAACGGGCCAACCTCGTCGGAGACCTCGGAGCGGCCCTCGCGCCCGGCGACGATCGACTCGATGGCGCCCTCGCCCACGTTCTTCACCGCGATCAGGCCAAAGCGGATCGCCTCGGGGGCGCCGGCCGCATCGGTCTCCACCGTGAAGAGGGTCTGCGAGGCCTGCACATCCGGCGGTCGGACATCGATCCCCAGCCGCCGGCACTCCGCGACGACCGCGGCCACCTTCTCCGCGCGCTCGCGGAATCCGTTGAGCACCGCGGTCATGAACTCGATCGGGTAGTTCGCCTTGAGGTACGCGGTCTGGTAGGCGATCAGCCCGTAGCAGGTCGCGTGGGCCTTGTTGAACCCGTAGCGGGCGAACGGCTCGAACTCGTGGAAGACCTGGTCGACGATGCCGGGCGGGATCCCCTTGCGCTGCGCTCCCGCCTTGAACTTCGCCTCGTGCTGGCGGAGGACCGCCTCCTTCTTCTTGCGGATCGCGTAGCAGAGGTTGTCCGCCTCCGGGCCGGTGTAATCGGCCATGGCGATGGCCGCGGTCATGATGTCTTCCTGGTAGACGAAGATCCCGTAGGTGTCGTGCAGCGCAGGCTCGAGCGACGGGTGGAGGTACGTGACCGCCTCCTCCCCGTGCTTGCGGCGTATGTAGCTGGGGATGTTCGCCATCGGCCCGGGACGGAAGAGGGCGACCATGGCGGCCAGGTCCCGGACCTCCGTTGGCCGGAGCTCCTTGACGTAGCGGCGCATCCCGGCGCCCTCGAGTTGGAAGATGCCGGTCGTCTCCCCAGTCGAGAGGAGCTCGAACGTGCGGCGATCGTCGAGGGGCAGGTCGTCGACGTCGATGCGGACCCCGCGGTGCTTCTCGATGAGCGCCACCGCGTCGGCCAGGATCGTGAGGTTGATGAGGCCCAGGAAGTCGAACTTCAGCAGGCCGAGCGCCTCGCAGGCGTGCATCTCGAACTGGGTCATGGTCGTGCGGCCGTCCGTGGCGCGCTGGAGCGGCATGATCTCGGTCAGCGGCTCGCGCGAGATGACGATGCCGGCGGCGTGCGTGGAGGCGTGGCGGCTGACGCCCTCGAGCTGCTTGGCGACGGTGATGAGCCGATCGACCCGATCGTCCGCGGCGATCAGCTCGCGCAGCTGCGGGGAGGTCTCGATGGCGCGCTCGAGGCTGATGTTCAGCTCGTAGGGGACCGCCTTGGCGACCCGGTCCGCTTCCGCGTAGGTGAGCCCCATCGCTCGTCCTGTGTCGCGGATCGCGGCCTTAGCGCCGAGCGTTCCGAAGGTGATGATCTGGGCGACCTTGTCATCGCCGTACTTGCGCGTGACGTACTCGATCACCTCGTCGCGGCGACTGTCCTGGAAGTCGATGTCGATGTCCGGCATCGTCACCCGATCGGGGTTGAGGAAGCGCTCGAACGGCAGGCCGTACTCGAGCGGATCGACCGGGGTGATCCCGAGTGAATAGGTGACGATCGAACCGGGCGCGCTCCCCCGGCACGTGGTCATGATCCCCTGCTCCCGGGCGAAGCGCGTGAAGTCGGCGACGATCAGGAAGTAGGCGGAATACCCCATCCGGTCGATGATCCCGAGCTCATAGTCGAGCCGATGGTGGACGGCATCGGTCAGGCGGTCGGCATAGCGCTCGGCGAGGCCACGCTCGCACTCGGCGCGGAGCCAGCTGGTGGCCGTCTCGCCATTTGGCACCGGGAACTGCGGTAGGCGGAGCTGGTCGAACTCGAGGCGCAGGTCCACCATCTCGGCCACGCGCAGGGTGTTGTCCATGGCATCGGGCAGCTCGCCCCTGAAGAGCGATCGCATCTGCGCGGAGGACTTGAGGAAGAACTCGTTCGTGTCGAAACGCATCCGCCCCGGGGTGTCGACGTTGGAGCCGGTCTGGATGCAGAGCAGCAGGTCGTGGGCCTCGTGCTGCTCGGGCACCGTGTAGTGCGTGTCGTTGGTCGCCAGCAGCGGGATTCGCATCCGGCGCGCCAGCTCGACCAGCTGCGGGTGCAGGCGGCCCTGATCCGGGACGCCATGATCCTGGACCTCGATGAAGAAGTTGCCCTCGCCCAGGATCGACCGATATTCGTCGGCGGCACGCTCGGCCGCCTTCTCGTCACCCTCGGCCAGGCGGCGGAGGACCTCTCCTGACAGGCAGGCCGATGTCCCGATCAGCCCTTCGCTGTGCTCGGCGAGGAGCTCCTTGTCGATCCGGGGTCGGTAGTAGTAGCCGTCGAGGTGCGCCTTAGTGACGAGGCCCATCAGGTTGCGATACCCGGTCATGTCCTTGGCCAGCAGGATCATGTGGTACGGGTTCGCGTCGAGGCGCGGCTCCTTGTCCGTGTGCCGGCGCGGCGCGACGTATGTCTCCACGCCGATGATCGGCTTGATGCCAACAGCGGTTGCCGCCTGGTAGAACGGGATCGCCCCGTACATCGCTCCGTGGTCGGTCAATCCCAGCGCCGACATCCCCGCGTCCGCCGCCCGACGCGTCATCTCCGGCAGGCGCGAGAGGCCGTCGAGCAGGCTGAACTCGGAATGGACGTGGAGATGGACGAAGTCGTTCGCGGCAGGGGTCGTCACGGGGAGTGAATGGTAGCTCCGCGGCTACCCCTTCGTGGCGATGCACTCGATCTCGACCCGGCCGCCCAGCGCGAGGCCGGAGGCGCCAAACGCGCTGCGAGCGGGCAAGTTCGTCGGGAAAAACTCGGCATAAATGCGGTTCATCGCCGCCCATTCCTGCATGTCGGCAAGCATCGCCGTGCACTTGATCACCCGATCCATCGATGAGCCGTGACGCTCGAGCACTGACCGGATGTTGGTCAGGGCCTGGCGTGTCTCGGCCTCGATGCCCCCGGGCACCAACGTCCCGGCGTCGTCGATCCCCATGGCCCCCGACAGGTACAGCATCGGCCCGACTCGGACCGCTTCTGAGAAGGGGAGCTTGAGCGAACCAAGCGACTCGGCCACCGGGAAGTATTCGACCGTGTCCATCTTCAGTGCTCCTTCATCGGGATCTCGCCACGGAGGATCGTGGCGAGCGTTTCGTTGTCGATGTTTCCGCCGCTAACGACGCACACGATCGTCTTCGCGTCGATCGTTCGGTTCAGCGCCGCGGCGACGGGCGCCGCTCCCGCACCCTCGGCTACGACCCGGTTGCGCTCCACGAGGAGGCGGACGGCGACTGCGACCTCGGCCACCGAAGCGAGGACGGATCCGGCCAGCAGCTCGCGTGCCAGCGGCCACATCTCCGGGAAGACACTCGTGCCGCCGATCCCATCCACGAAGCTCGGTGTCGAAGTGATGCTGGTCGGCTCCCCCCGGGCGAGCGCGGTAGCGAACGGTGCCGATGTCTCCACCTCCGCGGCGTACACCTGAACGTCCTGCCGGGACGCCCGCACGGCCGAGGCGATTCCGCAGGACAAGCCGCCGCCGCCATACGGAACGAGGATCGCGTCCACATCCGGTGCGTCCTCGAGGATCTCGAGTCCGATCGTCCCGTTTCCGGCCATGACCGAGGGGTCCGCAAAGGGATGGATGAACAGCCCTTCGATGCCAGGAAAGCGATGATCCAGCAAGGTTTGCCACCAGGCCTCGAACGGCACTTGGATCACGTCGCCGCCCAGCCGCTCGATCGCCGCGATCTTGGTGTGGGGCGCGGTTTCCGGAACGATCACCCGACAGCGCACCCCAAGTTCCCGAGCACCCCAGGCGAGCCCCTGAGCCATGTTTCCTGCGCTCGCGGTGTAGACGCCGTTCGCAACTGCGGCAGTGCCCGCGATCGCCATCGCGTTCACGGCGCCACGCAGCTTGAACGAGCCGATCGGCTGCAGATTCTCGAGCTTGAGCAGGATCTCGGGCGAGTCATTCGGAAGGCCGAGGCGCACGAGCGGCGTCCGCAAGGCGATTCCATGGAGTCGAGCCCGGGCGGCCTCGATCTCGGCGAGCGGGATCGGCTGCAGGGCCTCGCGCACCAGGCGAATGGTAGACGGGCCGACCCACGACGCGATCAGGGTGGCCGCGCTCCGCCCGACGACTAGACTCGGTCACCCACCCAACAAGGAGATCCCGGTGCGGTCTATTGAACTCGGGCTGGTGCTCCCGATGGAAGAATCCTGGACTGACGGCTCGACCCCGCGCTGGGTTGAGATCCGCGAGCTCGCGCTCCGGGCCGAGGCGATGGGGTTCGACACGGTCTGGATCCCGGATGAGCTCTTGTGGCGTCCACCGGACGGGCAGACCCGAGGTTGGTGGGAATGCGTCGCGATGGCCGGTGCGGTCGCCGCGGCGACCTCGCGAGTGAAGGTGGGCACATGGGTCCTTTCCGCGCTCCACCGGAACCCGGGAATCACTGCGAAGGCGGTCGAGACGCTCGATGAGATCAGCGGCGGCCGCATCGTGCTGGGCCTTGGCTCGGGCCACGCCGGCCATCAGGCGCACGCCTTCGGATTGCCCGAGGACCACGTCCACGGCCGGTTCGAGGAGGCGCTAGAGATCATCGTCCCCCTCCTTCGCGCGGGTCGCGCAGACTTTGAGGGCAACTACCACGCAGCCCGCGACCTGGAGCAACGACCGGTCGGACCGCGCCCCGGACGGATCCCGATCATGATTGGCGCGAAGGGTCCGAAGATGCTCCGCCTGGCTGCCGTCCACGCCGATACCTGGAGTTGGTACGTCGAGGAGCGCAGCGACCTCACTGAGTTCGCGCCGCGGCTCGCCGCGCTTGAAGCGGCCTGCGTCGAGGTCGGCCGGGATCCTGCTTCGATCGGTCGCTCCGCCGGCATCATCGTCGAGCCGACAGAGGTCACAGGAGCTGCTGAGGCGTTGGGGATGCCAGTGAGCGGCTCAGCCGAAGAGATCGCCAGTGAACTGCGGGCGTTCCACGCCGGGGGCTTTACCCAGATCGAGATCCTGCTCTGGCCACGCACGCTGGCCGCACTCGAGGCGATGGCACCCGTCCTCGAGCTGCTCGATGCCGACTGATCGCTCCACCAGCGAATGCGGCAGGATGAACTCGTGAATGTGACCGACTGGCTCCTCGATTCGGATCCTGCGATCCGCTGGCAGGTGATGCGCGACCTGACCGATGCGTCCCCAGAACATGTCGCGTCCGAACGCGCGCGTGTGACCCACGAAGGGTGGGGCGCCAGGCTGCTCGCCCTCCAGGGCGAGGACGGCCAATGGGCCGGCGGGGCCTACTTCCCCGAGTGGACCTCCACCACGCCGACGCTTCAGCTGTTGCGGCAGTTCGGTCTCGATCCGGCGACCGACGAGGCGCGGCGGGCTGTCGATCTCGTCCGGGCGAACAGCAAATGGGAACACGAGGGCGAGGCGTACTTCGACGGCGAGGTGGAGCCCTGCATCAATGGCCAGGCCCTCGCGATCGGCGCCTACTTCGGCGAGGACGTCACGGGCATCGTGGACCGGCTGCTGACCGAGCAGATGGACGACGGCGGCTGGAACTGCGAGCAGGAGCGTGGCTCGACGCGAGGTTCGTTCGAAACGACGATCAACGTGCTTGAGGGACTCCTCGAGTACGAGCGGGCCGTCGGTGGCCGTCCACAGGTGACCAAAGCCCGCCTCCGAGGGCAGGAGTACCTCCTCGAGCGACGCCTCCTCCGCCGCCTGTCAACCGGCGAGCACGCACGCTCACGCTGGCTCTACCTCGCATTCCCGAACGGCTGGCACTACGACGTCCTCCGCGCGCTCGACTACCTGCGGGACGCCGGAGTCGCGCCCGACCAGAGGACGGCCGAGGCGGTCGGCATCATCGAATCGAAGCGCGGAGCGGATGGCCGTTGGCCGCTCGATCACGCCCACCATGACCTGCTCGCGGTGGACTTCGACGAAGCCGTGGGCCGCCCGAGCCGATGGATCACGCTTCGGGCGCTTCGGGTGCTGCGCTGGGCGGAGTCGGATGCAACCGGCCGATGAGGTTGGCCGCCGCTTCACGTCCTAGGAGTGAGATCTTCTTCAGGAACCTTCGAGGAGATGCCCCATGACTGAGCCGACGACCCACACCCTCGACGTGCCGGGCGCTGTCCTTACCTACGACGTCCGGACCGGCGATGCGGGCACTGCGCCCGTCCTGCTCGTGATCGGATCGCCGATGGGCGCCAGCGGATTCGGCACCCTGGCGGGCCATTTCACCGACCGCACGGTCGTGACCTACGACCCGCGCGGGGTGGAACGAAGCGTACGCACCGACGACGCCACCGAGTCCACACCCGATCAACATGCGGACGACCTGCACCGGCTGATCTCGAAGCTGGACTCCGGACCCGTAGAGATATTCGCCAGCAGCGGTGGTGCAATCAACGCGCTGGCATTGGTGGCCAAGCATCCGGAGCAGGTCCGGACCCTCGTCGCGCACGAGCCGCCGGCCGCCCAGGTGCTCCCCGACCGCGAGCAGGCGCTCGCCGCCAACCGGGACATCCACGAGACCTACCTTCGCAATGGCTTCGGCGCGGGCATGGCCAAGTTCATCGCATTCGTCAGCCAGAAGGGTCCCGTTCCGGCCGACTACGCCGACCGGCCCGACCCCGACCCTGCGATGTTCGGGCTGCCGACCGATGACGACGGAACCCGGGGCGACCCACTGCTCGGGCAGAACATGATCGCGACCAGCCACTATCAGCTCGACTTCGACGCCCTGCGAGCCGCGTCGACCCGCATCGTCATCGGTGCCGGGGCCGAGTCGGAGGGCGAGGTGGCTAACCGCGCCGCGAAGGCGGTGGCCGAACGGCTCGGGACGACCCCGGTCACCTTCCCCAGTGGCCATGCCGGATTCCTCGGTGACGAATTTGGCCAACGGGGCGAACCCGACGCCTTCGCCGACACGCTGCGCGAGGTCCTCACGGCGGAGGACTAAGCGCGATGAATGGCCGGAGATCCCGGTCCCCTGGTCGTCTGACGTCTCATTAACGGCATCGGCCACCCGTTTCTGGTCCCTCCGGTTCTCTTCGGCTCGGTTGCGTATCGGATCGCGGTCTTCCTGGAACTCAGCAGGCGGTCCGGGACCAATTAGTGAGACCTCGGACGACAACGAGCGAGTGATGCACCGGCGAGTGATGCACCGGGCGGCTCGCTCGGCGTCGGCTTATCTGCGATGAATTCCGCGGTGGGCAAATGAAGCAACGAGGACTGCAACCATGACGCAATGGACGACCGCAGCGAAGGGCACCGGCGAGTACGCCGATGTCAACGGCATCAACCTCTACTACGAGATCCACGGCACGGGGCGACCACTGATCCTGCTGCACGGAGGGCTCGGCTCGGGCGAGATGTTCGGGCCCATCCTCCCCACGCTGACGGAGCGCCACCAGGTCATCGCGCCGGACCTGCAGGGGCACGGCCGCACCGCCGACATCGATCGGCCCATCGACATCGGGCTCATGGCCGATGACATCGCGGCGCTCATCGACCACCTGGGCCTGGAGAAGCCGGACGTCGTCGGCTACTCGCTGGGCGGCGGTGTGGCACTGCAGACGGCGATCAGGCATCCGGACAAGGTCGGCCGGCTGGTGGTCGCATCCGCGCACATCCAGCGCGACGCGATGCCCGCGGAGATGCTCGCCCAGCAGGGCCAGATGGGCGCGAGTGCGATCGACTTCCTGAAGGACACGCCGATGTACCAGCTGTATCAGCGCGTCGCGCCGCGCCCGGAGGATTTCGGGCGGCTCCTGGACAAGATCGGTGACTCGATGTCGAAGGACTTCGACTTCACCGAGGAGGTCCGAGGCCTGCAGGTGCCGACAATGATCGTCGCGGCCGATGCCGACATGGCACCCCCCAGCCACTACGTCGAGGTCTTCAAGCTGCTGGACGGCGGTCTCCGCGACGGCGGCTGGATGGGCGAGGGCCGTCCGAAGGGCGGCCATGCCCTGGCGATCCTGCCCGGACTGACCCACTACACCATCTTCGCGTCGCCACTCTTCGCCGCAGTCACCCTCGATTTCCTCGACAAGCAAGTCCGCTAGGACCGGGTGGGCCTATCGGGTCATGGCCCGTTTGGTAGCCCCCACCTAGCCTCCGCCCTGATGACCGCCACGTTGGGTGCCCTCACGGCCGAGGGCACCCCGCTTCCTGACCCGGCAGAGCTCTCCGCCATCGGCTTCTGGCGCACTCGACAGTCGGTCATTGCGCCACTTCTCGCCGGCTCATTGCTCATCGGCGCGCTCGCGATCCTGAGCCGCATGGATGCGAGCCGGATGACTGCATGGAGCAGCGCCATCCTGCTCGTCGCCGGGCTCGCTGCCCTGGCGGGCATCGTGAGTGGCATCCGCGACGCCACCTCAGCCCTCGACCGCGTGATGCGAGCGACGCTGGCGGGAGCCGCCTTCTTCTACGCCATCGGCCAGATGGCCCACGTGATGGGCTCGCTGGGTGGCGTTGGCGTGCCGGCGGCCTTCGAAGCGGTGCCGATCGGTGGGCTCCTGGCGGTCGTCGCGGCCTCGTGGTGGCTCTCGCTGCGTACACGCTTCTCGCACGTGGAGCAGCTGGCCATCGTGCTCGACTCCGCGGTCGTCTTCTGTACCGCGGGCGCCGCGAGCCTGGTGCTGCTTGGCGGGCAGGCCCGCGAGGGGGGCAGCTCCCTCGCGCTCGCGTACACGGTCGTCTTCGCCAGCACGCTGGGCGCCACCCTGGTCCTCAACCTGGCGATCACGCCGCGTCGAGGTGCGTATGGCTGGCTCGCGATCCTGGCGGGCGTGGTGCCACTCGTGGTGGGCTCGGCGTGGGACGTCACCCTGGATCCCGGGGAGTGGGCGCCATCCGCCGTCGTGCAGGCAGGAGGGGTCTTGCTGTGCGCCTTTGGCGCTGCCACCTGGACCGGCGAGCTTGATCCCGACGAGCGATTCCGCCAGCTGGCAGCCCGAGCCCTGGGCTGGCTCCCACTCGCCGCCGTGGCCGTGACGCCGATCCTGCTGGTGGCCAATACGCTCGCGCCGTCCGCCGCAGGCGACCCCGTGCGGATCGCGGCAGACGCGCTACTGGCTGTCGTCCTCCTCCTCTGTGTCGTCCGGCAGGTGATGCTCCTCCGCGAGCGTGACCGAAGCTCGCGGTCGGCGCGTGAGGCAGCGCACCGCGAGCTCTCGCTCGTCGAGGACCTGCGCGTCAGCGAGCGCAGGTTCCGCTCGCTGGTCACGAACTCGTCGGACGTCTTCTTGATCATCGATCCGACCGGCAACGTGACCTACCAGAGCCCCGCCGTTGAGCGCGTGCTCGGCTATCCGCCGGACGAGCGGCTCGGCCGCGCGATCTTCGAGCTGACGCATCCGGACGACATCGGCTTCGTCCAGGCAACCATCGCCGAGCTGATCGCCACGCCGGTCGGCCAACGCACGATCGAGCTTCGCACCCGGCATGCCGATGGCTCGTGGCGAACCCTGGAGGCGACTGGTCGCAACATGGTCGACGACCCCGCCGTCCGGGGCATCGTCGTCAACTACCGCGACGTCACCGAGCGCAAGGTGCTCGAGGACCAGCTCACTCACCAGGCGTTCCACGATCCGCTCACCGGTCTCGCCAATCGAGCGCTCTTCGCGGATCGGGTGCAGCACGCCATGAAGCGCCGCGGTGACGACCGCCATCTCGCCGTCCTCTTCATGGACGTCGACGATTTCAAGACGGTGAACGACAGCCTCGGCCACATCGCCGGCGACCAGGTGCTGACCGCGGTCTCCGCCCGGCTGCGGAGCGCCATGCGACCCGAGGACACCATCTCGCGACTCGGCGGCGACGAGTTCGCCGTGCTTCTCGAGGGGACGAACCTCGAGGCGGTCGGCGACGTCGCGGATCGGATCCTGGCCGCCATGGCCCACCCATTCGAGATCGCGGGGAAGCAGCTCCACCTGGGAGCGAGCATCGGCGTCGCCTTCGACGGCGAGCCCACGGAGGCCAACGAGCTCCTCCGCAACGCCGATGTCGCCATGTACACCGCCAAGACGCGCGGAAAGGGCCGCGTCGAAGTCTTCGAAGCCAGCATGCATACCGCGGTGGTGACCCGCCTGGAGCTGCGCGCCGACCTCGAGCACGCCCTCGAGCGGAGTGAGTTCCGCCTCCGCTACCAGCCGGTCTTCGAGCTTGCAACCGGCGCGCTCCACTCGTTCGAGGCGCTCCTCCGCTGGCGGCACCCACGCCGCGGGGAGGTGCTCCCGGGCGAGTTCATCCCCCTCGCCGAGGAGACCGGCCTGATCGTCCCTATCGGCCGATGGATCCTGGACCAGACCTGTCGACAGGCCCAGGCCTGGCGCGAGGCGGGCAGGCCGGATCTGCTGGTCAGCTTCAACCTCTCCTCGCGGCAGCTGCGGGAGCCCAGGGTCGTGGAATGGATCGCGGAAGCCCTCGCCAAGAGCGGGCTGCCCGCGGAGAACCTCATCGTCGAGCTGACGGAGAGCGGGCTCATGCAGGACGACGAGGGGCGGCTCCTCGAGCTGCGTCGGCTCGGCGTACAGCTGGCGCTCAATGACTTCGGGACTGGCTATAGCTCCCTCAGCTACCTCTCCCGCTTCCCCATTGGCATCCTGAAGATCGACCGCTCGTTCATCGCGCGCCTCGGCGGTGAATCAGAAGAGCCGGCGCTGGTGCGTGCGGTGGTCCAGCTGGCCGCGAGCATGCATCTCAAGACCGTCGCCGAGGGGATCGAGCTTGAGGAACAGCTCGAGCGCGTGAAGGCGATCGGCTGCGACTACGGCCAGGGATTCCTGTTGGCCAAGCCGATGGACGCCATCCGCGCCACCGCCCTCGTCCGCGGGGGCGACGATTCTCAAGGCGACATGGATGCCGCGACCGACGCCGATCTCGATGTCGAGCAATCGGAGGCGAGCGCGGGCTAAGGCCGCCGGTCAGGACGACTCGCCAGCGGTCGCGTACGATGCGGCCGATGCTCTACGACTACGGCCAGGCCACGGTATCAACCATCGCGACCGAGACCGATGCCGGCCTTGCCGAAGCCGAAGCCCTCATCGCCGAAGCGGTGACCTCCGGGGAGAATCCGTCGTTCGACGCCACGCTGGTACCCCTCGACCGGGCGGTGGGACGGGTCATAGACGCAAACGGGCGCGGTGGGTTCCTGTCCCAGGTCGCCACCGATCCAGCGCTCCGCGACGCCGGGCAGGCGGCCGACGAGCGCCTCATGAAATGGCGGGTTGGCCTGGCGTTCCGCGCCGATCTCTATCGGGCCGTCTCTGCCTTCGCAGCGACGAGCGAGGCCGAGGGGCTCGACGGCGAACAACGCTACCTGCTCGAGATCTGGATGCGCGACTTCCGACGCGCGGGCCAGGAGATGGGACTCGAGGTTCGCTCGGAGCTGGAGGGGCTGCGCGCCCGGCTCGTGGAGCTCGAGGTCGCCTTCCAGCGCAACGTGAACGAGGCGCGGGACAGCATCGAGGTTGGGCCGGCCGAGCTCGAAGGCCTCTCGGACGCGTTTCGAGAGCGCCTCGCCCCGGGGAGCCGCCCCGAGACGCGCCGCGTGAGCCTGGACACTCCCGAGCTCATCCCCTTCCTCGAGCAATCGCCCAGCCGGCCGGCACGACACGAAATGTTCAGCCGGAACTGGAGCCGCGCGATGGAGGTCAACGGTCCGCTGATGCGCGAGGCACTTCGCATTCGGCAGCGGGTCGCGGAGCTTCACGGCATGGCGTCGTGGGCGCAGTACGGCATGGCGGTCAAGATGGCCGGCCATCCCGATCGGGTGCGTGCCTTCTACGACGAGATCGTGCCGGCCACCTCGAGGGCCGCGGAACGCGAGACGGCGGCGATGCAGGCCATGCTGGAGGCGGACGACGAGAGCGGCCCCATCGGCGCCTGGGACTGGCGCTTCTACGACTTCCGTCAACGGCGCGACGAGTTCGGGGTGGACTCGGCACTGGTCACCGAGTACCTGCCGCTCGATCGGGTGCTGGAGGGCCTCTTCTCGATCACGGGCGAGGTCTTTGGCCTGCGCTACCGGCGCGTGCCTGACGCCCACGCCTGGCACCCATCCGTCGAGCTCTACGAGATTCGTGACGCCGCAAGCGATGAGCTCAAGGCCTGGGTCTACATGGACCTGTTCCCCCGGGATGGCAAGTTCAACCATGCCGCGGCCTACCCGCTGGTCGTCGGCAGACGCCGAGCCGATGGCGGCTACGAGCGACCGGTGACCGCGATCGTCGCCAACCTCACGCCACCGTCGGGTGACCGCCCCGCGCTCCTGCGCCACGTGGAGGTCGAGACGCTCTTCCACGAGTTCGGCCACGTCCTCCACATGTCGCTGACCCGCGCGGAGTCCGCGCGGTTCTCCGGGGCGGAGGTGGAATGGGACTTCGTCGAGGCGCCCTCCCAGATCATGGAGCACTGGGCCTGGGAGCCGGAGGTGCTGGGCCGGTTCGCACGCCACTACCGGAGCGGCGATCCAATCCCCCACTCGCTCGTCGAGCAGATCTTCGCCGCCCAGAACCTGAATGCCGGGATCCGCGCCGCCGTCCAGGTCTTCTACGGGACCATAGACCTCGCGCTGCACGACGGCCAGGCGGAGCCCGACCTCGACGAGATCACGCGCGCCGCGCACGAGGTGACGCAGCTGGCCTATCCGGACGGGACCTTCATGCTCGCGTCGTTCGCCCACCTGATGGGTGGCTACGACGCCGGCTACTACGGTTACCTGTGGGCGGAAGCCCTGGGCGACGACATGTGGGGACGTTTCGAGCGGGAAGGCATCACGTCGCCAGAGCTCGGCGCCGAATACCGTCGCAAGATCCTCGAGCCGAACGGATCACGAACCGCGGACGAGATGTTCGCGGACTTCGTAGGTCGCCCGCCGAGCACCGCGGCCTGGCTGCACTACAAGGGGTTCAGCTCTCCGCCGGACCGATGACCGGTCGCCCCGCCCTGGCCACCGCCGCGGTGGTGGCCGCCGCCTTCTGCTGGGGCCTGTCCGCGATCTTCGCCAAGGATGCGTTCGTGGCCGGGATTCCTCCCGCCCGCATGGCAGAGGCGCGAATCGCGGTCGCGGGAGTCCTGCTGCTCGCGTTCCTGCTCGTTGCCCGCCGCGACCTGCTGCGCCTGCCCCGAGCGGCGGTGGGGCCGGCGGTGCTGTTTGGAATCGCGTTGGTGCTCGTGAACCTCTCCTACTACGTCGCGATCGATCGCCTGCCCGTCGGCGTCGCGATCGCGCTGCAGTACACCGCGCCGGTCGTCGTGTTGGCCTGCACCGCGCTGGTCGGCCGCCGCGCTCCCGGCATGCTCGTCTGGGTTGCCGGTGTGCTGACCCTCGTTGGGGCGGTGCTGGTGAGCGGCGCCTATGCCGGATTTGGCGGTTCCGACGCGATCGGGCTGCTGGCGGGTGCCGGGGCGGCGGTCTCGTTCGCGATGTACCTGCTCTCCGCGGAGGCGGCCGGCCGGCGGGGCGCGCACCCGGCGAGCGTGCTTGCGGTTGGGTTCGTGGTGGCGGCGCTCATCTGGAGCGTGGCGGCCCCATGGTGGTCCTGGCCGGTGGAGCGGCTGAGCGACGTGGGCATCGCATTGCGGGTGCTCGCGGTGGGGGTTGTGGG